>JAEZCS010000091.1 GCA_023433445.1 Pseudomonadota bacterium | reverse complement strand
GATCCAGCAGGCGCTGTTCGCGGATGCTCAGGCGCGGCTGCACGGAAATATCGACAAGTCGATCACATCCCTGGATGCGCTCAAAGCCTATTTCGCCGCGAGCAAGAAGCCGGGATGGGCGCTGGTGCAATGGTCCAAACCGACGGGTGCGGCTCTCGACAAGGTGATCGAGTGGCTGAAGGGCGAAAAGTTGACGCTGCGCAACGTGCCGCTGGATGCGGACGCGGCTGATGGCGCGTGCATCTTCACCGGTGAGACAGCGGTGGAGCGAGTGCTGGTGGGCCGTTCTTACTAGTCGAATTTCCCCTCCCGCAGGCGGGAGGGGATCAAGGGGTGGGGCCTCCGAAGGAGGCTCGCTACGCTCGCGCCCACCCCAGCCCCACCCCGCTGCGGGAGGGGAGTATTTACAGCACATATTTGCTGAGGTCGGTGTTGCGCGCGACTTCATTCAGCTGCTTTTCGACATAAGCGGCGTCGATCACTAGCGTTTCGCCCTGACGATCTTCGGCGTCGAAGCTGACATCCTCGAGCAGCTTTTCCATAACCGTCTGCAAGCGCCGAGCGCCGATATTCTCGACCTCGCTATTCACCTCGGCAGCAATCTTCGCCACCGCTCGAATGCCGTCAGGGGTCAGGTCGATCGTCACGCCCTCCGTCGCCAGCAGAGCGCGATACTGCGCAACAAGACTGGCTTTCGTGTCGGACAGGATCGCCACGAAATCGTCCTCGGTCAGCGCCTTCAACTCGACGCGGATGGGCAGGCGCCCCTGTAGCTCCGGCAGCAGGTCGCTTGGCTTCGCCACATGGAAGGCACCCGACGCGATGAAGAGGATGTGATCCGTTTTCAGCGGCCCATATTTGGTCGACACCGTGGTGCCTTCTATCAACGGCAACAGGTCGCGCTGTACGCCTTCACGGCTGACGGACCCGCCGCGCACGTCGCTGACGGCGATCTTGTCGATTTCATCCAGGAAGACGATGCCATTCTGTTCAGCGCTCGTAATGGCAACGCGGGCAACATCATCCTGATCCAGCCGCTTGTCCTGCTCTTCCTCGACCAGCTTGTCCCATGCATCTGCCACGCGCAGCTTGCGGCGCTTTTTCTGCGTCTGGCCAAAGGCCTTGGACATCATGTCGCTGAGGTTGATCATGCCGACCTGACCGCCCATGCCCGGTATCTCCATCGGCATGGAGGGGCTGTCGGCGACTTCCACCTCGACTTCGACATCGTTCATCTGGTCATTTTCGATCCGCTGGCGGAAGGAAAGGCGGGTCGCCTCGCTTGCTTCCTTGCCCGTGAGTGCGTCGAGCAGGCGGTTCATAGCGGCGTCCGACGCAGCCTCGCGCACAGCTTCACGCCGTCGGTCCTTTTCCAGCCGAACCGCTTCCTCGACCAGATCGCGCACGATCTGCTCCACGTCGCGGCCGACATAGCCCACCTCGGTGAACTTCGTCGCTTCGACCTTCACGAATGGCGCGTCTGCCAACTTGGCGAGACGGCGGCTGATTTCGGTCTTGCCGCAGCCGGTGGGCCCGATCATCAAGATATTCTTCGGCGTCACCTCATCACGCAGATCAGGCGAGAGGCGCTGGCGACGCCAGCGGTTGCGCAGGGCGACGGCCACGGCGCGCTTGGCGTCGGCCTGGCCGATTATGTGCGCGTCGAGAGCGGAAACAATGGCCTTGGGGGTCAGATCGTCGTTCATTTTCTTCTCACTCCCCTCAACGGATGGAGGGGCAGGGGTGGGCGATTGCTAATGCAATCCTGTTCAACTTAGCGGGGAAGGGCGCATTCCTCCCCAGTCCTTCCGTTGCCGGAAGGGGCTTGCGTCACGTTAGGCTCGTCAATTCCTCGACCACTAGCTGGTCGTTGGTGTAGACGCAGATATCCGCCGCCACCGCCATCGCCTTGCGCGCCAGCGTCTCGGCATCTTCCTCATATTCAACCAGAGCGCGGGCTGCTGCGAGTGCGAAATTGCCGCCTGATCCAATGGCTGCCACGCCGCCGACCGGTTCCAGCACGTCGCCATTGCCGGTCAGGATCAGCGTCACTTCCTTGTCCGCGACGATCATCATCGCTTCCAGATTGCGGAGATATTTGTCGGTGCGCCAGTCTTTCGCGAGTTCAACAGCGGCGCGCATAAGCTGCCCATTATGGCGTTCCAGCTTCGCCTCGAGCCGCTCGAAGAGGGTAAAGGCGTCGGCCGTCGCCCCTGCAAATCCGCCGATCACAGAGCCGTCATGCAGGCGGCGGACCTTGCGGGCGTTGGGCTTCATCACTGTTTGACCCATGGAAACCTGGCCGTCCCCGGCCACGATCACCTTCCCATTTTTACGCACGGACATGATGGTGGTGCCATGCCAGACCGGCATGCTGCTTGAGCGTTGGTCGTTCATGGCGCGGCATATGGGATCGAATGGGCTACCGCGCAAGCATAGTGGCGTAAGGCGTTCGGTCGTGTCATTTTCTGGACGGATTTATGACAATCGGTTCAGGAACCAATCCCGGTTAATTGACTTTGTGCAGAGCCGCAAAGATCATGTCCGGACGGTGAATGGAGGAAATCTCACATGTCTCTAAAGGCAAGGGCCCGAGAGAAGGTCGAACGAGCGGGGATTTCCAACTACATGTTCGACCATGACATTCTGGTCATGTGCGGGGTGCGCTACACGATCGCAGCCTGTGACTGCGGTGAGCCCGATTGTGACGGCGTCAAGCTGGAAAGAAGCGCGGCCATGGTAGGCCGCGTCCTTCAATAATCGTCGGCAAGGGAAGGCCGCCTGGTCCTACATCGCCCTTTCACCGGCCCGGCCGACCGATTCAATGTCGCGGCCAACGCCCTTGACCGTGTTGCATGCCGCCAATGAGGTGAGAAGGAGCCCTGTGATCATGAGGGCAATGGTCTGACG
>JAEZCS010000054.1 GCA_023433445.1 Pseudomonadota bacterium | reverse complement strand
GTTCCTTATCGGGGACCATGTGGCATGACCGAACCGAGAAGGCCGGCGTCGTTCCGTGTCGATCCCGCTCCGCCCCCGCAATCTCATGATGCAGAAGCAGCGCATCGCGCGCCACGCGCGCTGAGGGCGGAGGATGCCGTCGTCACGCCCGCTGCCGTAGACATATTCGATGAGGCCGATGCTGCCCTGACCGTCCCTCCTCCGCCGGTACCTCGCCGGCGCTCACGGCTGGCGGGAGTGTTCTTCGGAGCCCTGGGCCTGCTCGTTTCTCTCGCTATCGGGCTCTGGGCAGATGGACTGATCCGAGAACTTTTTGCGCGCTCCGACTGGTTGGGCTGGCTGGCCGCCGCCACAGCAACCGTTGCGGCACTCACCTTGGTGGTGATTGTTGCTCGGGAACTGGGCGGTATCGCGCGGCTCAACTCCGTGGAACGACTGCGCGCTAACGGCCTCGACGCGATGGTGCGAAACGACACGCGTGCCGCACGCGCTGTCTCTGACGAGCTTGCCCGCTTTGTCGCCAAGCAACCCGAGACGGCCGCAGGTCGACGTGCGCTTGCGGAAATTAGGGACGACATCATCGATGGCGCCGACCTGTTGCGCCTTGCAGAAACCGAACTTCTGTCACCACTCGATGCACAGGCCCAGGCACTGATCCTTGACGCAGCAAAACGCGTGTCAGTCGTAACCGCCGTCAGCCCGCGTGCGATGGTGGATCTGGCCTATGTGCTTTTCGAGGCGAGCCGTCTGATCCGTCGCCTGGCCGAGCTCTACGGCGCACGCCCCGGCTCGCTCGGTTTCCTGCGTCTAGCGCGGGATGTCCTTGCGCACCTTGCCGTGACCGGTGCCATCGCGGCGGGCGATGAACTTGTGCACCAGATCATCGGACAAGGCCTCGCGGCCCGCCTCTCTGCGAAGCTCGGAGAAGGTGTCGTCAACGGCATGATGACCGCGCGAATCGGTGTAGCGGCTATGGAAACTGTGCGGCCTCTGCCCTTTTCTGCGATAAAGCGACCGGGAATGAGTGATTTTCTGGCTGCTCTGACTCGTTTTGCGAAGGACAAATCGGCGAAAAATCTGTGATCTGCCAATGACGCTTGCGCCGGCGCAACGTCTGGACCATTCTGTGGACAGGGCAGGATGTAGACGAAGCGTTAACCATTCTTCTCCAAATTCGCTGGTCTGTTCCGGTAATTTTTCCGTCGGTGTCCCCATGATCGCACGCGCTGCTTTCTCCAAGTTCATGCCCCTCGCCGCTGCTGCTCTTCTGGTGGGCGCTTCGGGCGCGGCCGTTGCGTCTGAAAAGGACAAGCGCTTTTTCTCCAACATTCAGGGCCAATGGTCTGGTCCGGGCGAGATCGTCGCCGGCAAGTACAAGGGCACAAAGTTCACCTGCAACTTCACGGGTGCAACGCCCGACGGGAAGCTCGGGATGTCGCTCGACGGGGGCTGCCGCGTCGGCCTCTTCACGCAGAAGATGTCCGCCTCGGTGGAACACAAGGGGCGCCAGGGCTACCGCGGCACCTTCATGGACGGTGCGCTCGGCGAAGGGCTCGACGTGATCGGCGGCAAGGTTAGCGGCGAACGGGTGACGCTTTCGCTCAACCGCAACCAGCTGAACGGGGCAATGCTGGCGCGCCTCCCGGATCGCGACACCATGCAGGTCACCGTGTCGGTCAAGGTCGAGAACCAGATGGTTCCCGTAATTGGCATGAACCTCAAGCGCGTGGATACTCGTACGGTCGGCGCCATCAACGAGCGCTAACGCGCTCGACCGCCCCCGTTTCTTTGGATCAAGATTAAGCTAAGCTCGCTCTCAGGCGGTACAACACCTGGGAGCCCGAGATGGCAGGTGAAGCAGCGCATCACGGCATAGACCTGGTGCCGGTCGTCATATTGCTAGCGTCCGGCGTGATCGCAGTACCGCTGTTCAAGCGCTTCGGTCTCGATTCGGTGCTTGGATATCTGGCCGCAGGCCTCGTCATTGGACCGTATGGCCTCGGCCTGTTCACCGATCCCGCAACCATAATCAACCTCGCCGAACTGGGCGTGGTGATGTTTTTGTTCATCATCGGTCTGGAGATGCAGCCGTCTCGTCTGTGGGGGCTGCGCCGCGAAATCCTGGGCTTGGGCGTGCTTCAGGTTGCGACCTGCTCGCTCCTGCTGACCCTCCTGGCTATGTCACTGGGCTATTCGGCGCCCGTCGCCTTCGTGTTCGCTACGGGGTTCGTGCTGACGTCAACAGCAATCGTCTTTCAGCTTCTCAACGAGCGGGGAGAGCTTTCCACGCCGAAGGGACAGCGCATCGTCTCGATATTGTTGCTGGAGGACGTGGCGATCGTGCCTCTCCTGGCCTTCGTTGCCTTCTTTGCACCGACCAGCGGCGGTGCAGAGGAAGGATCCAGATGGTTTTCGATCGCAATTGCACTCGGCACAGTGGCTGCGCTCGTGGTTATCGGGCGTTTCCTGCTAAATCCGCTATTCCGGATACTCGCCGCAGCAAATGCGCGAGAAGTGATGACTGCAGCGGCACTACTGGTAGTGCTGGGCGCGGCACTGGCAATGCAATTCGGCGGCCTCTCCATGGCCATGGGCGCGTTCATCGCTGGCGTCCTGTTGTCGGAATCGACATTCCGCCACCAGCTTGAGGCGGACATCGAACCCTTTCGCGGGATTCTCCTGGGGCTGTTTTTCCTCGGCGTGGGCATGGCGCTGGATCTATCGATCATCGCGCAAAACCTTGGGCTCATAGCACTGGCCGTAGTAGCCTTCATGGTCGCCAAAGGGCTCGGCATCTATGGCATCGCCCGTCTCTTGAAGACCGATCCGCGTGAATCGCTGGACCGGGCAGTTGTCATGGCACAGGGCGGCGAGTTCGCCTTCGTCCTCTACGCAACCGCCGCCAGTGTCGGCCTGATCGACGGTGCGACCAACGCGATCTTCACGTCAACCGTGATCATCTCCATGGTGCTGACGCCGTTCGCGATGATGGCGCTGAAACAGTTCCGCCCTGCCCCCACTCAAGCCCTTGACGGGGTCGACGTCGCGAATGGTTTGACCGGCAGCATTCTCATCGTCGGCTTTGGCCGCTTCGGCCAGATCGTGAGCCAACCCCTGCTGCTGCGCGGCGAGGAAGTCACGATCATCGACAATGATGTCGAGATGATACAGGCCGCCGCCGATTTCGGCTTCAAGGTATATTACGGGGACGGAACCCGCCTCGACATTCTACATGCCGCTGGAGCAGAACACGCCAAACTCGTCCTCGTATGCGTCGACAAGGCGGACCAGGCGCTGAAGATGGTGGAGCACATAAAGGCCGAGTTCCCGCTCACGAAGGTGATGGCACGGGCGTTTGACCGCGCTTCAGCAATCGAACTCGTCCATGCTGGAGTGGATTATCACATCCGCGAAGTGCTGGAGTCGGCCCTGGTCTTCGGACGCAAGACCCTTCTCAAGCTGGGCGTTCCAGAGGAGGAGGCCGACGAGGTGATCGCCGATGTGAGACGTCGCGACACCAGCCGGTTCGAAATGCAGGTGGCCGAAGGTCTTTATTCGGGCAACCAGTTCGTCAAGGGCAATCAGCCTGTCCCGACACCGCTGGCTCCGCCACGCCAGGGTGGGCGTGCGGGCAATGTCGAAGCTGAAGAGGCTTTACGCATCACGCGTGCGGCCGAAGCGGAGGCTAAGTAGCCGGCGTACGCCACCACAGGCTGTCATCAGTCTGTCGCGTGATGCCGGCGAGATCCATCTTCGCGAGCCGCTCCCTGACCGGTACCCCCGTGAGTACAAGATCGGGAGCGATATCGGCCAGTGGCGCCAAGACGAAAGCGCGGTTCGTCATGCGCGGATGCGGCACCTGAAGACCTTGTTCGTCTATGACCTCATCCCCAAACAGCAGAAGATCGATATCGATGACACGCGGCCCCCAGCGAATATCGCGCACGCGCTTCAGCTCAAGCTCGGTTGCGAGACAGAGATCCAGCAGTTGTCGCGCCGTGACGGTCACGTCGACTGCAGCGACTGCGTTAAGGAACTCCGGCTGATCGGTAACGCCCCAAGGCGGCGTGCGATAGATCGGCGATGCTTCCGCTACCGAAACGCCGGCAGCCGCATCGATGGCCTGCAATGCCGCAGCCATCCTCACCGCCGGATCGCCTAGATTGCCCCCAAGCCCAAGATAGGCCCTGGTGCTATTGCGGCCAGGCAACGGTGACCTCTACATGGTCCAGCACCCCAGGCACGGGTGCGTTGGGCTTTCGAACGGTTATCTCTGCGCGGGCAATCTGCGGGAAGGTGGTGCAGAGCGATTGCGCAACGTCCAGCGCCAAGGCCTCTATGAGGAAGCGGCGGCGACCCGTGATGATCTTCTCGATCTCGATGAACGCGAGCCCGTAATCCACTGTCCCGTCGATCGAATCCGCTTCAAGCGAGGTATCGGAACGAACCTCCAGCACCGCATCGACGTAAAAGCGCTGACCGAGGCGCTCCTCCTCGTCGTGGAGCCCATGGCGCGCGAAGAAAGCGCAGTTCTTCATGCGGATGACATACATCATGATTACCTCTGCGCGGTCAGCCCACGCGCGACCATAGCATCGGCGAAGGCGAGTGCGTCCTTGTTGATTGCGACATCATGCACGCGAAAAATGACAGCACCCTGAAGTCGCAAGATTACGCTTGTGGCAGCGGTGCCGGGATCGCGGCCATCCGCCTCACGGCCAGTGACCGTCCCCACAAAACGTTTGCGGGAAGTGCCGACCAGCCAGGGGCGCCCAAGCGTGGAAAGTTCCCGGAAGCGCGCCATGAGCGACAGGTTGTCCTCTGCGGTCTCCTTGGCGAAGCCAAATCCCGGGTCGAGCAATATGCGTTCCTCATCAACGCCTGCCTTACGGGCGATATCGAGAGACCGCTGCAGGAACTGCAACTGATCGTCAATCGGATCAGACAGTCTCTCCCGATCGCGACCGGTATGCATGATCACCAGACCGGCACCGGTATCTGCGGCCACACGCGCGATGCCCGGCTCGCGCTGCAGGCCCCAGACATCGTTGACGATATGCGCGCCCGCAGCGACGGCTTTAGCAGCCGTCTCTTGCCGGTACGTATCAACTGAGATCAAAGCGTCGGGCCGTGCCGCGCGTGCCTCGATGCCAGGAAGGCTGCGGCGGTGTTCCTCGCCCGCATCCACGACATCGGCACCGGGT
>JAEZCS010000088.1 GCA_023433445.1 Pseudomonadota bacterium | reverse complement strand
TGACGCTCGAAGCCAATGACGAGCAGCTCGACTTCCCCGTCCTCTACGCCTCGGGCCGCAACGGCTATGCCAGCGAAGACCCGCAGCGCCGCGAAGGCACGCTGGAGCCGCTGTTCCAGAAGATCGTTGATCATGTGCCGCCGCCGTCGCTGGAGCAGGACGCGCCGTTCAGCTTCCTCGTGACGCTGCTTGACCGCGACAACTTCCTCGGCCGTATCCTCACTGGCCGCGTCCAGTCCGGCACGGTCAAGGTTAACCAGGCGATCCACGCGCTCGACATGGACGGCAAGGTGATCGAGACGGGCCGCGCGTCTAAGATCATGTCGTTCCAGGGCCTCGACCGCGTGCCGGTCGACGAAGCCAAGGCGGGCGACATCATCAGCCTCGCGGGCCTCACCGTCGCGACCGTCGCCAACACCATCTGCGACACGTCGGTTACCGTACCCATCCAGGCGCAGCCGATCGATCCGCCGACGCTCTCGATGCGTTTCGCCGTCAATGATTCGCCGATGGCAGGCCGCGAAGGCAGCAAGGTGACGAGCCGCATGATCCGCGACCGTCTCGCTCGCGAAGCCGAATCGAACGTCGCGATCAAGGTCACGGAAAGCGACGACAAGGACAGCTTCGAAGTCGCCGGGCGCGGCGAACTTCAGCTGGGCGTCCTTATCGAAACCATGCGCCGCGAAGGCTTTGAACTGGGCATCTCGCGTCCCCGCGTGCTGTTCGGCGAAGATGAGAATGGCAACAAGACCGAGCCTTACGAAACCGTCGTCATCGACGTGGACGATGAATTCTCGGGCACCGTCGTCGACAAGATGAACATCCGCAAGGCCGAGATGACCGACATGCGTCCCTCGGGCGGCGGCAAGACCCGCATCACCTTCTCGGCCCCCTCGCGCGGCCTGATCGGCTACCATGGCGAATTCCTGTCCGACACGCGCGGCACGGGCATCATGAACCGCCTGTTCGAGAAATACGGCCCCCACAAGGGCAAGATCGAAGGCCGCAAGAACGGCGTCCTCATCTCGAACGGCGCGGGCGAAGCCAATGCCTATGCGCTGGGTCCGCTCGAAGAGCGCGGCATCCTGTTCGTCGGCGTGGGTGAGGCGCTCTACGAAGGCATGGTGATCGGCGAGAACGCCAAGCCCGAAGACCTTGAAGTCAACCCGATGAAGTCGAAGGCGCTGACCAACTTCCGTGCCAGCGGCAAGGACGATGCCGTCCGCCTGACGCCGCCGAAGCGCATGACGCTGGAGCAGGCGATTGCCTATATCGACGATGATGAAATGGTCGAAGTGACGCCCAAGAACATCCGTCTGCGCAAGCGCTATCTCGACCCGAACGAACGCAAGCGCATGTCGCGCGCCAAGGCAGCCTGATGCAGGAGGCCGGTGTCGAAGGACACCGGCCTTTTTGTTGGAGGCCCCAAGCGTGTCCAGGCCCGGCGATGGGCATTGTGACGAGCCTCTACCCCTGAACTATAAATTAAGTTATAGTTAACCCATGGGGGACAAAAGCTTAACCATGCTGGCAGCGATGCTGTCAGCATTCATCGCACCCGCGCCATCGGCAGCTCAGGCTCCGAAACCCGGCGCTCTCGAAACCTATAAGGACTGGACGATCGGTTGCGACAATCGCAGCCGATGCGAGGCCGTGTCCTTGCTTCCCGAGAGGGGCGACTGGCCGGACAAGCCAGTTGCGCTGGGCCTGGTCCGCGAAGCGGGGGGAGCGGCCGCCCCCGAGATTTGGGTCAGCCGTGACAGCCGCGGGCAGGAGCAAATCAGCTTCCTGGTCGATGGACGCAAGATCGCGACGGCAGCGAGCAAAGATGGCGAGGCTCGTTTGCAAGGGCCGCAGGCGGCCGCGTTGGCGGTCGCCATGGCGCGGGGCTCTACGCTGGAAGTCCGGTCCGGCAGTGCAGTCCTTGGCCGTCCGTCCCTCGCCGGAGCCGCGGCGGCAATGCGCTATATGGATGCGCGGCAGGGGCGTGCTGGCACCATGGCGGCGCTGGTCGCCACAGGGGCGATGTCGGCGAATGCCGTTCGCCCGGCACCTCCGCCGACTTTGATCCGCCGCCAGCTGATACCGGCAGGCGCTGCCCCGGTGACGCTGTGGCGGGAGGAACTGGCGGCTTTGGGGAAATTCACCGGCTGCGCGGACGAGATGCGAGATGCCTCGCCGCCGGAACTGCATCGTCTTTCAAAAACGGAAACGCTGGTTCTCGTCCCTTGCGGCGCGGGCGCTTATAATTTTTCGGCTGTTCCGGTGATCGCCACCGGCATTCCGGGACGACGCAGCTTTCGCTATGCGGCCTTCGACTATCAACCCGGCTGGAGCGAGAATGCTGCGCATCCGGTCCTGGTGAACGCCTCCTGGACACCTGAAAAATCGGCGCTTGAAAGCTATGCAAAGGGCAGGGGCATTGGCGACTGCGGCAGCAGCGAAAGCTATGTCTGGGATGGCAACCGCTTCCGCCTGGTGTCGGCAAGCGCGATGGGCGAATGTCGCGGGGCCTGGCATTGGATCACCACCTGGTCAGCGAAGGTCGTACAATAGCGGATCAGGCCGCTGTGGCGAGGATGAGGGAGAAGAGACCCTCTGGATCGGTCCACTGCCGCACCGGTTCCCAGCCTCCCGCCCGCAACAGCAATCGCTCGTCGCGCGGCCCATATTTGTGGCTGCTTTCGCTATGGATGGTTTCGCCCTGCTCCATCTCGAACGGATGGCCTGCGACGTGGAAACGGATAGGCCGCAGCGCCTCCAGATGCATTTCGACCCGCGCCTTGGCGTCATTCCATATCGCGCGGTGGGCAAAGGCATCGAGTGGCAGGTCGCCTTCTAGCTCGCGGTTGATGCGGGCGAGGAGGTTGAGGTTGAAAGCGGCGGTAACGCCCGCTGCATCGTCATAGGCAGCGATCAGCCGGGCAGGGTCCTTGATCTGGTCCATGCCGATCAGCAGCATCGCGTCTTGCCCCAGCAGCCTGCGCATCGAACGCAGCAGATCGACCGCCGACGCCGGTTCCATATTGCCGATTGTCGATCCAGGGAAGAAGCCGAGGCGTGGCAAATCGTCGATGGCGTTGGGCAACGTCAGGTCGGCATGAAAGTCGCCCACCAGCGGCAGCACGGACAGGCTGGGAAAGGCGGCAGCCAGCGCAGCGCTGCTTGCGTGGAGAAAGTCGCCGCTGATGTCGATCGGCACATAGGCGGACGGATCAATGGCCCGCAGCAGATGCGGCGTCTTGCGCGCGCTGCCCGCGCCGAATTCGATCACTGCCCGGCCCGGACCCACGGCATCAGCGAAATCGCGCCCATGCTGCTCAAGCAAAGCCGTCTCGGTCCGGGTAGGATAATATTCGGGCAGGTCCGTGATGGCTTCGAACAGCTCTGATCCGCGTTGGTCATAGAACCAGATCGGCGGCGTAGCTTTGGGATGGCGGGAAAGCCCATCCACTATGTCATCGCGAAAACTGCTGTCGGTGGCGGGCTGCGCGGCCGGGGCGTCGAGCGTCATAAGCACAGGCTAAAGATCCTTGGCCAAGCGCAGGCCCGTGAACTGCCAGCGTTGATGGGGATAGAAGAAGTTCCGATAACTTGACCGCACATGTCCTCGCGGGGTGGCGCAGCTGCCGCCCTTCAGCACGAACTGCCCGGCCATGAACTTGCCATTATATTCGCCAGCTGCGCCCTCGATGGGACGGAAGCCGGGGAAGGGTCGGTAAGCGCTGCCGGTCCATTCCCAAACATCGCCGAACATTTGGGTGAGCGACGCGCCCCCGTCCGTCGCGCGCGGTCGGGGACTGTCGGGGCCATCCAGCTGGTTGCCACTGGTAGGCGCGACATTCAACGCGCCGCTTTCCCATTCCTCTTCCGTCGGAAGCCGCGCTCCGGCCCAGCAGGCATAGGCGTCCGCTTCGTAAAAGCTGATGTGACAGACCGGCGCGGCAGGGTTGACGGGTTGGCGGCCGTCCAGACCAAAGCGGGTCCAGCCTCGACCATCCTGGCGCCAGTAGAGCGGCGCTTCCACACGCTCCGCCTGCACCCATGCCCAACCGTCCGACAGCCAGTAGGATGGGTCGCGATAGCCGCCGTCTTCCATGAAAGCGATCCATTCGCTGTTCGTGACCAGCCGGTGTGCAAGCGCATGGGGGTGGAGCAGAGCCTTGTGCCGCGGCCCTTCGCAATCAAAGGCAAACTCGCCTTTGCCATCGGCGCCGATTTCCACCAGGCCCTGCCTGCCTTCGATCCAGTGAATGGGGCCGGGCAGGGCGGCGGGCATGGCCCTTGGTGCTTCGAACAGGGCCGGTTCAAGCGGATTGAGGGAAAACAGATGCTGAAG
>JAEZCS010000203.1 GCA_023433445.1 Pseudomonadota bacterium | reverse complement strand
CGCAACGAGAATGCGGGCCGTTCGCGCATCCAGGGCATCGAACTGGAAGGGGCGTTCAAGGTTTCGCCGCGCTTCACGGTCACTGGCGCGCTCGGTTTGCTGGATGCCAAATATCTGGAATATGTCTCCGTCATCAACGGTGTTCCTACAGACGTCAGCAACCGCGAATTGAAGCAGGCGCCCGATATCACCGCCAATGCAAGCGCGGTCTATCAGGCCCCGCTCAGCGACAATGTCGAAGGCATCCTGCGGCTGGATGCGGCTTATAAGAGCCAGGTCTTTGTCGACGCGGAAAATACGCCGCTGTTGCGCCAGCCCGATCGCGCGATCCTCAATGCCAGCGCCGAACTGCGCTTCGCGGACAGCGGCCTGTCGGTGCGCGTCGGCGTTGACAATATCACTGACCGCCGCATCATCACGGCAGGATATGACGCATCAACCAGCTTTGGCTTTACGGAGGCCTATTATTCGCCGCCTCGCCGCTACAGCATCACGCTGGCGTTGCGGCGCTAAGCCTGAATGCGGCCCCGGCGGTGGCAGCCATCGCCGGGGCAGGAGGCGGCTGATCTGAAATATGAGTGATGACACCGCCTTTGCCGACCTGCTGCAGACGCTTTACGGCGGGCTGACGCGATCACCACCGTGGGAGGAGTTCCTGCGGGCACTGGCGGCCATCACCGATACGACCTTCGCAACGCTGCTGATCGGCCGGGGCCATGCGAGGATCGATGCCCATGTCACGCCAGGCGCGGATCCTGAACGGACACAGGAATATCAGCGCATATCGCAGGCCGACCCCTTTGTCGGCCTGCCGGAGGGGCAGGTCGTTTCCTTTCGCGATTTCGTGCATCATGTCCCGGCACGTTTCCGCGACTGGCTGGACGTGGCGCGCAGCAGCGAAATACTGGGCGTCGACCTGCACCGTCCGCCCGACGTCGCCGTGCGACTGCGCCTGACGCGTGCAGATGGTCAGACGCAATTTGGCGATGCTCAACGCGCATTGCTGGAACGCTTGATCCCGCATCTGCGCATTGCGCTCGATCTTCATGCACGGCTGACGATCACTCAGGCGGAAAGTCAGCTTTTCAGCAGCGCGATGGCTGGTCTGGCGGTCGCGACGCTGATCCTCGACCGGGAGGGCCGCATCCTGCGGCGCAATGCACTCGCCGCGCAAATGTTGGACGAAGGCAGCATCGTTGCGGAGCAGCATGGCCGGCTGGAGGTCAGGGCGGGATCCAGCGCGGCAACGATCAACCGCATCCTCGCCTCTCCGCCGGCGCAGGGCGAGGAAATCCTGTTCGAGATAGCCAACGCAAGCGGAAACCCACTGCATGCGCGGGCGCGCGCGGTGCCGTCTTCCGCCTATGCAGATGGCGCGTGGCTTGCGTTGTTCATCGCGGACCCAAGCCGCCCGTCAGGTCCATCGGAAGAGCTTTGGCGCGAGCGTTTCCATCTCACGCGGGCGGAAGCGGGCCTGGCCCGTCATCTGGCGCAGGGCGCGACGCTGGCGGACGCAGCGGACGCTCTTGGCATTGCCTACAACACCACGCGGTCCCATCTTCGCGCGATCTTCGCCAAGACAAATACGCATCGCCAGATCGAATTGATCACCCTACTGCGCACCATCGGCAGCGAACCCGAAATCTGATCCATTTGGATGATGCAGCGGCGCAGGCCGAGGCATAGCCTGCCTCCACGATAAGAAAATCTTGTGGAGAAGATGATGAAGTTTTCGATCATTTACGAAGCGCAGATGGCGGACACATCGCGCCAGAATGAGCAGCAGGTGTTCCGCGACATCGTGGAACAGTCCATCTACGCCGAGGAAATGGGCTTCGACACGATCTGGGCCGTGGAACATACGGCGCTGACCCAATATGCGCATATGTCCGCGCCGGAAACTTTCCTGGCCTATCTTGCCGGGCGCACATCGCGCATCGGCATTGGCCATGGCGTCGTCTGCCTGCCGCCCGCCATGAACCATCCGGTGAAGGTCGCAGAGCGGATCGCAACGCTCGACATCCTGTCGGGCGGCCGCGTCCATTTCGGCATGGGCAAGGGCGGGACCCAGCAGGAAGCGGGCACCTTCGGCTATAATCTCGAAGACCTGCCGCCGATGATCGACGAGTCCATGTATCTGATCCCCAAGATCCTGAAGCATGGCGAGATCGAGCATGACGGCCAGTTCGTGAAGATCCCCTTCCGTCCGATCCACCCGAGCCCGATGCAGGATCCGCATCCGCCGATCTACATGGCGTGCACCCGCGCCGACACATTGGTCACTGCCGGTTCGCGCGGCATCGGTGCACTGGTTCTTGGCTTTGCCGGACCCGACGACATCGCGAAAAAGAACGCCGTCTATCGCGAGGCTTTCGCCAACCGGAAAGCTGAAGACCAGGTCGGCTACCGTCCCACCCAGCATCTTGCCGCGCTCTGCCCGGCCGTCGTGCTGGAAGATCGCGAAAAGGCTCGCCGCGTCGGCCTGCGCGGGCAGCGTTTCTTCGTTGAATCGCTCGGTCACTGGTATTCGGGCGGCCCCGCCCCTGACGTTGAGGATCTCGACGCCAGTGAAAGCCTGGCCGCGCTGCAGCGCCACAAGGAAGAGACGGTGGCCTGGCTTTCGGAAGAGAAGATCGCCATTGGCGGCCATCATACCGAAAGCTTTGAAGTGGTCGATGACGCCTATGGCACGCCGGAAGACTGCATCCGGCAGGTTAAGCGCCTGCAAGATGCGGGGGCCGACGAAATCCTCTTCATGTTCCAGATGGGCGGCATCCCGCATGAAGTGATCATGGAGACGATCCGCAATATTGGCGAGAAGGTGATCCCCTATTTCCGCGAGCAAGCGACGCTGGCTGCGGAGTAAGGATTATCCCGGGGCGGCGCGCCTCACCCGGGAGCTTTGGCGCCGCTCAATTCGGGGCCTTAGGGCTGAGCAGTCACTGTTGGAACCGTGACTGCTCAGCCGGACGCGTACAAAGCCGTCATCGCTTCCATCAACTTCACCGCGCGCTCATGCGGGTCACCCTTGGCCAGGGCGCGGGAAGGCGACTCCACGGCTATGGTGGCGTGGTCGGGCAGCAAAGCGAGCAGCGCGCCAAGATTGAACTCACCTTCACCGGGCAGCAGGCGGTCAAACACCGCCTCATTCACGCGGTCATGCGGCGGATCGATCGGACCGTCGTTCAGTTGGACGTGGCGGATGCGCTCGGCGGGCAAACAGGCGACATCGTCCCAGCTTCCGCCGCTGCGGATGACGTGAAGCGTGTCAATGCACAGGCCTACTTCCGCGCCCAGCGAATGCGCTATTTCCAGCGCTTGTGAAGGCGAACGGATCGACGAGAGCGGATAGGGTTCGATAATGGCAGGCACAGCCGCCTGACGGCAAATCTCCACCATCCGTGCGAGCGATTCCCGCAGTCTCGCATGATCGGGATCAAGTCCCAATATGTTGACGGTGCCGCCCAACTCCGCCGTCAATTCGGCGCTGCTTGCCAACAAGTCCCAGTCGGGCTCCGCATCAAGCATGAAAGGTTCGATGATGCCCGCACGCAGCCCCGTGTCGCGCAAGGCGGCGATCACTGCCCTGCGCGCGCCCTTGTCCGCCAGCAGATCCGGTGTCGGGCTGATCGGGATCGGGGTGACGAACAGGCTGACGGCGGTAAAGCCTGCGCTCGCCGCCGCCTCTATCACGGTCAGCGCGTCAAGATTGACGAGCGAAAGATGGTCGAGACAAAAGCCACCAGGAGGGATAGTCATGATAGCCGCCCTCCTGCATCGCCCGACCGATCAGGCGTGAACGCCTCCATCAACGCGCACGATCGCCCCATTCATGTGCCCTCCATCCTCGCTCGCCAGCATGGCGATGACGCCCGCAATCTTGTCGGGAGCCGCAAACCCGTTGATTGGGCTTAGATGATTATACAACTCCCAATCGGCTCCTTCCACCATGCTGGTCTGGACGCTGTTGGCGAGCGGCGTTTCAATCCCGCCGGGCGCGACTGCATTCACGCGCACGCCGCGCTTCACATATTCCCAAGCCAGGCTCTGGGTATAGGCCGCGACCGCCCCCTTGCTGGCGGCATAGCCGGTCAGGAACGGATGACCGAAATGGCTGGAGGTCGAGGCGGCGTTGACGATGTTGCCCTTCGTCTTTTCCAGATGCGGCAATGCTTCGCGGCACATCAGGAATGTGCTGCCCATGTTGATCGCGATGATCGACATGAAGGCTTCATAGTCAGTCGTGGCAGCGTGGCTCGACCGGATGATGCCCGCCATGTTGACAAGGGCGTCGAGCTGCCCGGCTTCTTCCACCCATTGCGCGACGATCGAACGGGCGGTCGCTTCGTCAGCCACCGATCCCGCCCGGACGGCAATGCCGGGCTGTTCTTGCCTTAGCGTTTCCAGGCCTTTTTCATCCAGGTCGACCGCCAGCACCCGACCGCCCTCTGCGGCGAGGCGGATCGCGGTCGCGCGTCCGATACCGGACGCCGCGCCAGTGACGATGATCGACTTGCCTTCAAATCGGCGCCCGAAGTCCATGGATTGCTCCTTCATGCCACGATGGCGGGGTGCGGGATGCGCGGTTCGCCGAGCATTGCGCGGTAGGACGGCGGCGTACGGCCACCCGCTTCGGTAATGCCGTACCGCTGCGCGATTTCAGCGGTGATCAAGGTCTGGCCGTTCAGCTCTTCGCGGTTCGGATCATCATGGATGGCGGCGATTACCCGGCCATTGAATTCAGGCGTTTCCGCGTCGGCCATGAATTTTTCATATTGTTCGGGATGTTCGGAAAGCGTGCGGGCGCTGCGCTCGGTGAGCAGCGGCCCCATCCAGAGCGCGATGGCAGCTACGCCGGTGCCCCGGAAGTCCACGCCCATGTCGGCGGCGAACTTGTCCACGCCGGCTTTCTGCGCACCATAGGCTGCGCCGTGCATGTAGCATACGGACCCGAAGGAGGAGGTGAAGGCGATAAGGCCATTACTCGCCGGGACCATCATGCGGGCAGCATGCCAGCTGGCCAGATAATGCGACCGCAGTCCGACATTTAAAATGTCGGCAAGCCCGGTGGATTTTTCCCAGAACGGGCCGGGCTTCACCAGATCGTCGTTCAAGGCGGCGACATTATTGACCAATATGTCGAGGCGGCCGCTCTCGTCCCGAACGCGCTCGAACAGTGCCGCGATTGCACCGTCATCGGCATGGTCGACCTGCACCGCGCGGCCCTCGCCACCTGCTGCGTCCACCTGGGCCGCGGTGGCGCCTATTGTGCCGGGCAGTTCCGCATCGCCTTCGCGAACCGAGCGGCCTGTCACGTAGACGCGATAGCCTTTCTCTCCCAGTGCTGCGGCGATGCCGCGGCCCGCGCCCCGACTGGCGCCTGTTACGATCGCGACCGGACGTTCACTTCTCTCCATTTTCTGTTCTCCTTAAGCCGCCTGTGTTTCGCTGCGCTTGTCGAGTGTGACATGCAGGCCGTTGGTGCGCTTGTGCAGGTCGGGTGTCTTGTCGCGGGGGTTGTAGAACTGCTTGTACCAGGTGCGGACCTTGCCATAGGGGCCGTCATTGGGGATCACGAGCGGGTTCAAACAGGCCTTCTTGTTCTGCCAGAGCTCCACGTCCTGCGCGAAGGCCAGGCGGCTGCCTTCCTGATATTGCAGCGCGGCTTCGCGCAGCTCAT
>JAEZCS010000185.1 GCA_023433445.1 Pseudomonadota bacterium | reverse complement strand
GAAGATGAATGCGGACCTGTTCATTTCGGTGCATGCCGATTCGGCTGACAATCTTGAAGCGCGCGGCGCGACTATCTACACCCTCTCGTAAGTCGCTTCCGACAGGGAAGCGGCGCGGCTGGCGGCGCGGGAGAACAGGGCCGATGTTCTGAACGGCGTGAACCTCAGCGGCCAGACCGATGCGGTGTCGTCGATCCTTATCGATCTGACGCAGCGCGAAACAATGAAGGAATCAGCGAATTTCGCTCGCCTGCTCCAGCGGGAGGGGAAGGCGTTCATGATGTTCCGGCCCGCATTTCATCGCTATGCTTCACTCATGGTTTTGAAAGCGCCCGACACGCCGTCCGTGCTTTTCGAAACCGGTTATCTCAGCAATGCGGAGGATGCCGCTTTCCTGTCCTCGCCTGAAGGGCGGAGCGGTATCGCCAACGGTGTTGCAAAAGCGGTGGAGATCTATTTCGCCCGCAGGCTGGCGTCCGGCGGCGGCTGATCGCGCAGCGTCCCGTCGATCCGCACTGGCGCTGGCCGCATTTTGACCTTAGAGCCTCCTGTCGTCATGGAAGAGGCCCGCCCCAATACCGCCCGCTTGTCCTTCGCCGACCGCCTGAGGGGTAGGCTGGCGCCCCTTTGGCAACGGCGCCGGTTCCGCTGGATAGTCGTTGCACTGGGCGGGATATCCCTTGCGATCCTGCTTTTCTGGCTGATCTTCGCGCGCGGCCTGCCCGACGCGGCGACGCTGCTGGAATATGAGCCGCCCCTTCCCACGATCGTTCGCGATATCGATGGCCAGCCGGTGCACAGCTATGCGCGCGAACGCCGCGTCCAGCTGCAATATAGCGATTATCCGCCGCTGCTGATCCGCGCCTATCTGGCAGCGGAGGACAAGACCTTCTTCGACCACCATGGCGTCTATATTCCGGGCTTCTTCGGCGCTGTGTTCGACTATGTGACCAAGATCGGGTCCGGCCAGCGGGCGAAGGGTGGATCGACCATCACGCAGCAGGTCGCCAAGAATCTGCTGATCGGCGACGAATATTCGCCCACGCGCAAGGTGAAGGAGATGATCCTGGCCTATCGCATGGAAAATGTGCTGACCAAGCAGCAGATCCTCGAACTGTATTTCAACCAGATATTCCTGGGCCGCAACGCCTATGGCGTGCAGGCCGCGGCGCGCGCCTATTATGGCAAGGACGTGGCCGACCTGAAGCTGCATGAGATGGCCTATCTGGCGATCCTGCCCAAAGGCCCGGCCAATTACCGCCCGGAAAGCCCGGCCGGGCATGAGCGCGCGCTCGATCGGCGCAACTGGGCGCTTGGTGAGATGTTCAAGAATGGCTGGATCAGCCAGGCGCAATTGAACGAAGCAAGGGCCCAGCCGCTCGGCACCGTCACGCAGCACAGCTCCAGCTTCGACGCGCGCGCGGGCGGCTATTATATGGAAGAGGTGCGCCGCCGCCTGATCCAATTGTTCGGTGAAAAGGCGGAGGACGGCCCCAACAGCGTCTATGCGGGCGGCCTTTGGGTCCGCAGTCCCTATGATCCCAAGCTGCAGGAAGGGGTCGCCACCGCGCTGCGCAATGGCCTGCTGCGTTTCGACGCGGGCCGGGGATGGTCTGGTCCCGTGGGCAAGATCGACATGGCGCGGGGCTGGAAGCGTGAACTGGCCGCCAGCTATATCGACATCGATTATGCAGAGTGGCGCGTGGCGGCGGTGATCGACCGCAATTCTTCCGGCGCCGAGATCGGCTTTTCCGATGGGACCACTGGGACCCTGCCTGCGAGCGCGGCGCAAATGCCCTATCGCCGCGCTGGCGGACCTGCCTTCAACAGCATGAAGCCGGGCGACCTGATCGTGGTCGCACCCAACGGGGCCAGCTGGGCTCTGCGCAACGTGCCCGAAGTGTCCGGCGGCATGCTGGCCCAGCAGGTCCATTCCGGCCGAGTGCTCGCCATGCAGGGCGGGTTCGACAATCGCCTGTCTTCCTACAATCGCGCCACGCAGGCGATGCGCCAGCCCGGATCGACCATAAAGCCGTTCGTCTATGCCGCTGCGCTGGACAATGGCATGACGCCTTCCTCGATCATCGTCGACGGGCCGCTCTGCGTCTATCAAGGCGCTGGACTGGGGCAGAAATGCTTCCGCAACTTCTCTGGCGGCAGCGCTGGGCCGCAGACGATGCGCTGGGGCGTCGAGCAGTCGCGCAACCTGATGACGGTGCGCGCCGCCAGCCAGGTCGGCATGGATCGCGTCGTGCGCACCATCAAGGCGATGGGGATCGGCGATTATCAGCCCTATCTCTCCTTTGCCTTGGGTGCTGGCGAGACCACGGTCGAGCGGATGGTGAACGCCTATGCGATGCTCGCCAATCATGGCCGCCAGCTTTCGCCCAAGGTCATGGATTATGTGCAGGACCGGCGTGGCAAGGTGATCTGGCCGCTCCGCTGGCGCGCCTGCGACGGGTGCAACATGGCGAATTGGGACGGCAAGCCCATGCCGCGCTTCGGCTTTGAAGGGCGGCAGGTGATGAACCCGATGACGGCCTATCAGGTCGTGCATATCACCGAAGGCGTGATCCAGCGCGGCACCGCGACGGTTCTTGCGGATCTCAAGCGGCCGCTGTTCGGCAAGACGGGCACGACGAACGGACCGACCAACGTCTGGTTCGTGGGCGGATCGCCCGACATCGTCGCTGGCGTCTATATCGGCTATGACCAGCCACGCAGCCTGGGCGGCTGGGCGCAGGGCGGCCGGGTCGCCGCGCCGATCTGGAAAGCGGCCATGGCCCCGGTGCTCGAAACCATGCCCAAGACCCCCTTCGTCGCGCCCGCGGGAATCCGCATGGTCACGATCGACCGCCGGTCAGGCAAGCGCGTCTATGGCGTCTGGCCGACTGACGATCCCAAGCCCGCCGTCATCTGGGAAGCGTTCAAGCCTGAAAGCGAACCCCGCCGCTCCATCCGCAAGGAAGAGGTAGCCGCGCAGGAACAGGCCGCCCAGCGGCGTGAGGCAAGAGCCCAGACGCGACAGCGGACGGACAGCGACTTCCTGCAGGAACAGGGCGGGATTTATTGATCTGAAATCCTCCCCTGGAAGGGGAGGTGGCGGCCCGCAGGG
>JAEZCS010000121.1 GCA_023433445.1 Pseudomonadota bacterium | reverse complement strand
GACGGTCAATTGCGGGGCCATCCCGGCCAACCTCGTCGAATCGGACCTCTTCGGCCATGAGCGTGGCGCCTTCACCGGGGCGTTCGAGCGCCAGGTCGGCAAGTTCGTCGCCGCCGATATGGGCACCATCTTCCTCGATGAAGTCAGCGAAATGCCGCTGGACGCCCAGGTAAAGCTGCTGCGCGTCCTTCAGGATGGCGAAGTACAGCCCATCGGTGCCCGCCGACCGGTCCATGTCGATGTGCGGATCATCGCCGCCACCAACAAGCGGCTGGTAGACGAGATCGAAGCGGGGCGTTTCCGGGAAGACCTTTATTACCGGCTGAACGTCGTTCAATTGACGATCCCGCCGCTGCGCGAGCGGATCGGCGATGTTCCCGCACTTTGCCGCCATCTGCTCGCGCGCATCGCCAATCAGCCGGGCCTGCGCAGTCTGGGCCTGACCGATGATGCGCTCGCGCTGCTGATGCAGCATGACTGGCCCGGCAATGTGCGCCAGCTGCAAAACGCGCTCTTCCGCGCCGCCGTCCTGTGCGAAGGCGACGCGCTGACGCCGCAGGATTTTCCGCAGATCGCCGCGCAGATTCGCACGCGCGCCAGTGGCGAGCCACTCCAGCCGCGCCTCCGCGCCGTGCCTGCCACCCATCGGGAAGCAGCAGGCATCACCCTGTTCGAAGGGGACGGCCACGTCCGCCAGCTTGCCGAGATCGAAGCGGACGTCATCCGCCTTGCCATCGGCCATTATCGTGGCCGCATGACGGAGGTTGCCCGCCGCCTCGGCATCGGCCGCTCGACGCTCTACCGCAAGCTTGCCGAACTCGGGATCGACAGCGCCGCCTGAACGCATCGGCGCAGCGCAATGCTCCTCCCGCCGCTGATCATATCGTTGCGCCGTTGAAATATGGGGCAGGCTATGCTTTGGACGGAGCATGAAAAAGATCAGCCTGGCGACCGCCCTTCCCCTCCTCCTGCTGGTAGCCTGCGGGCGCGCCGAGCCGGTGGCAGATATGCCGAGCCAGGAAGAACTGGCCGCCGCGGCCAATGCCGCCGCAGCCAGGGCGCTGGCGGAAGGCAGAGCAGAAGCGGCCGAGAATCGCGACTATGTGAATGAGGAACGTGGCTTTTCCATCAGCTTCCCCGAAGGCTGGGAAAAGGACAGCGGCGCCAGCACACCGGACGGCACCGTCTATGAGGACCCGGGCGCGGGCGCGGACGTGCGCGTCTTTTGGCAGCGCAATGGCGAGCAGCAGACACTCCAACAGGTCGTCCAGGCGATGAGCAGCGGTTCCGAAGGCGTCCTGGGCGACTTCATCGGCGACAATGAATATCGCGGCACCGCCAATGACGGCGAAGGAAATAATATCGCCATGCGCCTGCTGCGTCAGCCGGACGGGGGGATCGTGACCGCCACCTTCGCCTATCCCGAAATGCTGAGCGAACAATATCAGCCGATCGCGAAGCGGGCGCTCGATAGCCTGCGCATTTTTGCGCGCAAGGGTGCGGAAGCGTCAGAGGCCGGGAACGCGACCAACGCTGCGGAAAATTAGAGCAACGTCACCTCCCCTCCCGCAAGCGGGAGGGGCCGGGGGTGGGCCTGCACAACGCCAGATTTACAGCAAAGCCTGCCAGAAGCTCGCTCCGCTCGCCCCACCCCTAACCCCTCCCGCCTGCGGGAGGGGAATATGTTGAGCCTGCTCGCTCCCTAACCCGTCATGCCAGCGAAAGCTGGCATCTCGCCGCAAGCGCTCAGCCTAACCCTCCGAGATCCCAGCCTCCGCTAGGATGACGAACATACCGAGAAAAATCATCACCCCACCACGGCTTCAGCCCGAGCGATCAGCGACCGGGCCTCTTCGACATGCATGCCCTCGATCATTCGCCCTTCGAACCGCTCGGCGCCGCCGGTCGCCGCCTCGATCAACCGTCGGGCATCGGCCACGGCCTGCGCATCCGGTCCGAACACCTGATTGGCGACCGGGACCTGGCTCGGGTGGATCAGCGTCTTGCCGTCAAAGCCCAGCGCATGGCCGGCCGCGCATTCCGCTTCGAAACCCGCTTCGTCGTCCAGCCGGTTGAACACGCCGTCGAACACCGCGATCCGCGCCGCCCGCGCGCTCAGGATCACCGACTGCATGGCGAATGCCAACCCTTCCCTGCCTGCCGAAGGGGGGATACCAAGATCCTGCCGCAAGTCATTATTGCCCATGAACAGCCCGGCGGTCCCCTCCTCCGCCGCGATCGACGTGGCAGCGAGGACGCCCGCCGCGCTCTCGATCATGGCGATGACAGGCTTCTGGCAGACGCTGAACACGTCGCGCACCTGCTTGCCGCTTTCGACCTTGGGCAGGATGACATAGTTCACCGCCGACTTTTTGAGCGCGACCATTTCCGGTCCATACCACGGCGTCCCATCGACATTCATGCGCACGGCGCACAGCCTCCTGCCAAAACCTTCCGCCGCCGCTTCAATCGCGTTTTCGCGTGCTTCCTCCTTCAAGCCGTCGGCCACCGCATCTTCCAGGTCCAGCATGACCATATCGCAGGACAGCGTACGCGCCTTGGCGATAGCGCGCCTGTTCGATGCGGGCAGGAACAGCAGCGATCGGGCGTGGCGCAGCAACATGACAGGTCTCCTCTTCGAGCAGGGCGGCCGCAGTGACGGTTTGGCTTCCCACGTTAACGATTCCGCGTCATAGTCAAGGACTTCTTCGGGGGAGAGAATGATGCTGACGACCTTCGCACTGACCGTAACCTTCCTGGTGCTCTTCTATCTGGCCGTAAGCATCAAGGTGGTGCGTCAGGGCTATCAATATACAATCGAACGCTTCGGCCGCTTCACCGAAGTGGCAAAGCCGGGTCTCAATTTCTATCCCGCCTTCTTCTACGCCGTCGGGCGCAAGATCAACATGATGGAGCAGGTCGTCGACATTCCCGGGCAGGAGATCATCACCAAGGATAACGCCATGGTGTCGGTCGACGGCGTCGTCTTCTTCCAGGTGCTGGACGCGGCCAAGGCCGCCTATGAAGTGTCCGAGCTCTACGTCGCCATCATGCAGCTGGCGACCACCAACCTGCGCACCGTCATGGGCTCGATGGACCTCGACGAAACCCTCTCGAAGCGTGACGAGAT
This sequence comes from Pseudomonadota bacterium, assembly GCA_023433445.1. Classification (GTDB taxonomy): domain Bacteria; phylum Pseudomonadota; class Alphaproteobacteria; order Sphingomonadales; family Sphingomonadaceae; genus Sphingobium. The sequence goes on along the minus strand of JAEZCS010000121.1, from coordinate 9,272 downwards.
CAACGCCCGCCTGCTGTCCGTGGTCGATCACGCTACCAGCGCCTGGGGCATCAAGATCACGCGCGTGGAGCTGAAGGATATCCGCCCGCCCGCCGATATCGTCAACGCCATGGGCCGTCAGATGAAGGCCGAGCGCGAAAAGCGCGCGCTGATCCTGGAATCGGAAGGTCTGCGTGCTTCGGAAATCCTCAAGGCAGAAGGACAGAAACAGAGCCAGATCCTGGAAGCCGAAGGCCGCCGCGAAGCGGCCTTCCGCGACGCCGAAGCCCGCGAGCGTGAGGCGGAGGCGGAAGCCAAGGCGACGCAGATGGTGTCCGAAGCCATCGCATCAGGCAACGCGCAGGCGATCAACTATTTCGTCGCGCAGAAATATGTCGAGGCGGTGAGCCAGTTCGCTACGTCGCCCAATGCGAAGACCATCCTGTTCCCGGTGGAAGCCACGCAACTGATCGGCACGCTGGGCGGCATCGGCGCGCTCGCCAAGGAAGCCCTGGGCAGCGACGGCACGCCCACGCCTCCCCCCGCCCCGCCGCGCCGCAGCCCCTTCGCGCAGGGTCAGGGTTGATGGACTGGCTGGGCATGCTCGACGATCACTGGGCCTGGCTGGCATTCGCCGCCTTGCTCGGGGTCGCCGAGGTTGTGATCCCCGGCGTGTTCCTGATCTGGGTCGCGCTCGCGGCAGCGGTGACGGGCCTGATCGCGCTGGCGCTGCCGGTTTCGGTCCCGGTGCAGCTGCTGATCTTCGCCCTGCTTTGCCTGCTTTCCGTCTGGGGCGGCCGCCGCTGGTATGCGGCCAATCCGGTGAACTCGCAGGACCCGCTGCTCAATGATCGCACCGCCCGCCTGATCGGCGAAGTCGTGCTGGTGGTCGAAGCCATCGAAGCAGGCCGGGGACGCGTGAAAATCGGCGACAGCGTCTGGTCCTGCCGAGGCCCGGACGCACCCGTGGGCAGCCGGGTGCGGGTCACCGGCGCGGATGCATCGGTGCTACAGGTTGAATTGGCCTGAAAGTTGATCGCACTCATCCCCCCTCCCGGCTGCGGGTGGGGGGACGACTTGGATGAGTGGCAAGCGGCTAAGGCTGCTTCAAGGCCTCGAACGCCAGCTAATCATCCCAAGGTTCTGGCTTTAGCCTTGCTGCTTCGTGACGAAGCCGCTTTGCCTATCAGGGCAAGTGCACCAGTATAGGCACCTGCGAGAATGATCGACGCTGCGGCTGCGGCGTAGTGGGCGTCATCCCTGAACGCCAAGCTGGTCCCAACCGTCAGAAGCAGCATGAATGCATAGTTTACTATGATTGAGGCTTGTCCGCGTATCAGCAGATATATCGACAGGGCGAGGGCCGCACCCGCCAACACGCCTCCCATAACCCCAAGATGTGCGGGCAGTGCATGGACAAGGTAAGCTAATCCCAGCCCACCTAAGGAGCCCACCAGCGCCGGTGTGAACTCCTGCGGCGCCATTCCCTTGATGCCTGTCCAATACAGAACAAAGAGGAAGCCTGCGAAAAGGAATTCGGCGACACCGATCATCTGCCCAATGACAAGAAGCAAGCCGATCAACGGCACAAGTGCGACCAATATGATGACGGCCTGTAATGGTGTGGCCGCGGAGGTTTCCCCGGATGAAGGTGTTTGCTCAGTCATACTCCGCCTCTCCTGTTATCGCGCATTTGATTTCGCCTTGTAAGGCGGAACATTCGCGGAATTCCTGCCTCACTGTGGGCGGAATTGTCTCTTGCAATCCTGTCGCAAGCCTTACGTAAATCACAGATTACCGGGAATTGCCATTGCCGGTCACGTCACCTTATGGCCGCATGCCGACGCACACCCAGCCCCTTAAAACCAAAAAGGGCCAGCGTCGCCGCCAGCCCCTCTTGCACCAAAATTCTCCGCCCGCTTAGCCGACGAAGGCGCGCTCGATCACGAAGGCGCCGGGCGCTGCGTTGGAACCTTCGACAAAGCCTTCGCCTTCGAAATAGGCGGCGAACTGCTTGATCATCTCCATGCTGCCGCACATCATGATGCGGTCAGTCTCGGGATTGAACGTTTTGTCGCCTGCGATGCCTTCGAACAGCGCGCCGCTTTCGACCAGCTTGTCGATGCGCACATTGTTGCGGAACGGTTCGCGCGTGACGGTCGGCACATAGTGGAACTGGTTGGCGGCCTGCTCGGACACCAGCGGGTCTTCCGCCAGCTTGCCCGTCAGTTCGTCATGGAAGGCAAGGTCGCTGACCCGGCGGACCGAATGGACGACGACGACCTCTTCATAAAAGTCATAGACGTCGGGATCGCGCGCCAGGCTGAGGAAAGGCGCCAGGCCCGTGCCGGTAGACAGCATGAAGAGGCGCTTGCCAGGCAGCAGAGCGTCGGTCACCAGCGTGCCGGTGGGCTTGCGGCCCAGATAGATCTGGTCGCCCGGCTGGATCAGCTGAAGCTTGGAGGTAAGCGGCCCGTCCTGCACCTTGATCGACAGGAATTCGAGTTCCTCGTCCCATGCCGGGCTGGCCACGGAATAGGCGCGCAGCAGCGGCTTGCCGTTGTCGCCCTGAAGCCCGATCATCACGAACTCGCCCGAACGGAAGCGGAAGCTCGCCGGGCGGCTGATGCGGAAGCTGAACAGATGCTCGTTCCAATGCCGGACCGACAGCACGGTTTCGACAGTCAGGGCGCCGGTCGGCTCTAGCACCGGCTTTTCGATCGTTACGTCGCTCAAAACCTTGTCTCCTGCCAAATCCACTTCGCCAACGCCCTGTCAGGACGCCAGTTGCGTGGCTTTCGCAATAAGTGATGGCGGCGCGAATGCCTTTTCAGCTCCGCCAAGGCAAGGTGAAAAAACTTTCATGGCCAATAGCTGACGATCATGCCTTCACGTTTCAGCCGGATTTTTCAGCCGAACAGCCCCTTGGCCAGCCTGCTGAGTTCGCCGATCGGGCTGCCGTCGCCGTCGCTGTCGAACAGGCTGCCAAGCTTGCCCAATATCGCCTCAGGACCGCCGAACTGCGCGAACAGTTCCTGCAATTTGTCAGCGGAAACGCCATGCTCTGCCGCCGTGGTCGCGAGCGCAGCGACATCGGTTTCGCCAGACGCGATCTTGCCACTAATCTCGGCCATCAGCGCCTGCATCTGCTCGGCCGAAAGCCCCAGCTTCGCCGCCACCGCTTCCAATCCGCCCACGCTGTTTATCAATTGGTCAAACATCGTCATCATCCCGTGATATTGGACCACAGGATAGCATCGCCAGCCGCCGCCCGAAAGCAAAAGAGGCACAAAGCAAAAGAGCCGGAAAGGCACATGCCCCCGGCTCCTTCACCTTGGCGATTGTCAGCCCGTCGTCAGGCAGCCGTCAAAGCTGCCTCACGCACCGACGCATCGACATGCTCTTCGAACTGGGCGAAATTGTCCACGAACTGCTTCACCAGCTTGCCCGCGGTCTCGTCATAGGCGGCCTGATCGGCCCAGGTCGCGCGCGGATCGAGGATCGTCGCATCGACGCCCGGCACCGCGACAGGAACCTGGAAGCCGAAATTGGGATCGATGCGGAATTCCGCATCGTTCAGGCTGCCGTCCAGCGCCGCATTCAGCAGCGCGCGCGTCACCTTGATCGGCATGCGCTTGCCGACGCCATATTTGCCGCCGGTCCAGCCGGTGTTGACCAGCCAGCAGGTGACGCCGCCCTTGTTGATCCGGTCCTTGAGCAGATTGCCGTAGACAGAGGGGTGACGCGGCATGAAGGGCGCGCCGAAGCAGGTGGAGAAGGTCGCCGAAGGCTCCGTCACGCCGATTTCCGTGCCCGCGACGCGCGCGGTGTAGCCCGACAGGAAGTGGTACATCGCCTGATCCGGGGACAGGCGCGCGATCGGCGGCAGCACGCCATAGGCGTCGGCGGTCAGGAAGATGATGTTCTTAGGCACCGGGCCCAGATTCTTTTCCGACGCATTCGGGATGAAGTCGATCGGGTAGGAACCACGGCTGTTTTCGGCAAGGCTGTTGTCGTCGAGGTCGATTTCGCGCGTATCCTCGTCGATCACCACATTTTCAAGGACGGTGCCGAACCGCTTGGTCGTGGCGAAGATCTCCGGCTCGGCTTCGGCCGACAGGTTGATCATCTTGGCGTAGCAGCCGCCCTCGAAATTGAAGACCGCCGTGTCCGACCAGCCATGTTCATCGTCGCCGATCAGCGTGCGGCTGGCGTCGGCCGACAGCGTCGTCTTGCCGGTGCCCGACAGGCCGAAGAAGACCGCCGTGTCGCCGTTCGGGCCAATGTTGGCCGAACAGTGCATGGGCATCACGCCCTTGGTCGGCAGCAGATAGTTGAGGATGCCGAACACCGACTTCTTCATTTCGCCGGCATATTTGGTGCCACCGATCAGGATCAGCTTCTCGGTGAAATTGACCGCGATCACCGTTTCGCTGCGCGAGCCGTGGCGGGCCGGGTCAGCCTGGAAGGTCGGCAGGTCGATGATGGTATATTCAGGAGCAAAGCCGCTCAGCTCTTCCGCCTTGGGCCGCACCAGCAGCGTACGGATGAAAAGATTATGCCAGGCGAGTTCGTTGATGACGCGGACGTTCACGCGATGCTCGGGCTGCGAACCGCCGAACAGATCAGCGACGTAGAGCTTGTCCTTCTCACCCAGCGCCTTGAAAAAGTCTTCCTTGAGCGCGGCGAAATGTTCGGGCGTCATCGGGACGTTGGTCTTGCCCCACCACACCGTGGATTCGGTCTCGGCATCCTTGACGATGAACTTGTCGTTGGCCGAACGGCCCGTGTGCTTGCCGGTTTTCACGACGAACGGGCCATCCTTGGACAGGATACCCTCGCCATTTGTGATGGCAGCTTCGACGAGCGGCGCGGTGCCGAGATTCCAGTGCAATTCAGCGGTCGTGGAAATGCCCTGCTGATCCAGGGTGATTGAGGATTTGGCCTGCACGCCTTAGCTCCTGATATGATTACTCCGGCCTGCCAACAACGAACGCTCGCGGCCGGTCCGCTCCCAGTGCCGCTACCCCTTTGTGAGCGGCAACATTCCTGCGGACGGAGGGGCAATAAGGCTTTGCAACCCCAGCGTCAAATCCCGCTAGCAAGCCGTTTATCCCAGATTAGGGGGCAAAAACCGCATAATCGCTCGCCTACCCCTTTCTTGCGAGCGGGACGGGCATCGTCTAACGCTGATCGGAAAGGCCTGAGCAGGGCGGCTACGATCTTTGGGAAGACGCATGACTCCAACCATCGCCCTTGTGGATGATGATAAGAATATCCTGACTTCCGTGTCCATCGCGCTGCAGGCCGAAGGCTTCCTGACGCGCCTCTATTCGGACCCGGAGGCAGCGCTGAAGGCACTGCTTGACAACCCCGCCGACCTGGCCGTGTTCGATATCAAGATGCCGGGCATGGACGGCCTGGAACTGCTGCGGCGGCTGCGGGAAAAAAGCCATATGCCAGTCATCTTCCTGACGTCCAAGACCGATGAACTGGACGAGGCGCTTGGCCTTGCAATGGGCGCGGACGATTATATCGCAAAGCCCTTTTCCCAGCGCCTGCTGATCGCCCGCATCCGTGCCATCCTGCGCCGGGCGGAGGTCGGCCGGTTGACGGACGCGAGCGACGAGCCCGCTGTCGAACCGATCATCCGTGGTCGCCTGGAAATGGACCCGGCACGCCACCGCGTAAAATGGATGGGTCAGGACGTCACCTTGACGGTTACGGAATTCCTGATCCTCGAAACGCTGGCGTCGCGGCCCGGAGTGGTCAAGAACCGCAACCAGTTGATGGATGCGGCGTATCAGGATGACGTCTATGTCGACGACCGCACCATCGACAGCCACATCAAGCGGCTCCGCCGTAAATTCCGTGAGGTTGACCCTGAATTCAACGCAATCGACACGCTCTATGGCGCCGGATATCGATTCTCCGAAGAATGATCCGCGAGACGGCAGGTTGCGCTGGTCGGGCCGCATCAGCCTGACGCCGCGCATCCTGGCGGTCAACGTGTTCGCGCTTGCCTTGCTGGCAGGCGGCTTCTTCTATCTGGACAGTTATCGCACCCGCATGGTGGACGACCGCCTGGAACAGTCGGCGCGCGAATTGAAACTGCTCGCCATCGGGCTGGAGACCGCTCCGGCTGAACAACATAATGCGCTGATCGCGGCCTTTGCCCGGCAAACGCACGATCGCATCCGCCGCTATGGCCCGGACGGGCGGCTGATCGCCGACAGTTTCAACATGGATGCGCCGCGCTACCGGCTGACGCTGCCTGCGGAAGAAGGCTGGCGGCGGCATGCCGCGCGCTTCCTGGACAAGGCGGTGGACCGCGTCGTCTTTGCCGACCGTCCGCCCAATTTCGAAGAGCCGGCCGTCGACCGGGCGGAGGCATGGCCGGAACTGCTGCTCGCCCGCAAGACGGGCCAGCCGCAAGCGATGAACCGCTACGCCCCCGACCGTACCTTCATGATCTCGGCCGCGACGGGCATGAAGGACGGCGGCAGCCTGCTCGCGACCGAAAATGCGCGCGACATCACCCGGACTGTGCGCGCCGAGCGGCTGAGGCTCGGCATCGTCATAGCCACCGCCGTGCTGGCTTCGGTGCTGCTGTCGCTGTTCCTCGCGCGGACCATCGTCCAGCCGCTGCAACGCCTCGCGCGCGCCGCCGTGCGCGTCCGCCTCGGCCGCGCACGCGAGGTGACGGTGCCCCGCCTGCCGGAGCGGCGTGACGAGATCGGCATGCTGGCGCGCGCGCTATCCGACATGAGCCACGCGCTGCGCCAGCGGATCGACGCCACCGACGCCTTCGCGGCGGATGTCAGCCATGAACTCAAGAACCCCATCGCCTCGCTCCGCTCCGCCCTCGACGCGCTCGAACGGATCGACAAGCCGGAACTGCGCGATCAGTTGATGGCGATTGCCCAGGATGACGTGCGGCGGCTCGATCGCCTGGTCACCGACATCGCCGAAGCGTCGCGCATCGACGCCCAGCTTTCCCGCACACGGTTCGAACCCATAGACCTTGGCCTGCTGATCGAACGCATGGTGGTCGCGCGCGAGGCACGGGGCGTTCCGCGCGGCGTCCGTCTCGCTTTCGCCCGCCCGCGCAAGGATGTCGCGGTCGTGCTTGGCGAGGAACAACGCCTGATCCGCGTGCTCGACAATCTCATCGACAACGCCGTCTCCTTCTCCCCCGATGGAGGCCTTGTGCAGATCGTCGCGACCGTGGCCGATCATGAAGTGCTGGTCAGCGTGGAGGATGAAGGGCCGGGCGTCCCCGAATCTCAGCGCGAGCATGTTTTCCGCCGCTTCCACAGCGTCCGCCCGGAGTCGGAAAGCTTTGGCAAGCATTCAGGCCTTGGCCTTGCCATCGCAAGGTCCATCGTCGAAGGCCATCAGGGCAAGATCTGCATCGCCGACCGTGAAGACAACCGGCGCGGCGCCTGTTTCATGCTACGCCTGCCCATGGCTGTCGAACGCGACCCCGGCATTGTCTCGGAATAGGACAACGCGTTCAAGTTTTTGACGCCTTCGCTCATTTTCCATGTCAATTCGGTTAACACGCGCCGTCGCAAGGTCTAAGAAGAGGTCAGGGACATGGCGGCGCAAGACTCAACCGAAACAGTGCACGCAACGAGCGTCGCGATAGGTGGACGTGGCATTCTGCTATGTGGCGCGAGCGGCGCAGGAAAATCCGATCTGGCGCTGAGGCTGATCGATCGTGGCGCCATGCTCATCAGCGACGATTACACGATCGTGCAGCGCAGCGGCGGGCAGCTGATTGCGTCGCCGCCTGCCACGATCGCGGGAAAGATGGAGGTGCGCGGATTGGGAGTGGTGGACATGCCTCATGTGCGCGAGGCGAGGCTGGCACTGGTCATCGACCTGGCGCAGCATATCGATCGCATGCCGGATGATCCCGACGAATGGCTCATCGCGGGCGCCCGGCTGCCCGTCATCAGGCTTTCGCCCTTCGAAGCATCCGCCCCGATCAAGGTCGAACTGGCGCTGGGCACGGCGGGCCTGGCATGAACGCGCCGACTCCCAAGACCATCCTTCTGGTGTCGGGCCTGTCCGGCGCGGGCAAGACGACCGCGCTCAAGACGCTGGAGGATATGGGATGGGAAGTCGTCGACAACCTCCCTCTCCTCTTGTTGGAGCGGCTGCTCGACACGCCTGTCCCGGCCGGTCACGAGGAACTGGACGATCGCCCCCTGGCGCTTGGCATCGACGCACGCACCCGTGGGTTCGACGCGCAGGCCATCGTCCAGCGCATCAAGGCGCTGCGCACCCGGCGCGGCCATGACGTCGAAACGCTCTTCCTCGACTGTTCCGACATGGAACTGGAGCGTCGCTTCGCCGAAACGCGCCGCCGCCACCCGCTCGCGTCCGACCGTCCCGCCGCGCATGGGCTGGCGCGGGAACGCGAGCTTACCGATCCGCTGCGCCGCTGGGCGACCCATGTCATCGACACGACCAGCCTGACCAGCAACGGGCTGCAGCAGGAAATCCGCAACCGGTTTTCGCGCGACGGGCTGTCCGCCCCGACATTGACGATCATGTCCTTCGGCTTTTCCCGCGGCGTGCCCCTGAATGCCGATCTGGTGTTCGACATGCGCTTCCTGCGGAACCCGCATTGGGAAGCGGAACTGCGCCCCCACACCGGGCTCGATCCCGATGTCGCTGCCTATATCATCGAAGACCCCGCCTATGAGGACGCCGTCCACCGCATCGAGGAGCTGCTCGCGCTCCTGATCCCGCGTTATGAGGAAAGCGGCAAATCCTATGTGACAGTCGCCTTCGGCTGCACCGGGGGGCGGCACCGTTCCGTCCATGTCGCTGAACGGGTCGCCAAATACTTGCAAGACGCGGGCTTTTCGCCCACGGTCTCGCACCGCAATATGGAATCAGCGCCCCATGACAGTCTGGAGAAGCGCGAACCGGGAGGCCCGAAAGCTTAATCATGCAAACAATGTGGGCCGGGTAGCTAGATGATAGGACTTGTTCTCGTCACTCATGGATCGCTGGCGACGGAATTCGTCGTCGCGATGGAGCATGTGGTCGGTCCGCAACAGCAGATCGCGACCATCTGCATCGGCCCGGAAGACGACATGGAGGTTCGCCGCGCCGATATCGCATCGGCGGTGGAGCGGGTGAATGACGGTTCGGGCGTCATCCTGCTCACCGACCTGTTCGGCGGCACCCCGTCCAACCTCGCCATCTCTTTGCTGAAGGCAGGAGAGATCGAGGTGATCGCAGGGATAAACCTCCCCATGCTCATCCGCCTGGAA
>JAEZCS010000069.1 GCA_023433445.1 Pseudomonadota bacterium | reverse complement strand
ACATAGCCCTGCAACTGAACCCCGCTGTTATAGTCGAGTTCACTGACCTCCGGCGCGATCTTCAGCACGATCTGGTTGGGGGAAAGGACAAAGGGGGTGACGGATAGGCGGACGCCGAACTCCTTATACTGGATGGAGATGGCATTGCCGGTTCCCGATGCTTGCGGGACAGGCACGGGAATCTCGCCTCCCGCAAGGAAGCTTGCCTGTTCGCCGGAACGGACCAGCAGGGTCGGCTGGGCCAGCAATTCTGAAAGGCCGTTGGAGGAAAGCGCGCTCAGCACTGCATTGATGCCGCGGTTGGGCGCGGACAGGAACAGGTTGAACGCGTTCTGGAGCGGCACGCTGGCGTCGAGCGAAGAGCCGCCGGGCGCGAAGCTGGCGCTCTTGAAGCTGCTGGGCGATACGACGGCGCCCTGAATGTCGCCGCTGAGCTTCGAGAAGTTGAACCCCAGAGCCTGCAGGGTAGAGGATGACACGGCGGCGAACTGAACATCGACGGCGACAACCTGCTCGCCCGCGATGATGGGGGGACTGACGAAAGTGGTGGCCCCTCTTGCGGTCGCGCCGGTCGGCGATACGGCAAAGAGGGTTTCCGCCATCAGCGTTCCGTCCCGGCCGAAGACGCTGATCGTCGCACTCCCTGCGCCGACGCCAGTCACGCTCAAGGACCGGGCGGTCGGCGCGGCGACTGAAATAATATCGTCGCGGTCTACCTCAATCCGCCTGATGGGACGCGGATAGCTGAGCGTGCGAGTTTGCTGGATGGCGAGAGGTCTTTGTTCCTGCGCGCGGAGCGTGGTGGGGGCGGTGGCAGCAAGCGCTGCTGCAAGAGCGAGCATGGGCTTCAACGCTGCGGGCTCCCCGAATAAATGGTCTCGCGCCTGTCGCCGATCACCAGTTCAATGGGCTGGCGAGGGGCGGGAGCAGGCCGGGCGTGTACGGGCGCTGGCACGGGCCGTGCCGGGACAGCCGAAGCAATCGGAGTTGGATCGGCACCCCTGGAGCTTGCAGGCGCCACCGCGACTTGCGCGCTGTCCACCGGATTGCGCAGCGACAGGGTGAGCGCGCCGGTGCTCTTCGCCAAAGAGAGGGTGGAAACCTGTTCGGGATCGAGCGCCAGTGTCACGGTTCGGGCGGGCGGCGGCGCTGCGGACAGGGCATCCTTGGAACCGGAAGCTGGCGCAGTGCCCAAAACAGCGTCACCCACCGCAAGCACCTGCACCATCTGCAACAATGTCTGGGCACGGCTGCGCCCAGCTCCGCGCGCGCCGCTGATGGCGTCCGCGCCGGGATAGACCACCTGCACGTCTACTCGGTCACCGGGGCGGACCAGCCCCGCGACGGCGATCTCCGCCGTGGTGTCGATGCTGATCGCGCGCATTCCGACAGGCACCCGGATCGCCAGCTTTTCCTCGCCACCGACGGCGTCACGCGGGATCAGCGCTCCTGCCGCGATCGCACGGGTTGCGACCTTGCCGATCAGTTCGGCGGGCGTTGCGGCGGCGGGATGGCGCGCCGGGTCCGCCGTGGCGTTGTGGATCATGGTGGCGGTAATCGTCTCACCGGTCCGTATCGGCCTCGCGGCGGCGGCAAGAACCACCGGCTGCGCTGAAATGCGTGGGCTGGATTGAGCAGGCGGCACTTCGGCGGCGGCCGACCGCTGCATTTCGCGCATGCCCAGCATCAGGAAGACCAGCGCGGACAGCGTCCCCGCCACCATCATGATCCTGGCTTTCCACCCCAAATGCATCAATTCCCCCTTGATCTTGCGTCCACGCAATGGCGCAGCCCGGACAGACCAGAGCCTGTTTGGCAGGGGATATTATGCTTTACCTGACTGTCATGGGATCGGAGATGCCGCCGATTTGAGGGGATCCGATTGGCAAAGATTGCCGCGCGTTAACCTTTGGTGCCCAGCTTCGTCGGGGGAGTCGACAGCGAGGGCACTTCGGTTACCGCGCGCGCAATGGGAAAGGTCCGATCTGGCGTAATTTCTACGGAACTGGAGGGCTGCGCACCCTTCAGTGCGCAAGCAATAGCGGCACCTCCGCCTCGCGGAGCATCGTCCGCGTGACGCCACCGAAGACCAGTTCCCGCCAGCGGCTATGCCCAAATGCGCCCATCACCATCCAGTCCGGCTTCAGCACGCCGATCGCGGCCTTCAACGTCGCTTCCACCGTGCGACCGTCCTGCGGCCAGGTGTGGAATTGCGACTTGATGCCGTGGCGGGACAGATATTCTGGAGCGTCCGTCGCAGGGAAGGGATATTTGCCGACTTCCTCCACTGTCACAACATGCACTTCCCCGGCATGTTTGAGTAGCGGCACCGATAGCCTGAGCGCGGCCGAAGCCTCCCGCGATCCATCCCAGGCAACGAGTGCGCGGCCCGTGATCATCACGCCCCGCGCAGCATCGGGAACGGCCAGAACCGGAGTGCGCCCGGCTATCGCCAGGTCTGCCGCCAGATCCAAAGGATCGCTCATGGCGCGGCGGGCGCGGTTGGCAAGCGTGACCACCATGAAGTCGCACAGACCGGAGGCTGACAATAGCCCGTTGACGATATCACCATCCGCGTGCCGCCAGCTCCAACTGACGCCTTCGCGCTGAAGCCGCTGCTCCAGCCGCTCGCGCATCCGCATGTCGATGTCGTGCAGTTCGGCCATGATCGAGGGCGCCATGGCTGCCCCGCCATAAATGTCTCCCGCCACCAGATGGGGCATGGCGGTGATCTGGACACAATGAATATGCGCATCCGTCGTTCGGGCGATATCGCAGGCCGCCTGCAAACGGCTTTCCATGCCGCTGTCGTCATGGATGTGAAGCAGAATGGATGTCATCGCATCTCTCCCTATGCTGCTGCCCTGGCGGAACCTCGTTCCACAACCTGTTCCCTTATAACCTCTTTTTGCCAGGAATTGTTAGAGGCTTTGGCCATCGCCAGGGAACAGCGCCTGGTTTTGAGCGGAGCTGCGGAATCCTGCCTGCCTGCCGGTCGCTTGCTGCGAACTATTCGGATGTGCAGGAATAAAAATTGCAACTCGCTGACTGCAAGGGCCTGTTTTTGCAGGCTCGCGCGTACTATATTCGTAACAGGGCTACTGCGGCGGGAGTCGTCAGTGACGAGAAATGAACTGTTTTCGAGCTTTACGCGTAACTTTGACGAACGGCGTCAAGCCGAGATGTCGATTGAGGATTATTTGCTGGGATGCCGCAATGATCCTCTGATGCACGCATCAGCACCGGAGCGCCTGTTGGCGGCGATCGGCGAGCCGGAGATCGTCGATACATCCCGAGATCAGCGGCTCGGGCGGATCTTCATGAACCGCACCATTCGCCGCTACAAAAGCTTCGAGAATTTCTATGGCATGGAACCGACGATCGAACATATCGTCAGCTTCCTGCGTCACGCGTCCCAGGGACTGGAGGAGCGCAAGCAGATCCTTTACCTGCTGGGTCCTGTCGGCGGCGGCAAATCCTCGCTCGCCGAACGGCTGAAGTTCCTGATGGAAGCGCATCCCATCTACGCGCTGAAAGCCGGAGACGAGATCAGCCCTATCTTCGAAAGTCCGCTCGCCCTCTTTGATACGGAACAGCATGGCGCTTTCATCGAGGATAATTATAGCATCCCCCGCAGACGCCTGACGGGCATGATCAGCCCCTGGGCGCGCAAGCGACTGGATGAGTTTTCCGGCGACATCTCCCAGTTCAAGGTCATTCGCCTGATGCCGTCACGCATGCGCCAGATCGCGATAGCGAAGACGGAACCGGGCGACGAGAATAATCAGGACATCAGCTCGCTGGTTGGCAAGGTCGACATCCGCAAGCTGGAGATGCTCTCGCAGAACGATCCCGACGCCTACAGCTATTCGGGCGGGCTCAATCGCGCCAACCAGGGCATGCTTGAGTTCGTCGAGATGTTCAAGGCGCCGATCAAGATGCTGCACCCGCTGCTGACGGCGACGCAGGAAGGCAATTATATCGGCACCGAGAATATTGGTGCGATCCCCTTCACCGGCATCATCATGGCGCATTCGAATGAATCGGAGTGGGCCAATTTCAAGAATAACAAGAACAATGAAGCTTTCATTGATCGCATCTACGTCATCAAGGTGCCCTACGCGCTGCAGGCGACTGAAGAGCGGCATGTGTACGAAAAGCTGCTGCGGGAGTCCGACCTGAACAAGGCGCCTTGCGCGCCGGGGACATTGGACATGCTGGCGCGCTTTTCCGTGCTTACCCGCTTGCGGGAGCATGAGAACAGCAACCTCTATTCCAAAATGCGCGTCTATGATGGCGAAATGCTGCGGGAAATCGATCCGCGCGCTAAGAGCCTTCAGGAATATCGCGATGCGGCTGGCGTGGATGAGGGCATGTCCGGCACATCGACCCGCTTTGCGTTCAAGGCGCTGTCGGCCACTTTCAACCATGACGGTAGCGAGATAGCCGCCGATCCGGTGCACCTCATGTATGTGCTGGAGCAGATGGTCCGGCAGGAGCAATTCCCCGCCGACGTCGAGGCCAAATATCTGGAGTTCATCAAGGGCGAACTGGCGCCGCGCTATGCCGAGTTCATCGGCAATGAGATCCAGAAGGCCTATCTGGAATCCTACAATGATTACGGCCAGAACCTGTTCGATCGCTATGTCGCCTATGCCGACGCGTGGATAGAGGATCTGGATTTCAAGGACCCGGACACCGGACAGCTGCTTGACCGCGAAGTCATCAACCAGGAACTGACCAAGACCGAGAAACCGGCGGGGATCGCCAATCCCAAGGATTTCCGGAACGAGGTGGTGAAATTCGCTCTGCGGATGCGAGCCAGCAATGATGGGCGCAACCCCAGCTGGACCTCTTATGAGAAAATCCGCGAAGTCATCGAAAAGCGGATGTTCAGCCAGGTTGAGGACCTTCTACCGGTCATCAGCTTCGGATCGAAGAAGGATGGCGACACCGCCAGCAAGCATGACGAATTCGTCGCCCGCATGGTCGAGCGCGGCTATACCGAGCGGCAGGTCCGACGGCTTGTCGAATGGTATATCAGGGTGAAGCAGGCGGGATAGACAGATGGAGGCGCCCTCTTCGTGACAGCGCAGTGGCCACCATGCACATAGTCGACAGACGGCTGAACCCCGGCGGTAAGAGCCTGGTAAACCGGCAACGGTTTCTGAGGAGGGCCAAAGCCTATGTCAGCCAGGCGGTGCGCGACAGCCTGAAGGACCGCAGCATCAAGGACTTGGCCGGAGAAGGCGAGGTGACCATCCGCCGCGATGTCATTCATGAACCCACACTGCATCGGGCCGAAAAGGGCGGCAATCGGGAACGCGTACTGCCCGGCAATCGGGAATTTCTGGAGGGCGACCGGATCAAGCGGCCGGATGGTGGCGATGGCGGCGGATCGCAACCGGGCGAGGGCGAGGGTCAGGACGAATTCCGGTTCGCGCTGAGCCGGGAGGAGTTTCTGGATTTGTTCCTGGAAGACCTGGAACTGCCGGACATGGCCAAGAAGAAGCTGATAGCGGGCAAGATGGAAGGCGTGCGGCGGGCGGGATATTCCACCATCGGCAACCCATCCAATCTTTCCGTTCCCCGCACCATGCAAAAGGCCATGTCTCGCCGCATCGCGCTGCGTCGCCCGAGCGGCCGCGATTTGAGGCGCATTGAAGAGGCCATAGCCGAGATCGAGGCGCGCGCCGTGCCTCTGCCCGACGATGACGTTGCGTTGGAACGGCTGCGGGAAGAGCGGGCGCATATCATCCGCCGCCGGAACCTCATTGCGTATATCGACCCGGTGGACCTGCGCTTCCGCCGCTTCGAACCTGTGCCGCGGCCAGTGGCCCAGGCGGTTATGTTCTGCCTGATGGACGTGTCCGGCTCCATGACGGCGCATATGAAGGATCTCGCCAAGCGCTTCTTCGCTTTGCTGCACCTCTTCCTTTCGCGCTGCTACGAACATGTGGAGGTGGTCTTCATCCACCATACGGACCGCGCCGCCGAGGTGGATGAGGAGACCTTTTTCTACAGCAGCGTGACGGGGGGCACGCTGGTATCGAGCGCGCTCGACAAGCTGATCGAGGTTGTGAAGGACCGCTACAGTCCCACCGACTGGAACATCTATGTGGCGCAGGCTTCGGATGGAGATACTTTGGCGTCCGACAATGCCCGGGTGGTCGGCCTGATGCAGGACGAAATCCTGCCATTCTGCCAGTATTTTGCCTATCTGGAGGTCGGTCGGGAAGAGTTTGCCTCGATCGAGGCGGTGACCTCCACCACGGGGCTGTGGGACGCCTATCTACCCGTTTCCCAGGCCAACCGGCAGTTCACGATGCGCAAAGTGTCGCATCGGCGTGAAATCTATCCGGTCTTTCGCGAGCTTTTCCAGCGGCGCGGCGTGGGTGAAAGGGCTTCGGCCTGATGGCGTCGCTTGCTCCCGCTCCGCTATTCACCGGCAGTGACTGGGACTTTTCGCTGATCAACCGGATCTATGAAACGGTGGAGCCGATCGCCCTTCAGGAGATGAAGCTCAACATCTATCCGAACCAGATTGAGATCATCAGTGCCGAACAGATGCTGGACGCCTATTCGTCGATCGGTATGCCGCTGTTCTATAAGCATTGGTCGTTCGGTAAGCAGTTCGTTACCAATGAAATGCTCTATCGCAAAGGACTTCGCGGCCTTGCCTATGAGCTAGTGATCAATTCCAATCCGTGCATCAATTATCTGATGCAGGAAAATAGCGCCACCATGCAGACGCTGGTGATTGCTCATGCCGCATTCGGGCATAATCATTTTTTCAAGAATAATTATGTCTTCCGCCAATGGACCGATGCGGAAGGCATTCTGGATTATCTGGAGTTCGCCAAAAGCTATATCGCGCAGTGTGAAGAGCGATACGGGCAACTTGCGGTCGAGCGGGTGCTGGATGCTGCTCACGCGCTGATGAACCAAGGCGTCCACCGCTATCCCCGCATCCGACCTCGCGATATGCGGGCAGAAGCGGAACGGGAGGCTGAACGGCAGGCCTATCGCGACCGCATCTATAACGATCTTTGGCGCACGGTGCCGGTGGGCGCGAAGGCGGCCGAAGTGCCGTCGGACCAGCGCCGCGCCGCGCTCGGTCTGCCACAGGAAAACATCCTCTATTTCCTGGAGAAGACCGGGCCTCGGCTGGAAAGCTGGCAGCGGGAGATTTTGCGGATCGTCCGACTGATCGCCCAATATTTCTATCCGCAGCGCCAGACCAAGGCGATGAACGAGGGCTGCGCGACCTATACCCATTATCGCATCATGACGATCCTGCATGACCGCGGCTGGATCACTGATGGCGCGTTCATGGAGTTCATCCAGTCACACACCAATGTCGTCTATCAACCGACATTCGATTCCGGTCATTTCGGCGGGTTCAATCCCTATTCGCTGGGCTTTGGGATTATGTCCGACATCGAGCGGATCTGCATGGATCCGACGAGCGAGGATCGCGAATGGTTCAGCGACATTGCCGGGTCACGCGATCCGGTCGAGGTGCTGAAGGACATCTGGATCAACTATCGCGACGAAAGCTTTGTGTCGCAATTCCTCAGCCCTCACCTGATTCGCCAGTGGCGGCTCTTCAAGCTGCTCGACCATGAGAGCGAGTCGGAATTGCGCGTCGATGCCATTCATGACGAGCGCGGGTACAGGCGCATCCGCCGTGCGCTCGCCCGCGAATATGATATCGCCCGGCAGGAGCCCGACATCCAGGTTGTCGACGTCGATCTGGCCGGCGACCGTAGGCTGATGCTGGAGCATATCGTCAATGACGGCGTGGTGCTGGACGCGTCCGACGCCGGGATGGTGCTGCAAAGCCTGGCCAATCTATGGGGCTATGAGGTCGTCCTCAGCGAAGTTCATGGCGAGAGCCGCAAGGAGTTGAAAAGCCATCGTTGCCAGCCGCAGCAGGGATGGATCGGCTGAAGCGGTATGCGGCGGCGGCAGGCCCAGGCGTCGAGATACGATTTCATTTCCAAAGCTCTGCCGAAAGGCGTAAATTCCGCGAGTTTCGCGAGTGGCTCCGTTGCATAGCCGCGTTCCTGCGCCGCATGGAGTGGCTCAAAAGCTTATAGCAGGAGAGCATTTTAATGACACATGCCCTCAATGCACAGGAATGCCTGGAAAGAGCACGGATGCATGACCAACTGGCCGCGACGACCGCTGACGCATCGGCGCGGACCATGCATCAGGCCATGGCCGCCGAATTTCGCCGACGGGCCGCAATGGGCGCGATCGATGGTGGCGGGCCGGTGATCAGCAAGCCGGTGATCGAGCTGACCGTTCCGGCCTCCTGATCCTGATCCTTCAGGCGTCCTGCCGCAGCAGATAGACGTCCATGATCCATCCATGGCTTTGTCGCAATCTCGCGCGGCGTTCGATGATCTCGGGTCCGGTAATCGCCAGAGGCCCGCGGGCCAGTGCTTGATGTTCCATGCCGAGATAGGCGCCCCACCAGATCGTGAGGTTATCCGGTTCCAGCGTCTGGAAGGCACATTGGCCGTCCAGCATCACGACTATGTCGCGGATGCCCTCAGGCCAGCCGCGCTCGCGCAATCGCCTGCCCGTAGTGATCAGCACCGGCTCGGCCAGGCGGTTGAGGCAAATGCCATGCGCGGCCGTCAGCGCCTGAATGCTGGTAATGCCTGGCACGACGCTGACCTCGACCGAGGGGTTTAGCCGCTCCGCGATGCGCAGGCTGCTGTCATAGAGTGAAGGATCGCCCCAGACGAGCAGCGCAACCGTGCCGCCATCGGGCAGATAGCGGGCGATTTGCTGCATCCAGAGTGCAGCAATTGCATCATGCCATTCCATAACCACATCGACATAGATGCCTTCCGCTGTTCGGCTGGGCATGTCGAACTCTGCGATGCGCACCGGCGCGGTCAGCACCTCCGCACATATGGCGCGGCGCAGGTCCAGAAGATCGGACTTCGCTTCACCCTTGCGCGGCAGCAGGATGAGGTCAGCCGCGTTCATCGCGCGGATCGCGGCGCGCGTCAGGTGATCGGGATTGCCCGTTCCAATGCCGATGAGGGACAGGCGGATCATGCGGCACTCGCGATCAGGTGGAAAAAGCTGCCCGTTACCCGGCCTCGGTGCGAGCCGCTGCCCGATACCGGCGTGCCCATCGCATCGGTGACATATGCGAGTGGCTGGTCCGGTTGTTCGATGATGGTGGAGTAATGAAATTCATGCCCGCGCAGTGCTGCGCCTGCATCATAGCTTCCCATGGACGCCAGCAGTCGCGCCTGCCGGTAGCCCAAGTGCAGGCGCCGTTCCGCGAAGCTGGAAACGAGCCCGAGCAGTCCCGCCATGGCGTGGGATTGCCCTTTCGCATCGATGATCGCCTGCCCCAGCACCATGTAGCCGCCGCACTCGCCGTGGATCGGCCGATCCTCCGCATGGCTCCGCAGGCCATTTAGAAAGCGGCTCGCTGTCGCAAGTCTTGGCGCATGCAGTTCGGGGTAGCCGCCGGGGAGCCAGACGGTGTCGGCCGCAGGATCGGGCGCTTCGTCAGCGAGTGGTGAAAAGGGGATGATCTCCGCTCCGGCCTCGCGCCAGCCGCTCAGCATATGGGCGTAGGTGAAGGAAAAGGCCGCATCCTGCGCCAGCGCGACGCGCTGTCCCGGCGGCGGGCAGCGATGGTTGGCGGAAGGTAGGGCCGGGAGGGCGGTCGCTGCCGTCCTGATAGCGGGCAAATCCACATGTGCTTCGATCAGGTCCGCTATCGCTTCGATCTTCTGATCGGCCTCCTCCTGCTCGCTCGGTTGAACGAGGCCCAGATGCCGCTCCGGGATGGCAAGGGCGGGTGACCTCGGGATGGCGCCCAGCACGGGCATGGCGATGTCCTCCATCGCTTGCCGGATCATTGTTTCGTGGCGCGGGCTGGCGACGCGGTTGATGATGACGCCCGCAACGTCAACATCCGGGCGGAGCGTGCGGAACCCATGGGCTACGGCCGCCGCCGACTGGCTTTGCCCGGAAGCATCGATGATGAGGATGACCGGCCAGCCCAGCAAGGCGGCGATGTCTGCGCTGCTGCCATTGCCGCTGGCGCCGCGTGGCGCGCCGTCGAAGAGACCCATCACGCCCTCTGCAACGATCAGCTCTGCGTCCGCCGCTTCACGAGCAAGGCCGCAGAGCAGCGCAGCATCCATCGCCCAGCTGTCGAGGTTGAAGGAGGGCCGCCCGCTCGCCAGCCGGTGGAACCCCGTGTCGATATAATCCGGCCCGCATTTATAGGGCTGGACGGACAGGCCCTGACGCTTCAGCGCCCTGAGTAACCCCAGCGTGATGACCGTCTTGCCCGAACCCGATCGCGGCGCTGCGATGAGGATGCCGGGCGTCATTCGTCCGATCCGGCAAAAGGCGAACCTGCCGTTGCTGGCCGAAATCGTCGGTCGTAACCGGGTGCATAGAGCTGGCTTTCAACAAAATCGGAATCGCCGAGCACAGGCCCGACAAGGATTATGGCCGTCCGTTCGGGGCCGCCTGCGGCCTGCTCCTCGATGGTGGCCAGCGTTCCCCGCGCCACGCGTTGATCGGGCCAACTTGCGCGCCATATGATCGCCGCCGGGCAGTCCGCGCCATAGAGGGGCACAAGGTCCGCCACCACCCGTGCCAGATTGTGGATGGAAAGATGGATCGCCAAAGTTGCTCCTGTTGCGCCAAAGCCCGCAAGCGTCTCGCCCGGCGGCATGGCGCTCGCCCGGCCTGGCGTGCGCGTGAGGACCAGCGACTGGCCTAGTCCTGGCAAGGTTAGCTCTGCCTCAAGCGCAGCGGCAGCGGCAGCGAAGGAAGGGACACCGGGCGTGACGGTGTATTCGATGCCCAGGGCTTTCAGGCGTCGGATCTGTTCGCCCATCGCTGACCAGACCGAAAGGTCGCCGGAATGCAAGCGCGCAACATCCTGGCCCGCCGCATCTGCCTCCGCGATAAGGGCGATGATCTTGTCCAGTGTCAGCGGCGCGCTGTTCACGATGCGCGCGCCGTCCGGGCAATGGTCGAGCAGCGCGCGGGGCACAAGCG
>JAEZCS010000041.1 GCA_023433445.1 Pseudomonadota bacterium | reverse complement strand
GTCGTCGGCTGCGTCAGATGTTTATAAGACACAGCCTTACAAAAAACACGCGGCCGGTGTCGGTCAGTTTCACCGTCCTGGTCGTGCGATTGAACAGTTGGGCTTGCACGCGCTGCTCCAGCGCCATGATCGAGCGGCTGACATGTGTCGTGGAAACGCCCAACGCTTTTGCTCCCAGCGTGAAGGAGCCTGCCGTAGCTACGCTGATGAACTCGTCGATGCCGTCCCAACTCGACATGATTATCCCAATTATGAAATAATGAATTTCCAAAACAACATATTATCACACCAAGGGAAAAGGGCTAGAGCGTTGTCAGAATGGCGAGGTCGTTCGGCAGCTCGTGCATCAGCCGGGCATCCCAAACTCCGAGGCCTCGTCCGGCACTCTTGATGGCAAGGAACAAGCAATGAAAACGCGCGCTGCTGTCGCCTTTGAAGCGAAAAAGCCCCTCGAGATCGTTGAGGTCGATCTGGAAGGGCCACGCTCAGGTGAGGTCCTGGTGGAAATCATGGCAACCGGCATCTGTCATACCGATGCCTATACGCTGGATGGTTTCGACAGCGAGGGCATCTTCCCCTCGATCCTGGGTCATGAGGGGGCAGGCATCGTGCGCGAGGTCGGGCCGGGTGTTACCAGCGTAAAGCCGGGCGATCATGTGATCCCCCTCTACACGCCGGAATGCCGCCAGTGCAAAAGCTGCCTGTCTGGCAAGACGAACCTGTGCACCGCGATCCGCGCGACGCAGGGGAAGGGGTTGATGCCCGACGGAACGACGCGCTTTTCCTACAAGGGGCAGCCGATCTTCCACTATATGGGCTGCTCGACCTTCTCCAACTTCACCGTCCTGCCCGAGATTGCGGTGGCGAAAATCCGGGAGGACGCCCCTTTTCAGTCCAGCTGCTACATCGGCTGCGGCGTCACGACAGGGGTGGGAGCGGTCATCAATACGGCCAAGGTTCAGGTCGGCGACAATGTCGTGGTCTTTGGCCTCGGCGGCATCGGGCTCAACGTGATCCAGGGCGCACGCCTTGCCGGGGCCAACCAGATCATCGGCGTCGACATCAATCCCGACCGTGAGGAATGGGGCCGCAAGTTCGGCATGACCGATTTCCTCAATTCAAAGGGACTTTCGCGCGAAGAAACGGTGGCGAAGGTGGTGGAGATGACCGACGGCGGCGCCGACTTCACGTTCGATGCGACCGGCAATACCGAAGTGATGCGCACGGCGCTGGAGGCATGCCATCGCGGTTGGGGCACGTCGATCATCATCGGCGTGGCCGAGGCTGGCAAGGAAATCTCGACGCGTCCGTTCCAGCTGGTCACGGGCCGCAACTGGCGCGGCACCGCGTTCGGCGGAGCGAAGGGGCGGACCGACGTTCCCAAGATCGTCGACATGTACATGGCGGGCAAGATCGAAATCGACCCCATGATCACCCATGTCATGGGCCTTGAGGAGATCAACACCGCTTTTGACCTGATGCATGCCGGCAAGAGCATCCGTTCGGTTGTTGTCTTCTAAATCGATATATGGGCGAGAAGGAGAAGCATGATGGCAGTCATTTCCGGTGGCACCTGCGAAGGTGAACCTGGTCCCCGCGGCCATCTGCCCGGCGCCTCCCACAGCTTCACGAAAGGCAACTGACCCATGACAATGGAGCAGGTCAGCGCGAACCGATCCTTCGACGGTGAGCAGGGTGTGTACCGCCATGCCTCTGCCGCCACCGGGACAGAGATGACCTTTTCGGTCTTCGTTCCCCCGCATCAGCCGGGGGCCAGGTTGCCGGTTGTCTGGTATCTGTCCGGGCTGACCTGCACCCACGCCAATGTCACGGAAAAGGGAGAGTTTCGACGCGCCTGCGCGGAACTTGGCCTGATCTTCGTCGCGCCCGACACTTCGCCGCGTGGCGAGGGCGTGCCGGATGATCCGGCTGGTGCCTACGACTTCGGCCTGGGTGCGGGCTTCTATGTGGATGCAACGCAGGCGCCCTTTGATCGCCATTATCGGATGTGGTCCTACGTGACTGAGGAACTGCCTGCCCTTATCGGGGAGAATTTCCCTGCGGACATGGAACGGCAGTCGATCATGGGTCACTCCATGGGCGGCCATGGGGCCCTCACCATCGCCCTGCGCAATCCGGGCAGATATGCGTCGGTGTCCGCCTTCGCTCCCATTGTCGCGCCCAGCCAAGTGCCCTGGGGTGAAAAGGCGCTCGCCGGCTATCTCGGCCAGGACCGAGCTGCATGGCGTCAGCACGATGCTGTGGCCCTGATAGAGGATGGCGCACGCGTGCCCGCCCTGTTGGTCGATCAGGGCAGCGCAGACCCGTTCCTGACGCAGGAATTGCGGCCCGAGCTGTTGGAGAGCGCATGCAAAGCCGCGGGGATCGACCTGACGCTGAACCTGCGCGAGGGCTATGACCACAGCTATTATTTCATCTCGACCTTCATGGCCGATCATCTCCGCTGGCATGCAGAGCAACTCGCACGCTGAGGCGAATGACGGTCAGCGCGTGCCGATTGCATCGAAAATTGAAAGGCTTTTATGAGCGCGGAACTGTTGACGGCCTATTATGATGCCTTCAATCGTGGCGACAGCGCGACGATGCTGGATCTCCTTGCCGAGGATGTCGTCCATGAACCCTCGCAGGGCGCGGTGAGGAATGGCAAGGCGGCCTTCGCGGAATTTCTCGACCATATGGATCGCTGCTACAAGGAACAGGTCATCGATCCGGTTTTCCTCACATCCCTGGACGGCGCCCGCGCGGCTGCCGAATTCCAGCTGGAAGGCGAATATCGCCACACAGACGGCGACCTGCCGCCTGCGCGCGGCCAGCGCTACCGCCTGCGCGTAGGGGCTTTTTTCGAGATCATCGATGGCCGGATCGCGCGGGTCAGCAACCATTATAACCTGGCAGACTGGCTGCGGCAGGTGAGCGATCCGGCATGACGGCTGATCGTGTCGCGCCGCTGGTGGTGGAGCGGGTCGGGCGCGACGATCTGTCGCTTCGCGCGACATTCCGGTGGGCATGGCGACCGCTTCGCCCATGGCAACCCAATCATACCTGGTCAAGGCGCCCTTCCTGGCCGTCCGGGGCCCCTCGGACGCAGGCCGCCCCAGACGCTGAAATGTCAGATGTTTAACATAATCCTTATTATCGACCTATTTCCCCGCTGTACGAAGCTGGCGCCGAGCTGCTCGACGCGAGCCAGCCGCGCCGTCCCTTGACGAACTCGCATAGGACGACGACGACCACAGGCGTTGCCATCAGAACGGCCAGATCCATTGGCTCAAGTGCTGCGAAGCCAAGCAGTTGACGCAGCGGCGCCAGCCCCACGATCAACGCACATGCGATCAGCACCGCAGCCGCGACGTAGCGCAGGGATGCATTATGCCGCCACAGAGCGCTCATCAGCGAGGTACTGAAGGACCGGTTCACCAGCACCAGCGCCATAATCGCCCCGACCAGCGCGAAGAACAGGAGCGCCCTTACCCGATCGGGCGCAAGTCCCCCATATATCGCGCCAAGCTGAAGCCCGATGAGCAGCGCTAACGCGATGCCGCCATACAGAACGCTGGGCAGGACCAGTCCTGCCGAAAACAGGCGTTCGGCGGGATCGCGGGGCGACCGCTCCATGATGCGGCTTTCTTCCCGCTCGGCTTCGAAAACGAGAGCGCAGACGGGATCAATGATCATTTCCAAAAGCGCGATCTGGATCGGCCCCAACACCAATGGCAGCCCCAGCAACAGCGGCGAAACGGCAAGCCCCGCAATCGGCACGTGCACCGCGAAGATGAAGCCGATGGCCTTGCGGATATTGTCGTAGATACGGCGGCCAAGGCGGATGGCGACGACGATCGCGCCGAAATCATCCTCCACCAGCACGATGGCCGACGCCTCCCGCGCCACATCGGTGCCGCGTTTGCCCATCGCAATGCCGATGTCGGCGGCCTTCAGCGCCGGTGCGTCATTTACCCCGTCGCCGGTCATCGCGACCACTTCGCCCGCAGCCTTCAGCGCCGACACGATGCGAAGCTTCTGTTCCGGCATGGTGCGGGCGAAAATCGTGACATCCCTTACCCGCGCGCAGAGGTCAGTGTCGGATAGCGTCCTCACCTCATCGCCCGTCATGACGCCACTCGCTCCGATCCCCGCCTGCGCGGCAATCGCCTGCGCTGTGACCGGATAGTCGCCGGTTATCATCACGACCCGGATACCAGCGGACAGGCATTGCGCGACGGCCTCGGTCACGCCAGCCCGCAAGGGATCGGAAAGGCCAATCAGCCCCAGCAGCGTGAAGTCATGCACGTCATGCCCTTTGGACAGATCATCGCCGGACGCCCGCGCCGACGCGACGCCCAGGACGCGGATGCCGCGCGCCGCCATGGCCTGCGCCGCCTGCTCCAGCGCCTGGCGCGCATCCCTATCCAGGCGACACAGCCGCGCAATCGCTTCGGGCGCGCCCTTGGCCGCTACGGTCAGCGGCTCCGCCTCCCCAGTCGGCCGCCACACGTTCGACATCGCAAGCAGGTCCGGGCGCAGGTCGTAAGTGTGCACCAGTTCCAAGTCGCCGCGCGCGGGCACTCGAACATCTCTGGCAATGCTATGAAACGCGACCTCCATGGGATCGACCGGCACCGGGGCGCTGGCCAGCGCGGCCGCGCCGATCAAGTCGTGAAAATCAGGATGCGGCAGACCTTCTTCGATGCCCGTCGCCGCTCCCGACGGCAGCCAAAGCTCCGTCACGCTCATCCGGTTCTGCGTCAGCGTGCCCGTCTTGTCCGTGCACAGGACCGTTGCAGCGCCCAAAGCCTCTATCGCCGACGCACGCCGGGTCAGCACCCCCATCTGCGCGATGCGCCACGCACCCATTGCCAGAAAGATGGTCAACACGACCGGGAATTCTTCCGGCAACAACGACATGGCGGTGGCGATCCCCGCCAGCAGCGCCGCCATCCAGTCACCGCGCAGGTTGCCATAAAGCAGCACGACCAGCACCGCCACGCTCATGCCGCCGACAGCGCACAGGCTCACCATCCGCGCCGTTTCCTTCTGAAGGTGCGGAGCCTGCGTCTCCAAAGTCTCCAGAAACCGCCCGATCTGGCCGATGCAGCTGTTCAGGCCGGTCGCTGTGACGCGCGCGATTCCGCTGCCGCGCGTAACTATGGCGCCGGAAAAAAGGTGAGGTGTGTCGTCGCCACCGGGCTTCGCCTGTTCTGGATCACCCGCCTGCACCGCCCGCTTTCGGACAGGCACCGCTTCCCCGGTCAGCAGCGATTCGTCCGCTTCGAGCGCCTGCGTTTCCAGCATCAACGCATCCGCCGCGATCCGGTCGCCAGCGTCCAGCACCAATATGTCGCCCGTCACCACCTCGTGCCCTGCTATGCGCAGCGCTTCCCCGTCGCGTATCACCAGCGCGCGCGGCGCGGACAGGTCGCGCAACGCTTCCAGCGTCCTTTCCGTGCGCGCCTCCTGCACGATGGTGATGAGGATGGAGAGGCCAGCAAAGCCCAGCAGGATCAGCGCCTCGGCCTTGTCTCCCAGCAGCAGGTAGATGCTCCCAGCCGCCAGCAGCATCGCGAACATGGGTTCGCGCAGCACCTCCAACGCGATCCTGAAAGGGGTCCGCCGCGCTGGCCGCGGCAGTTCGTTGGGTCCGTCCGCCGCCAGCCTCTCTCGCGCCTGCGAGGCGGACAGGCCGGTCAGCTCAGGTCGGGCAGCAGCGGCCATCTCACGCCGCAGAGGCTGCTCGCTTCGCTTCCGCCTCTGCCACGCATTTCAGGGTCGCCACGAAACTGTCGGGGTTCAGCGATATGCTGTCGATCCCTTCACGCACCAGAAATTCGGCGAAGTCGGGATAATTGCTCGGCGCCTGCCCGCATATCCCGACCTTGACCCCCGCTTTGTGCGCGCGGGCGATCAAGTCCGCGATCATCTTCATCACTGCGGGATCGCGCTCGTCAAATAGCGGCGCCAGCAGATCGGAATCCCGATCGACGCCAAGAACCAACTGCGTCAGATCATTGGAGCCAATCGAAAAGCCGTCGAACCGCGCCGCGAACTGCTCCGCCAGCACCACATTGGCGGGAATCTCCGCCATCATATAGAGCTGCAATCCCCGCTCGCCCCGCATCAACCCATGCCGCGACATTTCGGTGACGACTTTGTCCGCTTCGGCAATCGTCCGGCAGAATGGGATCATCACGATGACATTTTCAAAGCCGATCGCTTCCCGCACGAACCGGATCGCGCGGCATTCCAGCGCAAAGCCGTCCCGATAGCGTTCATGATAATAGCGCGACGCACCCCGGAAGCCGAGCATCGGATTTTCCTCATGCGGCTCGAAAGCCGCCCCGCCCAGCAGGTGCGCATATTCATTGGTCTTGAAGTCGGACAGTCGCACGATCACCGGATGGGGATGGTGCGCCGCTGCAATCTTCGCGATGCCCCGGCCCAGCGTCTCGATGAAATAGTCGCGCGGATGGTCATAGCCTTTGGTCAGGGCCTCGATCTCCCTGCGTTCAGCCGGATCGCTGACCTGATCGGGATGAGCGAGCGCCATCGGGTGGACGCGGATCAGGTTGCTGATGATGAACTCCATCCGCGCAAGCCCCACCCCGCGCGAGGGCAGCCGCCACCAGCGGAAGGCGCTGGCCGGACTTGCGACGTTCAGCATCAGGTCGGTGCGCGCGGCGGGCAGGTCGGCGGTATCGACCTCCTCTGAAACGAAAGGCAGCCGGCCGGGATAGACATGCCCCCGGTCCCCTTCCGCGCACGACAGGGTAATCTCCTGTCCGGGGTTGAGGCGGCCGGTCCCGTTCCCTGTTCCCACGATGGCGGGTACGCCCAGCTCCCGGCTGACGATCGCTGCATGGCTGGTTGGCCCGCCATGGTCGGTCACGATCCCCGCCGCGCGCCGCATCACGGGCACCCAGTCTGGATCGGTATTGTCGGCCACCAGGATCGCGCCATCGACAAATTGGCCAATGTCGTCGGTGCTGCGAATGACGCAGGCCGCGCCCGACGCAATCGCATCGCCCACCGCCGCGCCCGTGACTATCGGCGCGGGCGCCTTAGCCGTCAGCCGCCAACTCTTCAGCGTCGTCGCGGATCGTGATCCATGCACCGTTTCGGGCCGTGCCTGCACGATGAACAGCTTGCCGCTTTCGCCGTCCTTGGCCCATTCCATGTCCATCGCGCAGCCATAGTGCCGCTCGATCAGCACCGCCCAGCGTGCGAGTTCGAGGATTTCCTCATCCTCCAGCACATGATGCTCGCGCTCATGACGGCTGCATTCGACCAGCTCCGTGCGGGCGCTGCCGCCGGTCGCATAGATCAGCTTCTGCGCCTTCGACCCGACCCGCTTTTCGACGATCGGCTTCAACCGCCCGTCCGACAGGAACGGCTTGAACACCATATAGTTGTCGGGATCGACGCGCCCTTGCACCACCGTCTCGCCCAGCCCCCAGGCCGCGCTGATGACCGCGACGCGCGGGAAGCCCGTCTCCGTATCGATCGAAAACATGACGCCCGACCCGGCAAGGTCGGATCGCACCATCAACTGCATCCCGATCGACAGCGCGATCTGCAGATGGTCGAACCCCTTCGCCTCGCGATAGGAGATCGCCCGGTCGGTGAATAACGAGGCAAAGCAACGACGACACGCGTCGATCAGCGCCCGCTCCCCCACGACATTCAGGAAGCTTTCCTGCTGCCCCGCGAAACTCGCGTCCGGCAGATCCTCCGCCGTCGCGCTCGACCGCACAGCTACCGCAACCTCGCGCTTGCCAGCCTTGCGCGACAACTCCCGATACGCCGCCAGGATGGGCTCAGCGACCGACGTCGGCAACTCCGCATCCAGGAACAGCCGCCGCGCGCCCTCGCCCGCCTCATGCAGCGGCATTGCGCCGCTCCGATACTGCGCCACGATGCCCGCCAGCCGATCCCCGATCCGGTTATGCTCGATAAGCGCGCGATAGGCCGCCGCCGTGGTCGCAAAACCCGGCGGCACCGCGATGCCAGCGCCCCCCAGCACAGAAACCATCTCGCCAAGAGAGGCATTCTTTCCGCCGACCCATCCCACATCATCCCGTCCGATCGCGTCGAACCAGAGGATCACCTCATCCTTGACAGGAAAGGGCGGCTTCGTGGGTGCTTGGCTGCTCATGCCTCTACTGTGCGGAGCCGTTCACCCCCGCGACATTAGGAAAGATACGGATGCGCCGCTGCCCGTCAGTATAACTACGGACTGTCTCCTCCGCCCCTTGGTCTCATGATGATGCCATTCCACCAAGGTCG
>JAEZCS010000199.1 GCA_023433445.1 Pseudomonadota bacterium | reverse complement strand
TGACGAAGATCGACGAGGCCACCGCCGGGTCGAGATTCATCCGATCGAACGCCAGCGGCACTGCCGCGCCAGCAAGGCCTGCGGTGACGATATTTGTCATCATCGCCGCCGCGATCACCGCGCCCAGCTGGGCGTTCCAGAACACGAGAGCCACGCCTATGCCCAGCACTACCGCAACGGTGCAGCCGTTCAGCAGCGCCACGCGAATTTCACGGAAGATCGTCCGGCGGGTGTTGGTGCCGGTGATCTGGTTGGTCGCGAGCGCGCGGACGGTGACGGCCATGGTCTGGCTGCCCGCGTTACCGCCAACGCCAGCGACGATCGGCATCAGGGTCGCGAGCGCCACCATCCTCTCGATCGTGCCCTCGAAAATGCCGATGATGGTCGAAGCGAGCAGCGCGGTCAGCAGGTTGGTGAGCAGCCAGCGCACGCGCGCGCGGTAGCTGTCCATCACGGGCTCGTTGATGTCGCCTTCGCCCGCACCGGACAGGCGCAGTATGTCCTCGCCCGCTTCCTCGGAAATGATGTGGACGACGTCATCGACCGTGATCATGCCGACCAGCCGCCCGCTATTATCCACCACAGCCGCCGAAATCAGAGCATATTTCTGGAAGCGTAGCGCCACTTCTTCCTGATCCATGTCGACCGGGATCAGCGTCTGCTCGCGCTTCATCAAGTCCGCCATGGCGATCGAGCGCGGGCAGGTGAGGATCCAGCTCAACTGGCAGGTGCCGATCGGCTTATGCGCCTCGTCCACCACGAAGATTTCCCAGAAATCCGTGGTCAGGTCGCGATTGTCGCGCAGATAGTCGATCACCTGCCCGACCGTCATATGTTCGGGCACCGCGACCAGATCGCGCTGCATCAATCGGCCGGCGGATTCCTCGGGATAGGACAGCGCGCTCTCGATCGCCGCGCGATCTTCCGGCTCCATCGCGTCAAGGACGGCCTGCTGATCGGCCTCCTCCATATCCTCGATGATCGCGACGGCATCGTCGGTGTCGAGTTCAGCGGCAAAGTCCGCAACCTGCTGCGGCTCCAGCGCGTCGAGCAGGTCGTCGCGCACATAGTCATTCAGCTCGGACAGCACTTCCGCGCCGACCAGATCGCCCAGCGCCGCCGCCACATCGCCGCGCCGGTCGGACGGGGTCAGCTCCAGAAGGTCGGCAATGTCCGCCGGATGCAGCGGCGACACCAGTTCGCGCGCCCGATCGCGATCGCCATCCTCCACCGCGTCCAGCACGGCGGACACAAAGTCCGGCCTCAATCGGTCATCTTCGTCATGACGGGATTCCGCCTGCTCGGCGGCGCGTCCATCAACGACAGCGTCGTCAATAGGCAGTTCGTCCGGCCGGGGCTCGGCCATATCGGCTCGCTCGCTCATCGCGTCCCCTACTGTCCGGTTCCTGTAACATTTGGCTGCTTTTGCTCATGATCAGGATAAATGCAATGCCTCAAAGATTGATTGAAGCGCTTCCATCCCGGTCCGAACGCTCTATATGGACCAACATTTCCCCACTCCCCCGAAAGAGGAGATTTCCATGGCCGACGAAACGCTCACCCTTACCCTCGACAGCGGCGGCGATGTCGTCATCAAGCTGCGCCCCGACCTTGCGCCCGGCCATGTCGAACGCATCAGCGAGCTTGCGAAGGACGGCTTCTACGATGGCGTCGTCTTCCACCGCGTCATCCCCGGCTTCATGGCACAGGGCGGCGATCCCACGGGCACCGGCATGGGCGGATCGAAGCTGCCTGATCTGAAGGCTGAATTCAGCCGTGAACCGCACGTCCGCGGCGTTTGCTCCATGGCCCGCGCGGCCAATCCGAACAGCGCCAACAGCCAGTTCTTCATCTGCTTCGACGACGCCACCTTCCTCGATGGTCAGTACACCGTCTGGGGCGAAGTCACGTCCGGCATGGAACATGTTGACGCGCTGCCCAAGGGCGAACCGCCCCGCACCCCGGGCAAGATCGTGAAAGCGACCATTTCCTGATAAAGCGAAGGGGCGAGCGGAGTCAGCTCCGCTCGCCTTTCATAGTATACAGCTAACGCCCGACCGAAGCGTTATTGCCCACATCGCCAGCCTCGCTCTCGACCGGTGCGACATAAGGGCCGATCGACTCAATATGCCACCGTCGGTCAGCTTCGCTCGATCCCGGCACGTCATTGACCCGGCGTAGCGTCACCTGACGCAGCATGCACCAGGGCTTTCCCGTCGCCGCGAGCCGCCCGTAGACCTGCACCGGCACGGTCACATAGGAAGATCCCGCCGCGCCCTCCATCTCACCGGGGGCACCGATATTGGCATGGATCTCACTGAAGTTGCGGAAACGCCGGGCAAATACCTCGTCATCCTCGGAACCGACAGCGCCCTTCTCATTCCAAAGGTCCTGCGCTTCGTCGAAGCGCCGCTGTTCCAGCAAGGCATAATAGCTCTGCACGACTTGTCCGGCGCCCTGCGGCCCCTTGAGATCGATCGACCCTTCTTCGATCGGCGCTCGATCCGGGGGCAACCCGCCGGGCGTCCCCGGTTCAGGCGGCCGGAGCGGTTCAAGCACCTCCTGGGCTTCCGCGCGGACACTATTCTTCACTTCCGCCGAACTGGCGCCGTTGGCCAGATTGTCGATCGCGCTTTCCTCCCGCCCGTCACAGGCTGCGAGCGAGAGGGCAATGATCAGCGTTGCAGTGCCCCACCGAGTCCGCATCAGCGACGCAGAGTCCCGCGCCAGTGCGTTCCGTCCGAACGGGTCGTGCTGGAACCGGATGCACCGCTCGACCGGCTCCCGCTCCCGCGTGGGCTGCTGGCGCGCGGCTGGCTCTGGGCGGCTGGCGGCGCAGCTGTCGCACCCCGCCTGTCTCTTCCACGCCATTCGCCATCTCTTACCCGGCGGCCATCGCGATAGAGTCGGCCATCCTCCGGCCGGGCCAGGTTGCCGCGCCAATGGTCGCCACGCTCGCCGCGTCGGCTCTCCCAATAGCGCCGCTGGTCGTTGTTCCAGCGGTGGCGACGACCACCCCGATCGTAGACATAAAAGCCGCTGCCGGGATAATAATAATCACCGTACCAGCCAAATCCGGGACCGAAAGAGCCTGGGCCATAATAGGCAGGACCATAAAAATCATCATAATAGCCGCCGCCGTAATAGCCTGACCCGACGTTTACGCCGCCATAATATCCTCTGTCATAGGCGCAGCCACCCAGTGCCACGGCACCGGCAAGGCTGATCGCAGCCAGAAACCTTTTTCCGGACCACGTCATTGCCTCTCTCCTTTTCTCCAATACATGCGGGATAACGCGCCCCGCTTGAATTGGTTGTGAATGAAAAAACGGGCTCAGCTCATCGCACGCGTGATTGATGTTCATCCAGCCTTCATCTTATAAAATCAAAAGCTTGTCGCGCATATTGGACCAGCGGTGACAGCCCGGTCTTGTCAGCTCGCGCCTCTCTTTGGAGAGGCCAGGGGTTCGGGGCGGCATTGGACTGCTAGCCGTCCCGAATTCACCCGCTCGAGCGGATCATGCCCTACCCGCTGTTGCGCAGCGCCGTCGCGATCGCGTTGATGGACAGTTCAATGCCTTCCTTGATGCGCGGATCATCCTCGCCGCCACGATGACGCTTCATGAGTTCGACCTGCAACAGGTTCAGCGGCTCGATATAGGGCAAGCGCAACCGGATCGATTCATCCAGCTTAGGATTTTTCTCCAGCAACCGCGCCTGCCCCGTCGCTGTCAGCAGCCCGTCATGCGTCAGCTGCCACCCCTGCTGGATACGCTCGAACATCGCGCCGCCCGCCGCCTGATCCTCGACCAGTGGCAGATAATGCGCCGCGATCCCCAGGTCCGACTTCGCCAGCACCATCTCCAGATTGGCGAGCGCGGATTTGAGGAAAGACCAGCTCTGCGCCATGTCGGCCAGCAGGGCCTTGTCCTTGAACGCCTCGAACGCCTGCCCCATGCCGTACCAGCCCGGCAACATCACCCGCGCCTGCGCCCAGCTGAACACCCATGGGATAGCGCGCAGATCCTCGATCCGCGTGCTCTTGGTCCGGCTGGCGGGCCGTGATCCGATCTTCAGGCCGGAAATCTCCTGGATGGGCGTCAGCTGCCGAAAGAACTCCTTGAACCCCTCCGTCCCGTAAACAAGGTCACGGTAAGCGGCGAACGCCGTCTTGGACAACTCATCCATCGCCCCTGCAAAGCGCGCCGCATCCTTGTCCGAAATCCCTTCCGGCTCCAGGCTGGCGAGCAGGGTCGCGCTCGTCATCGCTTCCAGATTGGTCATCGCGACGTCCCGCGTGCCGAACTTCGCCGCGATCACCTCGCCCTGTTCGGTGATGCGGATGCGCCCCTGCACCGTACCCTTGGGCTGCGCCTGGAT
>JAEZCS010000168.1 GCA_023433445.1 Pseudomonadota bacterium | reverse complement strand
GCCTTCACAATATGCCCTGCCGGACAGCAGCCGCCGTGTAGTCGCGCAGACGCGCTTCGAAATAGGGGCGGGGCGAGTGGCTGCGAAATTCGCCCATGCCGGACATGGCGGGCTGTTCGTGAAAGCTGAACAACTCGTTGAAGGAGTATGCCTCGCCCTCGATGCCGGTGACTTCCGTCACGCCGGTCACGCGGCGGCTGCCGTTCGCCAGGCGTTGGATATGCACCACGACATGCACGCTGCTGGCGATAAAGCGCCGGATTGCGCGAATGTCATTCTGAACCCCGGCAAAGCCCATCAGCATTTCCAGGCGAGCAAAGGCGTCGCGCGGGGAATTGCCGTGCAGCGTCGCCATCGACCCGTCATGCCCGGTCGACATGGCTTGCAGCATTTCTACCACTTCAACCCCGCGCACTTCGCCCAGAATGATGCGGTCGGGCCGCATGCGCAGCGCGTTGCGGACGAGTTCGCGAGCGCTGACCTCGCGATTGCCATCGACATTGGGCGGGCGGGTTTCCAGCCGGACGACATGGTCCTGCCGCAACTGCAGTTCGGCGGCGTCCTCTATGGTGATCAGCCGCTCGCGGTCGCTGATGAAGTGGGACAGCATGTTGAGCAGGGTGGATTTCCCCGCACCCGTGCCGCCGCATATCAGGATGTTGAGCCGCGACCGCACGGCAGCGGCGAGATAGGCGGCCATTTCGGCGCTCATCACCTGCCGGTTGATGAAATCCTCTATATTCAGCGCCTGCATGCGGAACTTGCGGATGGAAAGCAGCGGCCCGTCGAGCGCGACCGGGGGGATGACGATGTTGACGCGCGACCCGTCCGCCAAGCGAGCATCGACATAGGGGCTGGCTTCATCCACGCGGCGGCCGATCGGGCCGACGATCCGCTGGATGATGTTCATGAGGTGAGCGTCGTCGCGAAAGCGCCGATCGACCTTCTCCAACAGGCCGCTGCGTTCGACATAGATGGTGCCGGGGCCGTTGACGATAATGTCGTCGATGCTGCCATCGCGCAGCAGCGGGGCGAGCGGACCGAGCCCGGCGACCTCATCCTCGACATCCTCGATCAGCAGCAGCCTTTCGGCTGCATTGAGGGCGAGCTGACCCCGCCTGCTGAGGCTGGTGATAACCCGCTCGATTTCAGTGCGGAGCGCTCGGCCTCCGAGTGTTTCGGCGGTGCTGCCGCGTGCTTCCAGCTGTTCGATAAGTTGTGCGCAGGTCTGCGCCATCACCGCCTGATAGTTGTCGCTCATCCGCTGGGTAGCTGGCTGCGCCACCGGGGTGGGGCGGGCTGTGCCGCGCGGCAGGCTGGTGTCGAAGAGCAGGCTCATGCCGTTGGCTCCACAGGTCGCTGGAGCAGGCGACGAAGTCGGTCGAGGCCTTTAGTTGATCGCTGCTGCTCGATGCCGCAGGCGGTTCGGATCGCCCGCATGTAGCGGCCGGGCGCAGCCTCCATCGCGAGCGGGCGCCCCGCGTTCAGGGCGTTGCGCATCCGCACCTGATCGAGGGAAAGCGGCAAGGTGCTGTTGGTCCGCAAAATGTCGGCCATGCGGCGGCTGTCCAGCAATATGCCGGGCTGATGATCCCACACTAGCAGCCGCTTCCGCGACAAGCTCGTTTCGTCATCGCCCACGCGCTCCAGTAGTCGGCGGCAAGCGTCCACCTCGCGGATCGACTGCGCGCAGACCAGTTCGATGCGATCGGCCAGCGATGCGAGCGTGCGCAACAGGCCCTGATGGCGCAGGCTGCCCGCGCAAAGGACGAGATCGCCGCAGCAGGCCCGGAGCAGCTGGACTAGCGCCGCGATATCGGCAGGTGCGATGCCACTAGGCTCGGTCCCCGAGCCGCCATCCAGGGTGAGGAGCATGAGACCGCTTGGCTCATGCCGGGCCAGCGTGCTGGACAGCAGGCTGGCGTCCAGACGCTCTATGTCGGCAATGGCTGATGCGATGCCGTAGTTCACCGGCAGGTCCAGATAGGCCTCCGCCGCGCTGGTGGGCATGGTGAAGTCAATCAGTAGCGTTGACGACCCTCCGCGAGCGTGGCTGACTGCCATGTCGGTTGCGACCATCGCTGATGCTTCGGGGTCGGCGCCGAGGATGAGCGTCAGCCGCCCGCCCTTGCCATGATCGGCGGTCGCACGGTTGAGCAGTCGTCCGATGATGGTGGCGATTTCGTCACCTTCTGCCTCACGAGGGATGACATCGTCAGCGCCGGAACGGATGGCGTGCAGTATCTCGTCGGCGCCGGTCTCGTGGGTCACAAGCACAACTGGCCGGCCGGCTGCGCCTTCGCTCACTGTCGACAAGGCCGTGGCTATCGAGCGCTCCGGTGGTACCGCGTCCCTGTCCACCAGAATGACGCAGGGCCCCTCGACTATGTCCGGCACGACTGCCTGCGCCAGTTCGACCGACGCGCGGCCCTGCATTGCGTCGCTGATCCGCCCGGCGAGGCTGTGATCGATCGATAGAAGTATGATGCGTGCCATCGTCATGGCCTCACCACGCCGAAGGGTACGACCGGGTCCTTGGTGTCTTGCAGCGATCCGGGCAGAGCGGGGATGTCCTTCGCCTGAACCGGCCCGACCAGCCGGGGGGTGGCGACTATGACCAACTCCTGCCGTTCCTTTTGGGTCTGTTGCCGCCGGAAGAAGGCGCCGATCACCGGAATGTCGCCTAGCAGCGGCGTTTTTTCCCGCGTCGTTGACTGGCTGGAATAGCTGAGCCCCGCGACCACGAAGCTCTGCCCGCTGCCAAGTTCGACCGTGGTCTCGGCCGAGCGGCGGCGCAGTCCAGGCACGACATAGCCCTGCAACTGGACCCCGCTGTTATAGTCGAGTTCGCTGACCTCCGGCGCAATCTTCAGCACGATCTGGTCGGGCGACAGGACAAAGGGGGTGACGGACAGGCGGACTCCGAACTCCTTATACTGGATGGAGATGGCATTGCCGGTTCCCGACGCTTGCGGGACGGGCACGGGAATCTCGCCTCCGGCAAGGAAACTTGCCTGTTCACCGGAGCGGACCAGCAGGGTCGGCTGGGCCAGCAATTCTGAAAGGCCGTTGGAGGAGAGCGCGCTCAGCACTGCATTGATGCCGCGGTTGGGTGCGGACAGGAACAGGTTGAACGCGTTCTGGAGCGGCACGCTGGCGTCGAGCGAGGAGCCGCCGGGCGCGAAGCTGGCGCTCTTGAAGCTGCTGGGCGATACGACGGCGCCCTGAATGTCTCCGCTGAGCTTCGAGAAGTTGAACCCCAGAGCTTGCAAGGTAGAGGATGAGAC
>JAEZCS010000134.1 GCA_023433445.1 Pseudomonadota bacterium | reverse complement strand
GTCGCGGGCAAGGCGGGCGATCTGCGAGTTGAAGCCGCCGCACAGGCCGCGCTCGGCCGTCGCGACGACCAGCAGGTGCACGTCGTCCTTGCCGGTGCCTGCCATCAGCGGCGGCGCGTCGGAGCCCGCCACCGCCTGGCTGATATTGGCCAGGACGGCGCCCATGCGCTGCGAGTAGGGACGCGCCGCCTCGGCCGCCTCCTGCGCGCGGCGCAGCTTCGCCGCGGCGACCATCTGCATCGCCTTGGTGATCTTCTGCGTCGCCTTCACGGAGGCGATGCGGTTCCTGAGGTCCTTAAGCGAAGGCATGCGCCTGTCCCGGCTCCCGTCCTGCCCTTAGGCGAAGGTCTTGGCGAAGGCGTCGATCTCCGCCCGCAGCTTGGCGCGGGTGTCGTCGGACAGCTGCTTCTCGGTGCGGATGGTGTCGAGCACCCCCTTGCCGGACGAGCGCAGGTGGGCGAGCAGCCCCTGCTCGAACTTGCCGACCTGGTTGACCGCGAGCTTGTCGAGGTAGCCGTTGACGCCGGCGAAG
The DNA here is from genome assembly GCA_023433445.1 of Pseudomonadota bacterium. Lineage (GTDB taxonomy): Bacteria > Pseudomonadota > Alphaproteobacteria > Sphingomonadales > Sphingomonadaceae > Sphingobium. The sequence goes on along the minus strand of JAEZCS010000134.1, from coordinate 15,987 downwards.
ATCACCGCGACCTGCTCTTCCGTCTTGAGCGGCGAGAACTGCGGCTGCTTCAGCAGCTCGGTCAGGCGCGCGCCGCGGTTCAGCAGGCGCTGCGTCGACGCGTCGAGGTCGGAGCCGAACTGCGCGAAGGCAGCCATCTCGCGGTACTGCGCGAGCTCGCCCTTGATCGAGCCGGCGACCTGCTTCATCGCCTTGATCTGCGCCGACGAACCGACGCGCGACACCGAGAGGCCGACGTTCACGGCCGGACGGATGCCCTGGAAGAACAGGTTCGTCTCGAGGAAGATCTGGCCGTCGGTGATCGAGATGACGTTGGTCGGGATGTAGGCCGACACGTCGTTGGCCTGCGTCTCGATGACCGGCAGCGCCGTCAGCGAGCCGGCGCCGAGGTCGTCGTTCATCTTGGCGGCGCGCTCGAGCAGGCGCGAGTGCAGGTAGAAGACGTCGCCCGGATAGGCTTCGCGGCCCGGCGGGCGGCGCAGCAGCAGCGACATCTGGCGATAGGCGACGGCCTGCTTGGACAGATCGTCATAGGCGATCACGGCGTGCATGCCGTTGTCGCGGAAATACTCGCCCATGGCACAGCCGGAGAACGGCGCGAGGAACTGCATCGGCGCCGGGTCCGACGCGGTCGCGGCGATGATGATGGAGTATTCGAGCGCGCCGCGCTCCTCCAGCACCTTCACGAACTGCGCGACGGTCGAGCGCTTCTGGCCGACTGCGACGTAGACGCAATAGAGCTTCTGGCTCTCGTCGTTGCTCTCGTTGAGCGGCTTCTGGTTCAGGAAGGTGTCGAGAATGATGGCGGTCTTGCCGGTCTGGCGGTCGCCGATGACCAGCTCGCGCTGGCCGCGGCCGACCGGGATCAGCGCGTCGATGGCCTTGAGGCCGGTCGACATCGGCTCATGCACCGACTTGCGCGGGATGATGCCCGGCGCCTTGACGTCGACGCGGCGGCGTTCGGTCGAAACGATCGGGCCCTTGCCGTCGATCGGATTGCCGAGCGCATCGACGACGCGGCCGAGAAGGCCCTTGCCGACCGGCACGTCAACGATCGAACCGGTGCGCTTGACGGTATCGCCTTCCTTGATGTCGCGGTCGGCACCGAAGATGACGACGCCGACATTGTCGGCTTCAAGGTTCAGCGCCATGCCGCGAATGCCGCCCGGGAACTCGACCATTTCGCCCGCCTGGACGTTGTCGAGGCCATGGACGCGGGCGATGCCGTCACCCACGGTCAGCACGGAACCGACTTCGCTCACCTGCGCTTCGGTGCCGAAATTGGCGATCTGGTCCTTGATGACCTTCGAAATTTCTGCGGCGTTGATATCCATGTTCAGCCTTTCATCGCCTGGGCGAGACTATTCAAACGGGTGCGGATGGAGGAATCGATCATCTGGCTGCCGATCTTGACGACCAGCCCGCCCAGGATCGCGGGATCGACCTTTGCATCGAGCGCGACTTCGCGGCCGACGCGTGCCCGCAGATTCTGCTGCAGGGCGGTGAACTGGTTCGAATCGAGCGGATGCGCGCTGGTGACTTCCGCGCGGACTTCGCCCTTGTGATTCGAAAGCAGCGTTTCGTAGGCGCGGATGACCGCAGGCAACTGCGAAAGACGGCGGTTTGCTGCAAGAACGCCCAGGAACTTGGTCGTCAGTGCGTCGATCCCCATGGAGGATGCGACCGCCGCGATCGTCTTGCCCGCTGCGTCGCGGCTGAGCACGGGATTGTTGATCAGGCTTTTGAAATCAGCCGATTCGGCAATCGCCGCCTTGATCGCGCCGAGGCTGGCCGCCACGGTGTCGAGGGCGTTGCCGTCGCGAGCCAGATCGAACAGCGCAACCGCGTAGCGTCCGCTGAGGCTGGCCTGAATGCCGCCGGTAGTCTCCACGCGCTTACCGTCCTCCAATTAATTTGCCGGTCATGCAAAAAAGAGGGGCGCGGTCTTATCCGTCCCGATCCCCTGTCGCCGGGCCGGTTAGCAGCGGGATTATGACTATGCAAGTCATGGAACGCGATTCCGTCACAAGGATGGAATCGAAGCGGACGAGCGGCGCGCTTTACCGCCCGGATCGCGTCAGTCCGCCGGGTCCGCCGGGGCGAGCCGACCCTTGCGGCAACGGTAGACGAGGCGCTCGTTCGGCTGGGCCGGGAGCAGGGTGGCTACGTCGCTGCGCAGGGAGGCAATCCGGGCGAGAAGATCGGGATTGCTGCCGCATGCCTTGATCGGCCCGTCCTTCAGCAGCGCGTGCGCCTTGGCCATCGTATCGCTATCGGGCAGCCAGCGCTGGACCCGCAAGGTGCCGGTGGCGGGATCGAAGCGGCTCAGTGAAACGAAATTGCCATTTTCGGGGACGGTGACGCGTTCCCATTCATCGCCAGAGGTCACATATTGGCTGGTGCCATTAGCGCAGCCGGTCGCGGTCCAGTTGAAGGGGATGTCGTTTGCTGGCGATATGGTGATGCGGCTGCGGTTGAGATCGATCGCGCAGATATTTTCGCCTTCCCACGCATAGGCGCTGTTGGCCGTGACCTGATTGCTGGTGGCGAGCTTTACCCTGTCATCGATGCTGGAAAAGCTGGGCTTCAGGAAAAACATCGCGAGCGCGCCGAACAGCAGCACGCCACCGCCCGCCAGAAACCATGTGGCGTGGCGTTCGCGGCCCTGACTGTAGAACAGGCCGCCTGCACCAAGGCCAAGCACCGCCAGCGCGAGCAAGACAGCAGCGCCCGCCATCGCATTCTCGCGGCCCGTGATGACGTCCCGTTCGGCAGCTTCGCGCGCTTTGTCGAGTTCGGCTTCGCGTGCAGCGGCTTTGGCGCGCTCAGACTGTTCGCTGCGCTGGGCCTCGCGCTGGGTCAGCATGGCTTCGGCAGCGTCCGCCTCCGCCATGGAGCGGCAGGGCACGACGGTATGTCGCGAGGAGACGCCAGCCTGACGCAGGAAGGACGCGACCTCACGCCACGACACGGCAAATCCGAACTCTGCGTCATTGCCGTCCGAAATCGATCCGAAGCTGTTGACGCCGAGCACCCGGCCGCAATCATCGACCAGCGGCCCGCCGCTGTTTCCGGCGGCTAGAGGCGCTGTGTGGAGGATCGTATCGAAGCTCTGGCTTGAGCGGCCGGAGGACACATTGCCGCTGGTCTTCACCGTGCCGAGCGGCTCTATCATCTGCTTGAGGCCAAGGCCCTGCGCCCGGTCGACACTGCCGGGGTAGCCGACTGCCGTCACATGCTGCCCGTCGGTGACGGCGCCCGCGTAGAAGGTGCTGACCGGCAGGCGACCTTCCTCCAGCTGGATGAGTGCGAGATCGTTGCCGGGGGAATAGGCGATGACGCGACCGCCATAGCTTTTGCGTCCTTCCGAAGGGACGACGCCGATGACGAGGTTCTTTTCCTCGCGCGTCAGTTCAACGACATGGGCGTTGGTCAGCACCTTGTCCGGCGCGACCGCGAAACCGCTGCCATGGCCGACGAAATAGGCCTCGCTGCCGTCGGTCGCGACGATGGCGATGCGGACGACCCCGCGCGCGGCGGCGGCGATATCCTGCTGTTCCGCCTGGGCGGTGGCAGGCAAGGCGAGGGCCAGGAGGAGGCAAAGACGGCGAAGAAATGCGACCATGATGCGGCGCATTCATATGGTAAAGCCCAGCTTAGGCAATGGCAGAAATGCTTTGAGCGCAAGGCGCGGGAAGGCTGGTCCGGTGGCAGCTGCTATCCCATATGGATGGACCATATGACCGACCTTTCCGCCGTAACGCCGTTGGCGCTGGATGATGATGCCTGCTGGGATGCCTTCCTGCGGCGAGACCGGACGATGGACGGACGCTTCGTGGGTGCGGTGCTGACGACCGGCATCTACTGCAAACCAAGCTGCGCCGCGCGGCATCCCCGGCGGGAGAATATGATCTTTCTGGCCAACCCGGAGGCCGCCCGAGCGGCGGGCTTTCGGGCATGCCTGCGCTGCAGGCCGGATGAAGTCGGGCGGGACCGGTTGGCGGTGGAGGCGGCCAAGGCATTCATCGCCGATTGCGAGGTCACGCCTTCCCTGGAGGTTGTCGCAGCGCATGCAGGCTATGCGCCGCATCATTTTCATCGGCTGTTCAAGCGGGAGATGGGGCTGACGCCGGCTGTTTACGCCCGCTCGCTGCGGGCTGAGCGATTGAAGGCGGCATTGGAGGGAGGGAGCAGCGTGACTGAAGCGATCTACGACGCGGGCTATAATGCGCCTAGCCGCGCCTATGTCGATGCGGAGCGGCATCTGGGCATGAGCCCAAGCGCCTGGAAGGACGGCGGGCGGGGCGTTTCCATTGCCTATGTCGTAGCGACGTCCAGCCTTGGGCCGGTGTTGGTCGCCGCGACGATGAAGGGGCTGTGCCGAATCAGTTTCGATGAGGGTGAAGGCGACCTGCGGCGACGCTTTCCCAAAGCGGATATTGTGCCGGGGGGTGGGTCGGTAGATGCGTTGGCGGCGCAGGTCGTTCAGATGATCGAGCGTCCGGCTGAGCCTTTGGACTTGCCGATGGACGTGCGTGGTACGGCGTTCCAGCAGGCCGTCTGGGCGGCTTTGCGCGCGATCCCGGCGGGTGAGACGCGCAGCTATCGCGAGATTGCGGAGGCTGTCGGCAAGCCAGGCGCGGTGCGGGCTGCTGGGACGGCTTGTGGCGACAATGGCTTGGCTGTGATTATTCCCTGCCATCGGGTGCTGCGGAGTGATGGCGGACTTGGTGGCTATGCTTATGGGTTGGCACGGAAAAAGGCTTTGTTAGAGCGGGAGAGTGGGGGAGAGTAAGGGCTGCGTTCGCTCATTCCCTCTCCCGCAGGCGAGAGGGGAATGTTGTGGGGGTGACTGGTCACCGTTCTTTCTGGTTTAGCCGCTCCATCACCGCTCGCCGCTCGGCTTTGCTCATGCCGCGCCAGCGTCTTATTTCCTCGGTCGTGCGGCCGCAGCCGGTGCAGGTGCGGCCTGCTTTGTCCAGCTTGCATATATTGACGCAGGGCGTTTCCATCACATGAAGCTGTAGGGATCGACATCCACGGCGACGCGCGTCCCTGACTTCCAGGTGATATTGTCGAGCCATTCGCGGATCGCCGCTTGCACATCGACCTGTCGGTTGGCGTGAATCAGCAGGCGGTGCCGGTGGCGACCGCGCAGGACGGAGAGGGGGGCAGGTGCGGGGCCGTAGACGCGCATGCCGTCGATAAGCGGCGCGGACTTGCCGATCAGACGGGCGACTTGAGCGGCCTCATCGGCATCCTCGCTTGAGACGATGATAGCGGCGAATCGGCCAAAAGGCGGTGCATTGGCGCGGCGGCGGTTTTCTGTCTCCCCCTCGTAGAAGCGTTCCGAATCGCCCGCGACCAGCGCCTTGATGACTTCGGCCTCAGGCATGCGGGTCTGGATGAAGACGCGGCCGGGCTTTTGTCCCCGGCCCGCGCGGCCCGCGACCTGCACGATCTGCTGGAAGGTGCGTTCGGACGCGCGCAGGTCGCCCCCTTCCAGGCCGAGGTCGGCGTCGATCACGCCGACGAGCGTGAGGTTTGGGAAATGATAGCCCTTCGTAACCAGTTGCGTGCCTATGATGATGTCGACAGCGCCAGCCTCAACCGACTTCACGAACTCGGCAGCCTTGGCGGGCGACCAGAGCGTGTCCGATGTGACGATGGCGGTGCGCGCCTGGGGCCAGAGTGCCTTCACCTCGTCGGCAATGCGTTCGACGCCCGGACCGCAGGCGACCAGGCTGTCCTCCTCCTTGCATTCCGGGCAGAAGCGGGGCGAGGGGATGACGTGGCCGCAATGATGGCAGGCGAGGCGCTTGGTCAGGCGATGTTCGACCATCCAGGCGGTGCAATTGGGGCATTGGAAGCGGTAGCCGCAATGGCGGCACAGCGTTAGCGGCGCATAGCCCCGACGGTTGAGGAACAGCAGGCTCTGTTCGCCCTTTTCCATCGTCTCGTCGATCGCCTTGATAAGCGGCGGCGCGATCCAGCGGCCGCGTTCCGGCGGGTCGGTGAGGAGGTTGATGCCCTCTATGCCCGGCATTTCGGCTCCACCGAAGCGGGCGGGCAGTTTGATTTCGCGATAGCGGCCGAGTTCGACCTGATGCCGTGTTTCGATGGCGGGGGTGGCCGACGCGAGGATGACGGGGAATTTTTCCATGAGCCCGCGCATCACGGCCACGTCGCGGGCATGGTAATGGACGCCATCTTCCTGCTTGAAGCTCGCCTCATGCGCTTCATCGACGACGATGAGGCCCAGATTGGGATAGGGGAGGAAGAGTGCTGAGCGGGCGCCGACCACGACCGCTGCCTCACCCGCCGCAATGGCGCGCCATGCGCGGCGGCGCTCGGATTGACGCAGGCCGCTGTGCCAGCTGATGGGCACGGTGCCGAAGCGTTTTTCGAACCGCTCGAGGAAAGGCTCGGTCAGCGCGATTTCGGGCAGGAGGACGAGGACCTGGCGGCCTTCGCGGATGGCGGCGGCGATGGCTTCGAAATAGACTTCGGTCTTGCCCGAGCCGGTGACGCCGTCGAGCAGAAAGGGGGCGAAGTCGCGTTGGTGGACGGCGTTCACGAACTCACTCGCGGCGCTCGCCTGGCCGTCGGAGAGTTGCGGCGGCGCATGATCCGGGTCCGGGCGGGGGAAGGGGGTGTCGATGCTGACTTCCACCGCTTCGAACGCGCCTGCCTTCACCAGCCCACGGATGACGGTGTCGCTGACCCCGCCGATCAGCGCCAGTTCGCGGATCAGGCCCTGCCGCTCGCCGATGCGCTCCATCGCCTGGGTGCGCTGTTCGGTCATACGGTCGGGCAGGTCGCCGGTGGCGCGATATTCGATGACGGTGCGGGCACCCTCCAGCGCAGACATGGACGCCAGCGTCATGCGCAGGACCGATGCGATGGGGGCGAGATAATAGTCCGCCGTCCACTCGATCAGGCGGCGCAGTGTTTCCGGGATCGGGGGTGCGTCGACCGGTCCCACGATATTGCGCAGACGATTGTCGCCGACGCTTTCGACATCGGGGAAGCTGTCCTCCTCCCACACTACGCCGATAAGCTGGCGGGGGCCGAGCGGGGCGACGATGATGCTGCCGGGTTGCACGGCCATGCCGTGCGGCACACGGTAATCGAGCGGCCCGAGGGCGGCGTTCAGCAGGATGACACGGACGCGCGAACTCATCCGCCCCTCCCTATCGTCTGGAGGCAGAGAGGCAAGGCGGCGGGTTCAGATTTTCCAGTTGAGGGTGAGCCAGGGGATATGGACCACGGCGTCGGGTGCGTGGTTGCGGAAGGTCTGTTGGCGCATGTAGAGCAGCTGCGCGTCGAGCGACTTGCCGAGCGGCTGGCGCAGGCCGATTTGATGACGCATGACGGCAACGCCGGTCTTGTCGCTGGGCCTGGCGCGGTTGAGGTGGAAGAAGAATTCGGTCGCGGCGATGAGCGTCGGAGCTTGTGGTGAGCCCAAGGGAAGGGACGCCTGCACCCTCTGGCGAAGTCGCCAGCTTGCCCGGTCGGACGTGTCGAAGAGCCGTTGCTCCATCCGGGTCCGCGCGAGGAAGATGCCGCGCGTGAAAGTGGCCTGCTGGAAAAAGCGGAGCTCCTGTTCCGGCCCGGAGCGGAAGAAGGCGAAGCCGCCGCCGATCTGCACGCACTTTGCTATCCGGTGGTCGAGGAGGACGCGGGCTGTCTGCTGCTCTCCATTGGAACTGTCGCGCCGGAAACGCTGGCTGATATCCAGCGTGACCGTGTCGGCAGGGGTCGCGCTGACGATGACTGATTCGGTGATCCAGGCCTGCGATTCTTCGGTTGCGGCGGCCGCGGGCGGGGTGCAGGCCGCAGCCAGGGGGAGAAGCGCGCCCTTGATGTGGCGTGGGCGCATGTGGCGGTACATGGATCGGTCCTTTGGAAAGGTACCGCCGTCATAATGTTACGGAGCTGTTTCCGTAAAGCCCGCTGTTGGCAATAATGGCTAAAGACAAGATCAGCCGCTAAAGGGGAGCCGATTCGCACATCCGCCCGGAGCAAACCCCATGAAGTTCTTTGTCGATACCGCCGACACCAACGAAATCCGCGACCTTGCCGCCACCGGCCTGCTCGACGGCGTGACGACCAACCCGTCGCTGATTCACAAGTCGGGCCGTAAATTCGTCGAGGTGGTCGAGGAAATCTGCGGCATCGTCGATGGTCCGGTTTCCGCCGAAGTCGTCGCGCTCGACCATGAGACGATGATGAAAGAAGCCGCCGTGCTGCGGAAGATTGCCGACAATGTCTGCATCAAGGTGCCGCTGACCATCGACGGCCTGAAGACCTGCAAGGCGCTGACCAGCGATGGCGTGATGGTGAACGTGACGCTGTGCTTCTCGGCCAATCAGGCGCTGCTGGCGGCCAAGGCTGGCGCCAGCTTCATCTCGCCCTTTGTCGGGCGGCATGACGACAACGGCTTCGACGGCATGAAGCTGATCGAGGATATCCGGCTGATCTACGACAATTATGCGTTCGACACGGAGATTCTGGTCGCGAGCGTGCGCCATCCGATCCATGTGCTGGAAAGCGCGAAGATCGGTGCGGACGTGATGACCGCGCCGCCTTCGGTCATCAAGGCGTTGTTCAATCATGTACTGACGGACAAGGGCATCGCTGGCTTCCTGGCGGATTGGGAAAAGACCGGACAGTCGGTTCTTTAGGTTCAACGCTCCGGGAGCATCGCAACCTCTGGCCGCGCGCATCATTCTCTCCTGTGAAGGAGAGGTGCGATGTTCGTCGCGGTCTATTGGTGGCGGGTGCATCCCGGTAAAGAAGAGCAGTTCCGCGCAGCGTGGCGGCGCGGGACTGAGCTTATCCGCGAGAAATATGGCAGCTACGGTTCGCGGCTGCACCGCGACGCAGACGGGCGCTTTGTCGGCTATGCGGAGTGGCCGGACGAAGAGACCTGGCGCGCGGCGTTCGACCAGAAAATGGTCTATGACGAGCCGGAAACCCGCGCCGCCTTCGTCGATGCGATCGCGGAGGTGCCGGCAGATGCCGATCCGATCTTTACCATGACCGTGACCGACGACCTGTTGATACGGGCGCGGTCCGGCGACAGTCCGCTCGATGGCGAATAGGAGCGGCCTCGATTTCGGATGGGGGGTTCCTGGCGGCGGCGATCCTGATCGCCGGGCCGCTGATGTTGCTGCCGGGCTGGCGCTTGCAGGGAAGATGGCGACCCCGACAGGATTCGAACCTGTGACCATTCGCTTAGAAGGCGAATGCTCTATCCAGCTGAGCTACGGGGCCGCACCGGCGCTTCGATAGCGAGGCTTGTGCCCGCGCGCAATCATGCCTGCCATTGCTTTTGTGTGGCGGCCCGATATGCAAGGGCACCATGACCGATATGGGGGTTCGGAAAATCGATGCGCAGGCGCTGGGGCAGCGGCCGATGCGCTATTTCGATTTCTTCATCGCGGCGTTCGTCGCCATATTGCTGCTGTCGAACCTGATCGGGGCGGCGAAGCTGTCGACGGTTGGCGGCTTCACATTCGGCGCAGGCATCCTCTTTTTTCCGCTCGGCTATGTGCTGGGCGACGTTCTGACCGAGGTCTATGGCTATGCCCGTGCCCGCCGGTGCGTGTGGGCAGGCTTTGGCGCGATGCTGTTCATGGCGCTGATGAGCTGGGTGGTGGTGAAGCTGCCGCCTGCGGAAGGCTGGCCGGACCAGAAGGCCTATGAAGCGGTGTTCGGCAATACCTGGCGCATCGTCTTCGCCTCGCTCGCCGCATTTTGGGCGGGTGAATTGACCAACAGTTTCGTGCTGGCGAAGATGAAGGTGCTGACCCAAGGCAAGCATCTTTGGATGCGGACGATCGGATCGACAATCGTGGGGCAGGGGGTGGATAGCCTGCTCTTCTATCCGCTCGCCTTTGTCGGCATTTGGAGTAATGCGCAGGTGCTGACGGTGATGGTCACCAACTGGCTGATGAAAGTGACATGGGAAGCGTTGCTGACGCCTTTGACCTATGTCGCGGTGAACAGCCTGAAGCGGGCCGAGGGACTGGACGTCTATGACGAGGGGACCAATTTCACGCCGTTCCGCACGCGGATTTAGCGAGACGCCTCAGTCTGGGTACCTCGCCTGCACGAAATATAGGCCATCGGGCGGGGCGTTAAGGCCCAGAGCGGCTCGATTCTTCGCATCGCGAGCGGCGCGCATGTCGTCGATCGACCAGCGGCCCATGCCCACCAGGGCCAGGCAGCCGACCATCGAGCGGACCTGATGGTGCAGAAATGAGCGCGCCTCGGCATGGATGGCGATTCGGTCGCCTTCGCGCTCGACGTCAAGGCGATCGAGCGATTTGAGCGGGCTTTCGGCCTGACAATGGGCGGAGCGGAAGGTAGTGAAATCGTGACGGCCGACGAGGAGTTGGGCGGCTTCCTGCATCGCGTCGGCGTCGAGCGGCTGGATAATGCGCCAGATGAGGCCGTTTTCGAAGGTCAGCGGCGCGCGGCGGTTGGCGATGCGATAGACATAGGCGCGACCGATGCAGGAGAAGCGGGCGTGCCAGTCGTCGGGCACCACTTCGCAAGCCAGGACCGCGATGGGGTGGGGGCGCAGGCGTGCGTTCATCGCCTCCATCAGGCGAAAGGGGGCGATCGGCTTTTCGATGTCCGCATGGGCGCGCATGGCAAGGCCGTGGACGCCTGCATCGGTGCGGCCAGCGGCGTGGATGATGGCGCGCTCGCCGGTGATGGCGTGGATGGCGTCTTCCAGTGATTGCTGGACGCTGGGGCCGTGCGCTTGCCGCTGCCAGCCCATGAAGGGGCGGCCGTCAAATTCCACGGTGAAGGCGAAGCGGGTCATGGGCGGGGTAGAGCTCCGCCGCCTGAAACAAAGGTCATCCCAGCGAACGCCGGGATCCTGGGCCATGTCGCGCGCCATCGCCTGAGATCCCAGCTTTCGTTGGGATGACGGCTTTGGGACGAGGTCAGGTTAGCCATCGACGCGCGATCCGGCGGGCATGTCGTATCCACGGAGCAACTCCCCTGGCGACATGGCGCCCTTGCCCGCGCGCTGGATGAGGGTGGGGCGGATAGCATGGTGGCCGCAGCCGATGAGCAGACTGTTGTCGAGCAGTTCACCGGGCTGGCCATCATGTTCCTCGACATGGGCGGCGAGGATGCGGAAGCGTTCTCCGCGATATTCCATGAAGGCGCCGGGCATGGGGTTGAAGGCACGGATCTGCCGTTCGACCTGATGTGCATCGCGGGTGAAGTCGATGCGGGCTTCGCTCTTGTCGATCTTGGCGGCGTAGGTGACGTCTTCATCCGGTTGCGGCACGGGCGGGTGTGCGGGTAGGTCGTCGAGGACCTCCACCATCAGGTCCGCGCCAGCCTGCGCCAGTTCGGTGGTGAGAGCGCCCGCCGTCTTGTCCTCAATCGGGGTCACATGTTTGGCGCGCATCGGGCCGGTATCGAGACCCGCTTCCATATCCATGATCGTGACGCCGGTCACATTGTCGCCAGAGAGGATCGCGCGCTGGATCGGCGCTGCGCCGCGCCAACGCGGCAAGAGCGATGCGTGGATATTGAGGCAACCGAAGCGCGGCGCCTCCAGCACAGCGCGCGGCAGGATAAGGCCATATGCGGCAACCACCGCAACATCGGCATTCAGCGCGGCGAAGGCGGACTGCACCTCCGGGTCCTTGAGCGAGACGGGCGGGCGCACCTCTATGCCCATCCGCTCCGCCTGGGCCTGAACCGGGGAAGGGCGCAGCGCCTTGCCGCGCCCGGCTGGGCGAGGCGGCTGGCTGTAGACCGCTACGATTTCATGCTCGGCCTTGGCCAGCGCCACGAGGGCCGGGACGGCAAAATCAGGGGTTCCCATGTAGATGATGCGCATAGTGGGCCTTTTTCTGGGTTCCGGCACCGGCCCGCTCCCCGACCCGGCCACCCATATGATACTGCCGTTGGGTGGCCGGGTGGGGGAGCGGGCCGGTGCCGCATCCGAAATACGCGCGAAGCGTAATTCCAGGGACGCCTCTCAACTCTTTTGACCCAGGACTTGCAAGCCCCTATCTCGGTTCCATGGCTTCTCCCGAGATCGATGCGCTGACGCAGGCACTGTCCCGCCTGCCGGGTCTTGGCCCGCGCTCGGCGCGACGTGCTGTGCTGCACCTGCTGAAGAAGCGGGAAAGCGCGCTTGAGCCGTTGCTGCGTGCACTTGATGCGGTGAACGATCGGCTGGTGACATGCGGTATTTGCGGCAATGTCGATACGATCGATCCGTGCGGCATCTGCGCGGACCCTCGCCGTGACGCGCGAGCTCTGTGCATTGTTGAGGATGTTGCGGACCTGTGGGCGTTGGACAAGTCGCGGCTGTTTCCGGGCCGCTTCCATGTGCTGGGCGGGCGATTATCGGCGCTGGAAGGGGTGCGGCCAGAGGACCTTTCCATCGATGGGCTGGTCGCGCGGGTCGAGGCGGGCGGCATCGACGAGGTGGTGCTGGCGATGAACGCGACGCTGGAGGGGCAGACGACCGCGCATTATCTGGCCGAGCGGCTGGAGCGCTTTCCGGTGCGGCTGACCCAGCTTGCCCATGGTGTGCCGGTCGGTGGCGAGCTCGACTATCTTGACGAAGGGACATTGGCGCAAGCGCTGCGGGCACGGCGTCCCGTTTCGTGAGCTTGGCGGTCGCTTGAAAATGCCCGCGATTGCGGCTATTTTAACCACATGGCCATTCTTCCGATCCTTGAGGCGCCTGATCCGCGCCTGCGTACCATTTCGTCTCCGGTGGAGGCGATCGATGACGATCTGCAACGCCTGATCGATGATATGTTCGAGACCATGTACGACGCTCCCGGCATCGGGCTGGCGGCGATTCAGGTCGGCGTGCCCAAGCGCGTGCTGGTGATCGACCTGCAAGAGCCCGAATCGGATGAGGAGGGTGCGCCTTCGGTGAAAAAGCCGATGGTGTTCATCAATCCAGAGATTCTGGAAGGCTCGGCAGACCTGTCGGTTTACAATGAGGGCTGCCTGTCGGTGCCTGACCAATATGCCGAGGTCGAGCGCCCCGCGACGATCCGTGCAAGCTGGATGGACCGCGACGGGCGCATCCATGAGGAGCAGCTGGAGGGCTTGTTGGCTACCTGCCTACAGCATGAGATGGATCATTTGCAGGGCGTGCTGTTCATCGATCATCTGTCGCGGTTGAAGCGCGACATGCTGCTGAAGAAGCTGACGAAGGCGCGCAAGGCGGCCTGATTTGTCTTCTGGAAGACAAGGAGGCGCTCTGGCTGGAAGGCTGGAGCGTTTTTCTGTGATGACCTTCAGCTCACATTCCGCTCCCGCAAGCGCGAGGGGCTAGGGGTGGGGCGAGCGCAGCGAGCTCCCCGGCCAGCCGTTGACAACTAACTCGGACGTTGCGCTCGCCCACCCCCTAGCCCTTGCGGGAGGGGGAACGCGTGTGAACGCTCGGCCTTATCCCACTCCGTCTGTGTCCAAGGCATAACCGGCCGAACGGACAGTGCGGATGATATCGCGATATTTGCCGTCCGCGTTGATTGCCTTGCGCAGGCGGCGGATGTGGACGTCGACGGTGCGCAGTTCGATGTCGCTGTCCTGGCCCCAGACGCTGTCCAGCAGCCGTTCGCGCGAGAAGACCCAGCCGGGATGCTCCAGGAAATGCTTGAGCAGCCGGAATTCCGTGGGGCCGAGTGGGATGACCTGACCTCCACGGCGCACCTTGTGACCGACCGTGTCCATCTCGACGTCCGCGAAGGTGAGCGTCTCGCCAGCCAGCGCGGGACGGACGCGGCGAAGGACTGCGCCGACGCGTGCGACCAGTTCGCGGGGAGAAAAAGGCTTGGTGACATAGTCGTCCGCGCCCGTTTCCAAACCACGCACGCGATCCTCCTCCTCGCCGCGCGCGGTGAGCATGATGATGGGCACATTGGCGGTGCCGTTCATACGGCGCAGGCGGCGGCAGACCTCGATCCCGGACAGGCTTTCCACCATCCAGTCGAGCAGCACGATATCGGGCACATTCTCCTGCGCAAGCAGCAGGGCCTCTTCGCCATCGACGGTGTGCGCGACGTCGAAATCCTCGCGCTTGAAATGCCAGATCAGAAGTTCTGCGAGGGCCGCGTCATCTTCAACCAGAAGCATCTTGGCTCTCGCCATATTCAGTCCTCCAGGGGCTGGTTGCCGCCGCGCTCGCGCTCCGGCAGAGTCTGGCCGGTCGCGGCGTAATAAACCATCTCGGCAACATTGGTGGCGTGGTCGCCGATCCGCTCGATATTCTTGGCGACGAACAGCAGGTGCGCGCACTCGCTGATCGTCTTGGGATTTTCGACCATGAAGGTGACGAGGGTGCGGAAGACACTGTTGTAGAAGTCGTCAACAATGGTGTCGCGCTCGATTACGGCAAGGGCCAGATCCGCATCACGCGCAGCAAAGGCGTTGAGGGCGTCCTGCACCATCTCGCCCGCGACCTGACCCATGGAAGGGAGAAGCGCGATGGGCTCCTGCGTCCGCTGGTTCGCGTTGATCATGGGAACGCGCTTGGCGATGTTCTTCGCATAATCGCCGATGCGCTCCACCACGCCGACGATCTTGAGCGCGGCGATCACGTCACGCAGATCGTTGGCCATGGGCGCGCGCAATGCGATGATCTCGATCGCGAGCTTTTCAACTTCTGCCTCGATGGCATCGATGCGCTTGTCTTCGGCAACGATCTGCGCGGCAAGCCTCTTGTCATGACGTTGAAGCGCTAGCATCGCGTTTTCGAGCGCGGATTCGGCGCGGCCTCCCATTTCAGCGATGAGGCCGCGGAGCTTGTCCATCTCCTCATCAAACGCCTTGATCGTATGTTCTGCCATTGTCTGTCTCTCCCCCCGGTTCAGCCGTAGCGTCCGGTGATATAGTCTTTGGTCCGCTCCTGGCGGGGGTTGGTGAAGATGTCCGACGTCACGCCATATTCGACCAGCTCGCCCAGGTGGAAGAAGGCAGTGCGCTGCGACACGCGGGCGGCCTGCTGCATGTTATGGGTGACGATGACGATCGCGTAGCGGCCGCGCAGTTCGTGGATCAGTTCCTCGATCTTGGCCGTCGCGATGGGATCGAGCGCCGAGCAGGGTTCGTCCATCAGGATGACTTCAGGTTCGACAGCGATGGCGCGGCCGATGCAGAGGCGCTGCTGCTGACCGCCGGAAAGCGCGGTGCCGCTGTCGTGCAGGCGATCCTTCACTTCATCCCACAGGCCAGCGCGACGCAGCGACTTTTCGACGATGACGTCGAGGTCCGCCTTGCCATGGGCCAGGCCGTGGATGCGGGGGCCGTAGGCGATGTTCTCGTAGATCGACTTGGGGAAGGGATTGGGCTTCTGGAACACCATGCCGACCCGGGCGCGCAGTTGCACGACGTCCATCGACGAGGCGTAGATATCCTCGCCATCAAGGGTGATCGTCCCTTCGACGCGGGCCGAAGCGACGGTGTCGTTCATGCGGTTCAGTGCCCGCAGGAAGGTCGACTTGCCGCAGCCCGACGGGCCGATGAAGGCCGTCACATTGTCCATGTCGACGTCGATCGAGACGCCCTTGATCGCCTGTTTTTCGCCATAGAAGACCTTCACGTCGCGCGCGGTCATCTTGGTTTCGGTGGCGGGCACCAGTGTTTGCGGTTCGTGCATCATCGTTACCACCGTTTTTCAAACTTGTTGCGCAGGTAGATGGCGAGGCCGTTCATCGCGAGCAGGAAGACCAACAGGACGATGATGGCGGCGGAGGTCTTTTCGACAAAGCCCTTCGAGACTTCGTCAGACCAGAGGAAAATCTGCACCGGCAGAACCGTTGCAGGATCAGTGATCCCACCGGGCGGCGTCGCGATGAAAGCGCGCATGCCGATCATGAGGAGGGGGGCGGTTTCGCCAAGCGCGCGAGCCATGCCGATGATCGTGCCGGTCAGGATGCCGGGCAGGGCAAGCGGCAGGACATGGTGGAAGACCACCTGCAC
>JAEZCS010000090.1 GCA_023433445.1 Pseudomonadota bacterium | reverse complement strand
GCCTTCAGCAGCGCGCGGGTTTCGTAAAGGGGCAGACCCATGATCGCGCTATGGCTGCCATGTATCGCGCGGATCAGCCCGGCGGCACGACCCTGGATCGCATAGCCCCCTGCCTTGCCATGCCATTCTTCGCTGACGATATAGGCGTCGATTTCGGCCTGCTCCAGACGCTTGAACGTCACGATGTTGGTCGAGAGGCGATGCCTTGCCCTCCCCTCGCCATCGATGAGCGTGATGGCGCTCAGCACACGGTGGCGGCGGCCGGAGAGCAACGAAAGACAGGCGCGCGCCTCATCCTCCGCCTCTGCCTTGGGCAAAATGCGGCGGCCTGCTGCGACCACCGTATCGCCCGAAAGCACGAGCGCGCCGGGATGGCGGGCAGCGACAAGCGCCGCCTTTTCAGCCGCCACGCGCGTAGCGTACGGGCCGGGAAGTTCGCCTTTCAACGGGGTTTCATCGACGTCGGCGGGGTCCACCATATCAGGACGCACGCCGATCTGACCCAGAAGTTCACACCGTCTAGGCGAAGCCGAAGCAAGGATGAGCCGCATCGAAAAAGCGGCTTATTTGAAGCGCTAAGTGATCCGACCCTTGGTCAGGTCGTAGGGGGTCAGTTCGACCAGCACTTCGTCGCCCACCAGCACGCGGATGCGGTTTTTGCGCATCTTGCCAGCCGTGTGGCCAAGGATCTCGTGATCATTTTCAAGCCGGACGCGGAACATGGCGTTGGGGAGAAGCTCCACAACCTGTCCGCGCATTTCAAGCAGTTCTTCTTTTGCCATAATATCCTGGGGAAACCAAAAATCGCGTCGCCATAGCGACAAAATGCGGAAAATGAAAGTCAGGCTGATGCACCAAACGCATCTCCCGCTGCGGAGAGTGCGGCAAAGATGTGATCCAGCTGATCCACATCAGTGCAATAGGGCGGCATCAAGTAGATGCTGTTGCCCAAAGGACGCAGCAAAATCCCTCGTTCCAGGAAGAAAGCGCGCAGGCGGGGAGCCAGATCGGACAGATATCCTGCATCCTGCGCGATCAGGTCGACCGCGACGATCGTGCCAAGCTGACGGGCATTCGTGAAAGCAGGATGCAGCGCCAGCCTTGCGAGTCGTTCAGCCATATTCCGTTCAAGTGTGGCGATGCGGCCGAGCACATCCTCCTCGCGCCAGATGGCGAGGTTGGCAGCCGCAGCCGCGCAGGAGATGGCGTTAGCCGTGTAGCTGGACGAGTGATAGAATAGCCGCGCCCGATCCTGGGACTTATGCGCGTCAAAAATGCGCGTCGTGGCCAGAGTTGCGGCCAAGGGAATGGCCCCGCCGGTTATCCCCTTTGCCACGGCCATGATGTCCGGCACGACGTCGGCCTGCTCGCAGGCAAAGAGGGTGCCGGTGCGGCCCCAGCCCGTCATCACTTCATCAGCGATGAAGAGAACGTCATGCCGCGCGCAGATTTCCGCCATCTGGCGCAGAGTGGCGGGTGAGTAGATCAGCATCCCGCCAGCGCCCAGGATCAGCGGTTCGACGATGAACGCCGCGGGATGCTCCTTGCAGGCAGCCTCCAGCGCATCAAAGGTCTGCTGCTCCGCACCGAGCGCCGGAAAAGGAATCGTGCCGACGTCAAACAGCAGAGGCGTCCAAGCGGCATTGTACACGCCACGCTCACCGATCGACATCGTGCCGATCGTGTCGCCATGATAGCCATGTTCGAGGACGAGGATGCGGTGCCGGGGTGCGGACAGCCCGTCCAGCGCGCGATTGTGCCAGTAGCCAAGCGCCATCTTAAGCGCGACCTCGACGGCGGTTGATCCGCTATCGGAAAAAAAGACATGGGCGAGTGGATCGCGCTCGCCCGCACGTGGGGCAAGTTCAATCAGGCTGCGCGCTACCTCTTCGGCGGGTGCGTGGGTGTAACCGGCGAAGATGAGTTGATCGAGCTGCCCGGCCTGCTGCGCGATCGCCTGCGCAATGCGCGGATGACAGTGGCCATGCGTCGTCACCCACCAGCTTGAGATGGCGTCGATCAACGTGCCGCCACCTGCCAAATGCAGCAAAGCGCCATCCGCCCGGAGGACGCGGGGAATGGGTTCGTTAAGGCCGTGCTGCGTGAAGGGGTGCCAAATAGGGGAGGTCATGTCGAGACGCTTAGAATAGCCTAGGCGTCAGGCCAAGCTTCCTCCCCCAATTGTAACTCTACCGCTTAATCGGCGGGCGTGGCTGGCGTCGCCGGGCTGGGAGCAGCCTGCGCTGCCGGCGCCGCCGGAGCCGCTGCCTGAATACGCTGCTGCAATGCCGGGTCGGCAGCTGCAGCCTGGCCGATCTCATTGAACTTTTCGGGCGCAATGCCTGACGCCTGCAACGCGGCGAGCATCTTGGGCTGCTTTTCCGCATCGGCAATGCTGGTATCGGACTGAATCTTGGTCACTTCGACCGCAGCTGCCGCGAACAACTTGATGTCTGCGTCGCTGAACTGGCTTGCCGCGGCCGACGGCGCCGCCGGGGTGGCAGGCGTCGCGGACGTGGCCGGAGCCGCTGCGTCCTGAGCCAGAACTGGTGCCGCTGCCAACAGAGCGACCGATGCCATAGCTGTCTTCAAAACCAGTGGTGAACGAAAACCCGTCAACATGCTTCTCCTTGCAATTTGATGACCTAAAGCTGTGGAAGAGCGCACGAGGTTTAAAGAGTGTTCCGGCGAAACGTGATATTTGAGGGGTGAGGGTCGAGCTTCACTCAATTCACCCTCGTTTCATCACGTTTCACCGCAGCTACGATTCGCCAGATCGTTAAAGATCGCTGCGAACCCTTACCAGATTCTGACGCGGTCTTCTGGCGCCAGATAGAGCTTGCTCCCGGTCCCGGGGCTAAAGGCGGTATACCACCGGTCGAAGTTTCGCACTGTATTCGCCCGGTATTGCGAGGGTGAGTGCGGGTCGGTCACCAGCCGCTGGCGCAAGTTGGGTTCACGATAGTTGCGCCGCCACACCTGCGCCCAACCCAGGAAGAAGCGCTGATCCCCGGTGGTGCCGTCGATCACTGGCGCTGGCTTGCCCTCCAATGACGCATGATAGGCATCGAGCGCCACCGCGACCCCTGCCAGATCACCGATATTCTCGCCCAATGTGAAATCACCTTTCACATGGGCGCCGGGAAAGGGCTCATAGGCGTCATATTGCTTCACCAGCTTGCCGGTCAGCTGCTTGAAGGCAGCGACATCGGCATCGCTCCACCACTGGTTGAGCTTGCCGGTTTCATCATATTTGGCACCCTGATCGTCGAAATGATGGCTGAGTTCATGGCCAATAACCGCGCCGATGCCGCCATAATTGACCGCTGGATCGGCATGGGGGTCAAAGAAGGGCGGCTGCAGGATGGCAGCCGGGAAGACGATCTCAACCATCGAGAAGTCCGCATAGGCGTTGATCTCCATCGGCGTCATTTGCCATTCCCAACGGTAGATGGGCATGCCGAGCTTCCCCATTTGATAGTCGAATTCATATTGGCTGGAGCGCAGCGCGTTGCCGAACAGATCGCCGGCCACCATCTGGAGCCCGCTATAATCCCGCCATTTGTCGGGGTAACCGATCTTTGGCGTGAAGGCCGCCAGCTTCTTGTGCGCCCTCGCCTTCGCGCCATCGCTCATCCAGCTGAGGCCATCGATCCGGCGCCCCATGGCGGCCATCACATTTTTGACGAGTTGGTCCATCGCCGCCTTGGTTTCCGGCGGGAAATAGCGGGCGACATAGATTTTGCCAACCTCCTCGCCCATCGCGTCCTTGACGAAGCCAACGGCGCGCTTCCACCGCTCTTCGCGCTGCGGCGTGCCTGACAAGGTGGTGCCGTAAAAGGCAAAGTCCGCGTCGGCAATCCTGTCGGGGAGGTACGTCGCATAGCTGTGGAGGCTACGCAGCAAAAGAGCGTCCTTCAGTACGTCAACCGGAGTTCGCACGATAAGCGCCGCTTCCCCGGCGATCGCCGTGGGCTGCGCGACGATCAACGCCTGCGGATTCAGGCGGTTGGCAGCAAAATAGGTCGAGAAGTCAAACCCCGGCGCGGCTTTCTGGAGGTCGGCGAGGGTCATCCGGTTATAGGTTTTGTCGGCGTCCCGGCTGTCGACTCGGGTCCAGTGCACTTTGGCGACTTCGGTTTCGAACGCCATCAAGGCAGAGGCGCGGGGCTTTGCGTTGCTCGCGCCGGCCAGCGTCAGCATCTGTTCCAGATGCGCGACATAGGCAGTGCGGATGGCCGCCATCTTCTCGTCAGGCTGTAGATAGAAATCGCGATCCGGCAGGCCCAGTCCTGACTGGCGCAGGTTCAGAATATAGGTGTCCGGCGCCTTGTCATCCTGCCCCACATAGAAGGTGAAAGGGCCTGCTATGCCGGCGCGCGCGGCTTCTGCCGCCAGGCGGGCGTAACCTGTCTTGTCCTTCACCGCCTCAATCTTCGCAAGCCAGGGCTTGATCGGCGTCAGCCCCCTGGATTCCACGGTGGGAGCGTCGAGATAACTGGCATAGGCGATGCCAATCCCGCTGGTGGGATCTTTCCTTGCTTCCTCCAATATGCCGCGCGTGCGCTCACGCGACAGGTCATCAAGCACGTTGAACGCGCCATAGTTGGATTTGTCGGCGGGGATCGGCGTGGCCTTTGCCCAGCCGCCGTTGGCGTGAAGGTAGAAATCATCACCCGGCTTGACGGTTGGGTCCATGCCCTTGCTGTCGAAGCCATAGCTGCCATAGGTCGGTTTGGCCGGGGGTGCCTGGTCCGCATGAGCAGCGTTGGCGGCGAGCAACAGAGCGCCAATCGCGGCGCTCATCAGAAGGTTTTTCATCGAAGCGTCCCTTGCTTGATCCGATCACGGCAATTGACTCATCGCAGCGCGACAAGTCCATGTCATTCGTCGAAAATCATGCAGGGCGGCTGCAGCCCGTTTCAGGGCAAACGGATATTACCGGCAAAAGCAGCCTTCAGGCTGGCGGCATTCAACGGATCGAGGCGCGGGAGGCGGCCGAGGCTGGGCACATTCGCAAGCTGCGGGATGATCCGCTCATTTTCCTCATGCGGATCGCCGATGAACGCAATGCCTGCCAGCGGCACGCCCCGGCTGCGCAAGGCCTCGATGCTGAGCAGGCTATGGTTTATGGTGCCTAGCGCGGTGCGCGCGCAAAGGATGACCGGCAACTGCCAATGGGCGAAGAGATCGGCCATCAGCAGCGTTTCGTTCACCGGCACGAGCACGCCCCCTGCTCCTTCCACGACCAGCGGCCCATCCACCTGCGGCAGGGCGAGCTTGTCGAGACGCACTTCGACCCCGTCGATACGCGCCGCCAGATGCGGCGATGCGGGCGTCGTGAGGCGGTAGGCTTCGGGCAGGATCTGGGTCTCGGGAATGCTGCTGAGCCGGGCGATCGTTTCCTTGTCACCTTCGGGATCGATCCCGGCCTGAACCGGCTTCCAATAATGCGCGCCAAGTGCGCCTGCGAGGCCTGCGGCGAAGACAGTCTTGCCGATATCGGTGTCCGTGCCAGTGACTATGAAGCGCGTCATCCCATGACCCTCTGCAATTCTTCGCCGAGCGCCACCACATCGGCGCGGCCGACGTTCAACGTCAGGGAAATGCGCAGGCGGCTCGTGCCCGGAGGAACCGTCGGTGGACGGATGCCGCGCACGTCGAAGCCAGCCTCCTGAAGGGCGGCGGCGGCGGCCATGGCGCGCCGGTCTTCGCCGAGAAGAACCGGGACAATCTGGCTGCGCGGCGCAGGCAAACCCAAGGGCGCGCAGATGACTTCAGCGGCGTCGACGCACAGCGTCTTGAGCCGCGCGCGCAGGTCATCCGCCTGCTCGATCCGGTCGAGCGCAGCCGACGCGGCTACGGCCATCAATGGAGAGGGTGCGGTAGAGAAAATGAAGGCGCGCGCGCGATTGATGAGATAATCGATGATGATCTGCGGGCCGCAAATCAGTGCGCCTTCCACGCCCATGGCCTTGCCGCAGGTATGGAGCGTCACGACATTGTGCAGTCCGTCGAATCCTGCAGACAGGCCCCGACCACTGGGGCCGAACACACCAGTGCCATGGGCTTCGTCGAGGATCAGCATCGCATCATGCTGCGCCGCCAGTTTCGCAAGATCAGCGAGCGGAGCCGTGTCACCGTCCATGGAATACAGCGTCTCGACCGCGATCCAGACGCGTCCCTTGCCGCCTTCTTCACGCCAGGCGGTAATCAGGTCGGCGAAGCTCTGCACATCGTTATGCCGGGCAAAGACAGTAGCGGCCTTGGACAGGCGGATACCGTCATGAACGCTGGCGTGGATCAACTCGTCCGCCACGATCAGGTCGCCCCGCTGCGGCAATGTCGAAAAGAGCGCGCAATTGGCCGCGAACCCATTGGCAAGAAACAACGCCGCCTGCGTCCGGAAGAAGGCCGCTGCCTTCGCCTCCAGCCCCTCATGCTCAGGCGCATTTCCGCGCAACAAGCGGGAGCCGCCCGATCCCACCGGCACGCCCCGCGCGACCGCATCCGCCACTGCCTGGCCGATTATCGGATCGGACGCGAGGCCCAGATAGTCGTTGGAGGCGAAGTCGCGACCGGCGCGCGACACCAGACGGCGCAGGCGGCCGCGCTTTTCAAGAGCCGCCAGTTGCGAGCGGAAGGGTTCGCTGGTCATGGCGCGCCCTATAGGCCCGCGACCGGCACAGGAGCAAGCTGAAGGGCTGTCGGTTCACCCCCTCGAGTGAGAGAACAGGCAACTCCCTCCCCTGCTCAAGGTTGACCAATCAGAAGGAGAAGCTGAGCGAGAAGGACGCCACATTGTCGTTGGCGTCCTCTGCATTGGGCCGGAAGCCGTGCTGATGCAGATAGCCGATTTCCGCATTCACGTTCTTCGCGATCGGGGTCGTGATGGCGATCAGATGCGCATCCGCTCCTCGCCTTCGACACGCTGGAAATTGGTGGTGTTGAGGTCGATGAAGCTTTCCGGGGCTTTTAGCAATGTCACGATGCTACCACTCTCTACAGAAATGGCCCCGTCCCGCAGGGACAGGGCCATTCTCCGTCAAAAATTTATGCTCTAGACACCGCGTGCAAGGGCGGCGAGCAGGAGCAAGGCGACAATGTTCGTGATTTTGATCATCGGATTGACGGCCGGCCCGGCAGTGTCCTTGTACGGGTCACCGACCGTATCGCCGGTCACTGCCGCCTTGTGCGCCTCCGATCCCTTGCCGCCATGATTGCCGTCTTCAATATATTTCTTGGCATTGTCCCAGGCACCCCCGCCTGAGGTCATCGACAGCGCCACGAACAGGCCCGACACGATCACGCCCAGCAGCAATGCGCCGAGTGCCGCAAAGCCGTTCGGCGTCCCCGCCACGGCGGAAATAGCGAAATAGACGACGATCGGCGCCAGCACCGGTAGCAGGCTGGGCACGATCATTTCCTTGATTGCCGCACGGGTGACAAGATCGACGGTACGCGCATAATCGGGGCGCGAAGTGCCTTCCATGATGCCGCTGTTGGTGGCGAACTGGTCGCGCACGTCCTTCACCACGTCGCCCGCCGCACGGCCGACGGCCGTCATCCCCATCGCGCCGAACAGATAGGGCAGCAGTGCCCCCAGCAGCAGGCCGACGATGACGTAGGGGTTGGACAGGCTGAAATCGACTGGCTCGGTCAGACCAAGAGCGGAGTTATAGAATTTGAGATCCTCGGTATAAGCCCCAAACAGCACCAGCGCCGCGAGCCCCGCTGAGCCGATGGCATAGCCCTTCGTCACCGCCTTGGTGGTGTTGCCCACGGCATCGAGCGCATCGGTCTTGACCCGCACGCTGTCGTCAAGGTGCGACATCTCCGCGATGCCACCTGCATTGTCCGTCACCGGGCCATAGGCGTCGAGCGCCACGACCATGCCCGCAAGCGCCAGCATTGCCGTCGCTGCGAAGGCGATGCCGATCAGCCCTGCAAGCTGATGTGCGACGATGATCCCGGCGACGATCACCAGCGTTGGTAGCGCGGTCGCTTCCAAGCTGACGGCCAGGCCCTGAATCACATTGGTGCCGTGACCGGTTTCCGAAGCGCGGGCGATGCTGCGCACCGGCCGATAGTTGGTGCCGGTATAATATTCGGTGATCCAGACGATGAGCCCCGTGACAGCAAGACCCACCATCATCGCCCAGAACAAGGCCATGCCGGTATAGCCGCCGACGCCATCCAGATCGGTGCCGAAGCGTGCATTCACATCACCCAGCGTGAAGCTGGTGGCGAAGTAAAGCGCCGGGATCGACAGGATCGCCGTGGTCCAGAAGCCCTTGTAAAGCGCGCCCATGATCGATTGGCTGGAGCCAAGACGCACCATATAGGTGCCGATGATCGAAGTGATGATGCACACGCCGCCGACAATCAGCGGCAGGGACATCAGCCGTTGCAGGAACGCATTGTCCACGCCGCTCACCAGCAGAGCCGTCAGCACCATGGTCGCGCCGACCGTCACGACATAGGTTTCAAACAAATCGGCCGCCATGCCCGCGCAGTCGCCGACATTGTCGCCAACATTGTCCGCGATCACGGCGGGGTTGCGCGGATCATCTTCCGGGATTCCGGCTTCCACCTTGCCCACGAGATCGGCGCCGACATCTGCCGCCTTGGTGAAGATACCGCCACCCAGCCGCGCGAAGATCGAGATGAGGCTGGCGCCAAAGGCGAGTGCCACCAGGGAGTCGATCACCAGCCGGTCATCGGGAGCATGGCCCGCTGGCCCCGTCAGATACCAGAAGAAGACACTGATCGCGAGCAACGCCAGGCCCGCCACCAGCATGCCGGTGATCGCGCCTGCGCGAAATGCGACGGTGAGGCCGCTCTGCAATGTCGTGCGTGCCGCTTCGGCGGTGCGGACATTGGCGCGTACGGAGATGTTCATTCCGATGAAGCCTGCCGCCCCCGACAAAATCGCACCGATCAGAAATCCGATGGCGGACGTTCCGCCCAGAAAGAAGAAGACCAGAGCCGCCACCACGACTCCGACCATGCCGATCGTCATATATTGGCGGCTGAGATAGGCGTTCGCCCCTTCCTGGATCGCGCCGGCTATGGATTGCATGGTTTCATTGCCGGGAGACGCTGCCAGCACCTGGCGACTGGTGAACAAGCCGTAGAGCACGGCCAGCAGGCCGCACCCTATGGCGATATAAACAATCTGCATGGATATTCCTCTCCCCCTGTTTTTCCTATCATCGGCCGCTCCGCAGGGAAAAACGGGCGAGCGAAAGGCACGAAGGCGGGCGGCCGGAATTCACACATCCGGCGTCGGGCACCGCATCAATCAGCGTCAAGGTCACGGACATGATTACGTCCAACCGGGCTGAGAAAAGGATGGCGCGAAGCTACAGGCAGGAAGAGCGGCGTCAAGCCGTTACGAAACGCGCCTGAATCAAGCTGTTGCGCGCTGAGCTTTCAGTCATGTTCCCAGCCGAGCCGGTCGGGCAGCGGCACTGTCGCTCCGTCGATCATCAACGTGAGGCCAGACCCTGGGGAGAAACTGCCCACCGGAATGGCCCTTATCGGCGGTTTGGCAGAGGATGGCATGGCGAATAGCAGTTCATAATCATCGCCCGCGCGCGCGGCTGCTATCTGCGCTGCCGTGCTGCCGCCGCTCACAAGCTCCAGCGCGGAAGACAACGGTACATGATCGATAGCGACGGCGAGCCCGCTGGCCTGCGCCATGCGCGCAGCGTCGATCAGCAGCCCGTCCGACACATCCATCATCGCATGCACGTGACCCGCGAGCAGCGCCCCTTCCGCGAGGCGCGGCTTGGGGCGTCGATAGGCCTCCACCAGCGGCCCTGACGCGGCAGGGGTCGACCGGAGCAATTCCAGACCTGCCCCAGCGTCGCCCACTGGCCCGGTAAGGTAGAGGCGATCACCCGCCTGCGCGCCGCTTCGGGCAGGGACTGACCCGCTTGCCTCGCCAATCGCGGTCAGGCTGTAACTGCGTGCGCTACCTTGCGGCATCTTGACCGTATCGCCGCCCAATAGCGGCATCGCATAACGGCCGAGCGCCTCCCCCAATCCTTCGAGGAAGGCGGCATCCCATGCGTCGTCGCCTGACAGCGCGTAGTTGAGCAGGCAGCCGACCGGCCGCGCGCCCTTTGCGGCGAGGTCGGACAGGTTGACCGCTGCCAGCTTCCAGCCAATGTCGGCGGCAGGATCCCCGGCAAGATAATGGACACCCTCGACCATTGTGTCGCTGGTGAGGATGAGGCGCGAATTGCCCATGTCCAAAAGCGCGACATCATCCTGCAATCCGCGCGCGGCGGGATCATTGGCCAACAGGCGGAGAAGGGTCAGAAAGCGGGATTCAGCGGACATATGATGACCTCCGTTCGCCCTCAGACCCAAGGGAAGCTTTTGGTTACTTGCGTACGTCCTTCGCCACGCCGTCCAGCAGGCCGTTCACAAAGCCCGCTTCACGCTTGTCGTAGAAGGCATGGGCCACGTCGACATATTCGCTGATGACGGTGCCCGTCGGCACGTCGCGGCGCGCGATGAGCTCATAGGCGCCTGCGCGCAGGATCTGCCGCATCGGCTTGTCGAGCCGTTCGAGGCTCCAGCCCTTCGAAAGCCGGGCGGTTATCAGCCCGTCTATCTCTTCGCGCCGTTTGTCCACACCGGTCACGATATCGTCGAAGAAGCTTTCCTCTGCATCGGCATAGGTCACATCCTCGATCGTCGCGCCCAGTCGATGCTGATGGAATTCATGCAGCAGGACGCTGAGCGGCGTGCCTTCCATTTCCAGCTGATATAGCGCCTGTACCGCGGCGAGCCGGGCGGCGGAGCGGGATTTGGAGCGTTCGTTCATAAAGGTCTTTTATTCCGTTCCATTCGAGCCTGTCGAGAACCCTGCGCATCCGGTTCTCGACAGGCTCGAACCGAACGGAAAATGATCAGCTCAGCCGCACCGCCACCGAGGCCGCGTGCGCAGGCAGCCCTTCCGCTTCCGCCAGAGCGACCGCCGCCGGGCCGATCGCATCGATCGCGGCCTGATCAAGGCTGAGGAAGCTGGTGCGCTTCATGAAGTCGAGTACCGATAGCCCCGAGGAGAAACGCGCGCGCCGACCGGTGGGCAGCACATGGTTCGGCCCTGCGACATAATCGCCCACCGCTTCAGGAGTCATGCGACCAAGGAACACCGATCCGGCATGGCGCACCTGCGCAAACAGGGTTTCGGGATCATCCACTGCCAGTTCCAGATGTTCGGCCGCCAAGCGGTTGACCAGCGGCATGGCTTCTTCCAGGTCGCGCACAAGGATGATCGCGCCGTTCGCCGCCCAACTGGTCGTGGCAACTGCCTGGGTCGAGAGAAGCGGCAAGCGTCTTTCCACGGCCGCCGAAACCGCGTCGGCGAAAGAGGCGTCGTCCGTGAACAGGATAGACTGGCTGGTCGGATCATGCTCGGACTGGCTGAGCAGATCGGCGGCGATCCAGTCCGGGTCATTTTTCCCGTCAGCTACAACAACGATTTCGGATGGGCCAGCGACCATGTCGATGCCGACAACGCCATATAATTGCCGCTTGGCCTCAGCGACCCACGCATTGCCGGGTCCGGTAACGACGTCGACCGGCTTGATCCGATCCGTGCCATAGGCAAGCGCCGCAACGGCCTGAGCCCCGCCGACGCGCCATATTTCCTCAATGCCCGCGATGCTGGCAGCGGCGAGGACCAGCGGGTTGATCACGCCATTGGGCGTCGGCGTCACCATGGCGATGCGCGACACGCCAGCCACCTTTGCGGGGATGACGTTCATCAGCAGCGAGCTTGGATAGGCCGCGCGGCCGCCCGGTACATAGAGTCCCGCCGCATCGACCGGCCGCCAGCGCGCGCCGAGGCGCACGCCAGCGCTGTCGGTGCCGTCGCTATCCTGCGGCTTCTGCTTTTCATGATAAGCAGTGATACGCGCCGCCGCGAGTTCGAGGGCTTCGCGCAGTTCGGGAGAGATGCCGTCCAGCGCCGTGCGACACTCGGCGGGGGTAACCGCCCAGCCGCTGGCCGCCAGATCGTGCCGGTCGAACCGGCTGGTATAATCGGCGAGAGCGGCATCGCCCTCGGCGCGCACGCGCTTCAGGATCGCCGCAACATCGCGGGACACATCTTCATCCGCCTCGCGCCGGGCATCGACCAGCGCAGTGAACGCGGCAGCGAAGTCCGCGTCACGGCTGTCGAGCCTAAGCGGCATCCCCGCCTCCTGCAGCCTTGCGGAAACCTTCCACCAACGGTGCCAGTTCGGCCGAGCGCATCTTGTACGCGGCGCGATTGACGACCAGCCGGGCCGACACCTGCATGATGACATGGGTTTCGACCAGCCCGTTCGCCTTGAGCGTCGCGCCCGATGAAACGAGATCAACGATCCGGCGCGACAGGCCAAGCGACGGCGCGAGTTCCATCGCTCCGTTCAGCTTCACGCATTCCGCCTGAATACCGCGTGCCTCATAATAGCGGCGGGTGAGATAGGGATATTTGGTGGCGACCCGCACATGGCTCATCGCCGCCTCATCCTCGCCCGCAAGGTCGACGGGTTCGGCGACCGACAGGCGGCAATGACCGATGTCGAGGTCAACCGGCGCATAAAGTTCGGAATAGTCGAACTCATCCACCACGTCAGAACCCACAATGCCGATCTGCGCCGCGCCATGGGCGACGAAGGTCGCAACATCGAAGGCGCGTACACGGATGATGGAAATGTCAGGCCGATTGGTGGCGAAGCGCAGCGCCCGGCTCTTCTTGTCATGAAATTCCGCCTCCGGCTCTATGCCGACGCGCGCGAGCATCGGCAGAGCCTCATCGAGGATACGGCCTTTCGGGATGGCAAGGGTGAGCGGACGAGTCATGACCGGCGGGCCTTAGCCGCGCGCGCTATAAAGGACAATATTCATGCGGCATGCGCCAACGCCGCTTCGGTGGCATCGATCCAGCCGCCGCCGAGCACCCGGTCGCCCGCGTAGAGCACGGCCGCCTGTCCAGGCGCGACTCCATATTCAGGCGTGTCGAAGAGCAGACGATCCCCCTCCAGCCGAGCCGGGACGGGCTTCGCCATGGACCGCACCTTGGCCGTCAGCGGACCTTTGAAATCGCCCCCCAGCCAGTTGATGTCGGACAGTCGCGCCGCTGACACCGCCAGCGCGGCCTTGGGTCCAACGATCACGCGTTTTGCGCTGGCGTCGAGGCGAACGACGTAAAGCGGTTCGGCCTGTCCACCAATTTCCAACCCTTTGCGCTGACCAACGGTGTAGTGAATCAGCCCCTTATGCCTGCCAAGAATGCGGCCATCGACATGGATGATGTCGCCGCCCTCGTCGGCATCCGGGCGCAGCTTGCGCACCACCCCCGCATAATCGCCATCGGGAACGAAGCAGATATCCTGACTGTCGGGCTTCAGCGCTACCGACAGGCCGAGCTCCGCCGCGATCTCGCGCACCTGCGGCTTGGGCAGCCCACCCAGCGGAAAGCGCAGATAATCAAGCTGAGCCTGCGTCGTGGCGAAGAGGAAATAGCTCTGGTCGCGCGCCGGATCCGCAGCCCGGTGCAGTTCGGCGCCCTGATCGCCTTCGACGCGGCGGACATAATGGCCCGTCGCCAGACAGTCGGCACCCAGGTCGCGCGCAATCTGGAACAGGTCGGTGAACTTCACCCCCATATTGCATTTGACGCAGGGAATGGGTGTCCGCCCGGACATATATTCATCGGCGAAGTCCGCGATCACGGAGTCGCGAAATCGGCTTTCATAGTCAAAGACGTAGTGCGCGATGCCGATCCGGTCGGCGACGGCGCGCGCGTCGCGTATGTCCTGCCCGGCGCAGCAGCTGCCGGTGCGTCCGACGGCCGCGCCATGATCATAAAGCTGGAGGGTGACGCCGATCGTTTCGGCACCCGTGCGTGCTGCAAGAGCGGCGACGACGCTGGAATCCACGCCGCCTGACATGGCAACGACGATTCGCCGCTTCGCAAGCGGTTCGGACAACTGAAACTGGGGCTGCATAGGCGCGCATATAATCGCCAGACGCGATGCATTCCAGCGGGATTCCACCGTTTTGCCTGCAAGGCTTCGTTTCGGGTGCGCCAGTTTACCGGACTTTATCCTTTCTACCCTATCTGTCCTCCCCATGGACTTCAGTTTCCTTCGAGCAGGTGGACTTAAACCCGCCAATGCCAGACCCGTTAGCCGGCCGCACGCACCGGTCTGGCCTCTGCTGCGCGCCGCTTCGGCGGCGGAGCAGGCGGCCAGCCCGACTGCGCAGGCGGTTGCGGGAGTCCTGCGGGGGCAGGATGAGACGGGGGACTGGATCCAGGATTTGGCCGAAGTGTTCGCGCCACGTCCAAGCGGCATGATCGAAGCCGAGCGTCCGACGGGCAGCTTCAACCCGTTGATCGCACAGCATTTAAGAGTGGGACAAGGATGATGAAGGGGGCGTTTACCGTGGCGCTTTAGCTGATCTTCAGGGCTGACGCGCATAACGGTTGCCGCTGCTGAATTCGGCAACGCCAGTGCCGCTTTTTGAGGGTGAGAATGATAGAAAATCAAAAAATCCGACCTGCTCAGGTCGTCGGGCCGCTCGGGGAACCCTTAACTCTGGAGAGCCTGCCGCCTGCCAACACGACGCGCTGGGTCGTCC
Source organism: Pseudomonadota bacterium (assembly GCA_023433445.1). Lineage (GTDB taxonomy): Bacteria > Pseudomonadota > Alphaproteobacteria > Sphingomonadales > Sphingomonadaceae > Sphingobium. The sequence continues at coordinate 16,177 of JAEZCS010000090.1, read as the reverse complement.
GCCGCAAGGCTGAGGTCGTTGCCGCTGTCAATGGAGGCCTGCTTACGGTCGATGAAGCCTGCGCGCGTTATTCGCTGACGCTGGAGGAATTCGCAGGATGGCAGCGCGCCGTGGACCGGTCAGGCATGCACGGCCTGCGCGTGACGCGGATCCAATATTACAAGTCGCTCTACGAACGACAGCAAAAATACTGACGATATGGCTGTCCGGCCCGCGCCGGACACGCTTCAATCAGATGCCGCCGGATGTGGATTCGGCGGCTCTTTCTTTTGGCGTGCGTCCCAGTTCACCCGCCGTTGTCAACCCAGAAACATTTCTCAGGGAACGCGAAGCCGACTTCGCCGTTAAATAGATCAGCCAACCCGCTGGGGGCGCTGGTCCAAGGAGAGTGTGAAATGGGTATCATTTTGTGGCTTGTTGTCGGTGGTATCATTGGCTGGCTTGCCAGCATGGTCATGCGCACCGATGCGCAGCAGGGCATTCTGCTGAACATCGTAGTCGGCATCGTCGGCGCGTTTATCGGCGGCCTGATTTTCAGCGGCGGTTCGATCAATGATGGCCTGACGCTCTATAGCTTCCTTGTTTCCCTGGTGGGCGCGATCGTGCTGCTTGCCATCGTTAACCTGGTCCGTCGCGGATCTGTGCGGTAAACCACCCAAAGCACCGCTGGCGGGTATAAAAAGGGCTGCGTTTCGACGCAGCCCTTTTCGTCATATGTCGTAAATGGCGGGTCCACAGAGTTCAGCCGCGCCGCGTGAACCAGCGGTAAATTGCCAGCACGGCGATTGACCCCAGAACCGCAGCGAGGAAGCTGGCCTGCTGCCCAGGTTCATAAACGCCAAGCAGACGGCCGACATAGGCAGCAAAGAGCGCCCCCGCTATCCCGAGCAGGACGGTCACGACGCAGCCACTTGGATCACGGCCAGGCATCACCAGGCGGGCGATTGCTCCAGCCAGCAGCCCTACAATGATCCACCCCAGTAATTCCATCCTAGCCTCCTCCCGCGCCATCGCCCATAGCGCCACAGATGCGCCGCTTTGACAAGCGTGCGGGGTTGATCCCCGCCGTTGCCCCGCTGATGCACGCGGTGTATTTAGGGTTGAGCAGGGTGATATATTTATATAACACAGCGCCCGCTGGCCCCGGCCGCCGGATGATGGAACCAGGATGAATTACGAAACTCAGGTTGCCGGCGATGCTCCGGCGGACGTCTTTGGCGAAGAACCGCGCTCTTCCAAGCGGCGGGCGCTGACGATTGGAGCCGTGATCGCCATCATCCTGATTGCCGCCGCCGCCTGGATCAGCATGCGTGGCGCGGGCGAGGATGCAGCCGCAGCGGTTGAAGAGGCTCCGGTGGTCACCGTGCTTGTTCCCGGCCAGTCCGTCGTGCCCCGCACCGTGAGCGGCACCGGATCGCTCGCCGCGCGGATCGACATGCCGGTGGGCGTCGTCGGCGAAGGCGGACAAGTTACCCGCGTGCTGGTTCAACCGGGCGACTGGGTGCGCGCCGGACAGGTTCTTGCGGTGCTCGAGCGGTCGGTCCAGGCGGAGCAGGTTCGCTCGCTCGCCGCGCAGGTGGAGGTCAATCGGGCGGACGCGAAACTGGCGCAGGCGCAACTGGATCGCGCCCAGGCTCTTGTGAAACGCGGATTCATCAGCCAGGCCGACATCGATCAGCGTATCGCCACCCGTGACGCCGCCAACGCTCGGGTCAATGTCGCGGTAGCGCAGCTTGCAGAACAGCGCGCCCGCACCGGGCGGCTCGATATTCGCGCTCCTGCTGCGGGCCTCATCCTGACCCGAGATGTGGAACCCGGTCAGATCGTGGGTTCGGGCAGCGGCGTGCTGTTCCGCATGGCCAAAGGTGGCGAAATGGAGCTTCTGACGCAACTGAGCGAAGGCGACCTTGCGACGCTTCGGCCGGGTAACAGTGCAACGGTCACGCCGGTAGGCACTCAAACCGAGTTTTCAGGCCGCGTCTGGCAGGTGTCGCCGGTCATCGATCCTCAGACGCGGCAGGGCGTCGCCCGCATCGCCATTCCCTATCACAAGGAAATCAGGCCAGGCGGCTTTGCTGCTGCCAAGATCGTGAGCGGCACGGCTACTGCCCCACTGCTGCCGGAGTCCGCCATCCAGACAGACGAAAAGGGGCATTTCGTCTTTGTCATCAACGGTGGGAATGAGGCAGAACGGCGTGACGTCGAAGTAGGGCAGGTTTCTCCCAAAGGTGTTCCGGTTACACGCGGCCTCAATGGCGGCGAACGCATCGTGGCATCGGCTGGCGCCTTCCTGCGGCCGGGGCAGAAGGTGCGGCCGCAAGTTCAAAAGGCCGGGTAGGCCCGCGCAGGCGAGGAAGCCGTCATGAGTTTTCGCAATATCTCTGCCTGGGCCATTCGTAACCCGGTGTCCCCGCTCGTGCTGTTCGTCGCCCTGCTGTTGGCTGGCATGGTCAGCTTCGGCCGCATGGACATCAACCAGCAGCCCGACATCAGTTTCCCCATTGCCCAGGTGCTGGTTCTGCAACCTGGTGCTGCGCCGCCAGAACTGGAAACCCAGGTGACGCAACGCGTGGAAGCGGCGGTACGCGGCATCAGCGGCGTGGACGAGATTACCTCGACCGTGTCCGAAGGTCAGTCGATGACCATGATCCAATTCCAGATCGGAACACCGATCGATCGCGGCGTGAACGATGTCAAAAACGCCATAGACCAAATACGCAGCGATTTGCCCGAAGGCATATTAGAGCCGCAGGTCACCCGGCTGGAGGCCGACCCGCCGATCGCCTATTTCAGCGCCGAAGCCACGGACATGACGCTGGAGCAACTGTCATGGTATGTCGACAACACGGTCGCGAAGCGGCTGCTGGCGGTGCCGGGCATGGCGGCGGTCCGGCGCGGCGGCGGTGTCACCCGTGAAATTCGCGTCATCCTCGACCCGGCGAAGTTGCAGTCCCACGGGGTCACCGCCGCGCAGGTCAATCAGCAGCTGCAACAGGTCAACCTGAACGCTGCGGGCGGACGCACGGAAATCGCGGGAGCCGAACAGGCAATCCGCGTGCTCGGCAACGCGCAGGATGCCTATACGCTTGGCCAGACCCAGATAGCCATTCCGGGAGGCCGTACCGTCAAGCTGTCTGACCTTGCGGATGTGCGCGACATGTTCGCGGAACAACGATCGCTGTCGCTGATGAACGGCATGCAGGTGACGAGCTTCAGCCTGGAAAAGGCAAAGGGGTCGTCCGACGTCACCGTCTTCGACGACGCGATGAAGGTGATGGAGCAGCTGAAGAAGGAAAATCCCAAGGTTCGCTACAAGGAGCTGTTCAACAGCGTCGATTATACGAAGAGCCAATATCACGCGGCGATGCAGGCGATGATCGAGGGCGCTGTGCTGGCTGTCGTTGTCGTGTTCCTGTTCCTACGCGACTGGCGCGCGACGATCATCGCCGCACTCGCCATACCGCTGTCGGCCATCCCGACCTTCTGGTTCATGGACATGATGGGCTTCACGCTCAATGTCACCTCGCTACTGGCCTTGAGCCTGGTTGCGGGGGTGCTGGTCGACGATGCGATCGTGGAGATCGAAAATATCGTCCGCCATATGCGCTTGGGGAAGACGGCCTATCAGGCCTCGATCGACGCAGCCGACGAAATAGGTCTTGCCGTGCTGGCAACGACCATGGCGATCGTTGCCGTCTTCCTGCCCGTCGCCTTGATGCCGGGTATTTCCGGACAATTCTTCATCCAGTTCGGCATGACTGTCGTGGTGGCGGTGCTACTCAGCCTGGCGGTTGCCCGCTTGATCACACCGATGATCGCGGCCTATTTCCTCAAGGCACATGGGCAGGAAAGCCATGGCGAAGGCCGGCTGATGGACGTCTATATGCGCGTGCTGCACTGGTCGCTGGATGAAAGCGGCGCCAATGCATATCGCGCGCGAGGAGCAAGGCCGCGCTTTGCGGCATGGCTGCGCGATCATCGGATCTGGACAGTGGGCTTGGGTGGCATCGCCTTCCTGGCGACGCTGCTCGCCTTCGGAACTCTGCCAATGGCGTTCCAGCCGTCGATGAACACGGATTACAGTCAGGTGAAAATCGAGACCGTGCCGGGAAGTACGCTTGCGCAGACCACCCAGGTTGCTCGCCACGTCGCGGATATCCTGACGGCGGACAAGAAATTTGTCGACGCGGCTTTCGCCGACATCCAGCCGACCAACGCAAATATCTACCTGACGCTTAAAAAAGATCGCCCTGCTTCCTCCGTGGAATGGGAGCGCAGCATGGCACCCAAGTTCCAGCAGATTGCTGACGCGCGAGTGAACTTCCAGTCGCAGGCGGGCGGCGGCATGGGCCGGGACGTCACTATCATGTTGGGCAGCGACAATGCCGAACTGCTTGATCGCACCGCCAACAAGCTGGTCAGCGAGATGGTGGGCGTAAAGGAAATCAGGGCTGCGCGGGTTCAGGGCGACATGAACAGGCCCGAAATCATCATCAAGCCGCGCTTTGATCTGGCGGCCAGCCTTGGCGTCACGACCGCTGCGCTCAGCCAGACGATCCGCGTCGCGACGATCGGTGATATCGACCAGAATACTGCGAAATTTTCCCTCTCCGACCGCCAGATCCCGATCCGCGTGGCCTTGCAGGAAAGCAGCCGGAGCGACATCTCCACAGTGGAGAATATGCCGGTCCCGACGATCAACGGCGGTTCGGTACCGCTGAAGGTCGTGGCTGATGTCGAGTTTGGCGCTGGCCCGACCCAAATCCGCCGCTACAACCAGATCCGCCGGATTGTCGTCGATGCCGACTTCGCCCCCGGCATCGTCAGCAGCCAGGCGATGAAGAAGATCAACGCCCTGCCCACGATGAAGGAAATCAACGAAGGCCGCATCCCCGGCATTCAGAAGATCAATACCGGGGAATCGAAGTGGCAGGCGGAGATGATGAAGAATTTTGCCATCGCGGTGGTTTCCGGCATCCTGCTGGTGCTCGCGGTGCTGACGCTGCTCTACAAGCGGATAATGCCGCCCTTCGTCAACCTCGGTTCGCTGATGCTGGCGCCGCTGGGCGGAGCGCTGGCATTGCATCTGACCGGCAATCCCATTTCGATGCCTGTGTTTATCGGCATTTTGATGCTGCTGGGGATTGTCGGGAAAAACTCGATCCTGGTGATCGACTTCGCGCTTGAGGAAATCCAGAAAGGCGTGCCTCGTTTCGATGCGATCATCGATGCCGGGCACAAGCGCGCTCAGCCGATCGTCATGACCACGGTCGCGATGGTGGCGGGCATGGTGCCCACCGCAGTTTCCCTTAGCGGCGACAGCGCATGGCGCGCGCCGATGGGTATCACGGTGATTGGCGGGCTGCTTCTGTCCACGCTCCTCACACTCGTCATTGTGCCCGCGACATTCAGCCTGGCGTTACAGCTGGAAGGATGGGCTGGGCCGCGCCTTGCCCGACGCTTGCTCACATATAAGGCGGGAGACGATGCAAAGCATGCGGGAACTACACAGCCGGCGGAGTGACGCTGTTGGCGCATCAGGTTGAAAGACGTATGCGGCTGAACGAAACGACGGCGTAACCGTTGGACCGACGATGAAGCAGCTTCCCGTTTCCCTGCCAGCGGCCCACGCTCCCGCACGGCCGCCGCGCAACATGCGGCTCGTCGCCACCGGCATGTTGATCGCAATGGCGCTACTGTTCCTCGCAGCGCGATCCACGGTCCATCTGCATCCCGCGATCGAGTTCGTTCAGTCCTTTGCGGAAGCTGCGATGGTGGGTGGCTTGGCGGACTGGTTCGCAGTGACGGCGCTGTTCCGCCATCCCCTTGGGCTGCCGATCCCGCACACGGCGATCATCCCGCGGAACAAGGATCGCATCGGCGATACGCTCGCGCTGTTCCTGCGGGACAATTTCCTGACCCCCGCAGTCGTCGCGCGCCGGATGCAGCGGATGGACGTCGCGGCGGCTGCCGGGCGCTTTCTTGCCAGCCCATCGGGTGGGGACGGTCGGCTGCGCGAAGGCGCTTCGCGGCTGGCGGCAGACATGCTGGAGGCCCTTGACCAGGAGCGGCTCGGCGGCATGGTGAAGGGCGCCATTGCACAGCGGCTGCGCGGCATGAACGTCGCACCGCTGATCGGGCAGGCAATAGAGGCGGCGATGCGCGACGGCCGCCACGCGCCCGTAATGGACGGCATCATCCATTGGGCCGATCGCACGTTGGAGGCCAATGACCATCTCATCCGCCAGATGGTGCATGACCGGGCGGGCAAGATATTGCGATGGACGGGATTGGACGAAAATCTTTCCAACGCGATCATAGACGGACTGAGGCGGCTGCTGGCGGATATGGCTGCCGACCCGCAGCACAGCCTGCGCCTCAAGGCCGAGGAAGGCATGGCAAAGCTGGCACGCGACCTGCAGTTCGACCCCGAAATGCAGGAACGCGTGGCGCGCATCCGTGACGAGATCGTGGACAATCCGGCAATGCAGCGGTGGATCGACGGCCTGTGGGAGCAGGCCCGGTCCGGGCTGCTGCGCGCGGTGCGTGACCCCGGCAAGGCAATGGCTGGGCGGCTGGGTGAAGCATTGCAACAGCTCGGGACGACGTTGCAGGAAGATCCCCGCCTGCGCTTGCTGATCAACCGCTTCGTGCGTCGGGCGGCGGTGGGCGCTGCCGCCACTTATGGCGATTCCATCGTGACGCTGGTCAGCGAGACGGTGCGTGGCTGGGATGCAGGCACGGTGACCAGCCGGCTGGAAAGCGCCGTGGGACGCGACCTGCAATATATCCGGATCAACGGGACATTGGTCGGCGGCCTTGTTGGCCTCACCATCCACACGGTCGATACGCTGTTCTGACATTTTGTCGCCGACAGCCTTGAAAGGCGGAATTTGGGTCCTTAACTGACGGCAGCATATTTTTCAGTTGCAAATTGCAACTTTGATAAAAGGGATTTTCATGATCAGCCTTTTCGACCCTGTTCAATTGGGCGCCATCAGAGCCCGCAATCGCATATTGATGGCTCCGCTGACCCGCGCCCGCGCGAGCCGCGACCATGTGCCGACTCCCATCATGGTCGATTATTATCGCCAGCGCGCTTCGGCTGGCCTGATCATCAGCGAAGGCGTCGGCGTGTCTCCCCAAGGACTTGGCTGGCCGTTCGCGCCGGGCATCTGGTCGGCGGAACAGGTGGAGGCATGGAAGCCGATCACGCAGGCCGTGCACGATGCAGGCGGTCGCATCTTTGCCCAACTCTGGCACATGGGCCGTCTGGTCCATTCCAGCGTCAGCGGACAACAGCCCGTGTCGTCCAGCCCGATCACGGCGCCCGGGCATGCCCATAGCTATGACGGCAACAAGCCCTATGAGCAGCCGCGCGCGCTGGAAGCAGAGGAAATCCCGGGCCTGATCGCCACCTACGTCACCGCAGCGCGCAATGCCAGGGATGCGGGGTTCGACGGCGTCCAGATTCACGCCGCCAATGGCTATCTGATCGACGAATTCCTGCGCGACGGCGTCAACCAGCGGCAGGACGATTATGGCGGCACCCCTGAAAATCGCGTGCGGCTGCTCAGCGAGGTCACGCACGCTGTCGCGGACGCCATCGGCGCCGACAGAACGGCAGTGCGAATTTCGATCAATGGCGCGTCGCAGGGCACGGACGATAGCGATCCCGCCAGCCTTGCCATTGCCATTGCAAAGGCGCTGAACCCGATCGGGATCGCCTTTCTGGAGATGCGCGAATTGCGCCCCGATGGCACGCGTGGAGCGAGCGACGTGCCCCGCCAGTCCCCGCTGGTCCGCCGCCATTTCAACGGACCGCTCGTCCTCAACAGCGATTATGACGCAGCCAGAGCGCAGGAAGATCTGGACAGTGGCCTTGCCCAGGCGATCAGCTTTGGCCGCCCGTTCCTCGCCAACCCCGACTTGCCGGACCGCCTGTCGTTAGGAGCGCCGCTCAATCCCGTGAGCCCTGACACGCTCTACACGCAAGGTAGTGAGGGCTATCTCGATTATCCGGTGCTCGCCAAGGCAGGCTGAACTTTGATGGAAAAAGGGCCGCTCCGAATACGGGCGGCCCTTTTTTTCGAACTCAAACGCAGGTTCAGGCGCCGAATTTCTCACGCAGCGCCAACATGGCGATCGCGGCCTTGGCAGCTTCGCCGCCCTTGTCCTTTTCGTCCGGCTTGGCGCGCGTCAGCGCCTGCGCCTCATTTTCGACGGTCAGGATGCCATTGCCGATGGGGATGCCGTCCATGCTCAGCGCCATCAGGCCGCGTGCGCTTTCGTTAGACACCACTTCGAAATGGTAGGTTTCGCCTCGGATCACCACGCCGATAGCGACGAAGCCATCGTAACGGCCAGATTCCGCCGCCAGCGCGACCGCGCCCGGAATTTCCAGCGCGCCCGGCACCGTTACGACTTCATATTTATGCCCTTCAGCCTCCAACGCGGCCACCGCGCCTTCGATCAGCAGGTCATTGAGATGGTCGTAGAAGCGCGCTTCAACGATCAGGAATTTCGCCACGGCCGTTATCCTTCTTATAGCTCGATGGGCCGGTGCCCAACCACGGCAAGGTCATAGCCGTCAAGCGCGATGAGGCTGTGGCTGGAGTTGGTGAGCAGGACCATGTCGTGCACGCCCAGTTCCGCAAGGATCTGCGCGCCCACGCCATAGTCGCGCAGTTCGTCCATGCCGCCCACGGGCTGGCCCGCATGGTGACGCAGGATACGCGTCAGGAAATCGGTTGGCGAATTGCTGGTGAGGACGACGATCAGGCCCGCTCCTTCCTTCGCGATGATCTCCATCGATTTGGCCAATATGCTGCAACGAGGACCGCTGGCGCCATAGACATCATCGAGCAGCGAGAGCTGATGCACGCGCACCAGCGTCGGCTCATCCGGCGAGACATGGCCTTTTTGCAGCACGAGCTGCTCGCTTTGCGTCGCCTTGTTATAAAAGCTGATGGCTTTCCAGTCGCCGCCCCATTTGCTGTTGAAGACGGTTTCGGCCCGGCGTTCGACCATATGGTCATGACGGCGGCGATAGGCGATGAGGTCGCGGATCGTGCCTATCTTCATCTTGTGCTTCTGCGCGAAGGGGATGAGGTCGTCGAGGCGCGCCATGGTGCCATCGTCCTTCATCACTTCGCAGATCACACCCGAGGGGTTGAGCCCGGCAAGACGCGCCACGTCGACAGCAGCCTCGGTGTGGCCGGTGCGCACCAGTACGCCGCCATCCTTGGCGACGAGAGGGAAGACATGGCCCGGCGTCACGATATCGTCCCGGCCCTTGGAGCCGTCGATCGCAACCGAAATCGTGCGCGCGCGATCGGCGGCGCTGATCCCCGTCGTAACACCCTCTCGCGCTTCAATAGAAACAGTGAAGGCGGTTTCGTGCCGCGTGCCATTATTGCGGCTCATGAGGTCAATGCCGAGGTGATCGACCCGGTCCTTGGTCAAAGCCAGGCAGATGAGGCCCCGGCCATGGGTCGCCATGAAGTTGATCGCATCCGGGGTCGCCATCTGCGCCGGGATCACCAGATCGCCTTCATTTTCACGATCCTCGTCATCAACCAGAATGAACATGCGGCCGTTGCGCGCCTCGTTGATGATCTCTTCCGGTGACGCGAGTGCTGTGCCGCCTTCGCGCCGGGTCAGATAAGCTTCCAGCTTGCCCAGCGTTTCGGCGGTGGGGTTCCAATCCGTTTCGCCGAGCTTGCGCAGCGAGTTGGCGTGAAGGCCAGCAGCGCGCGCCAGCCCCGAACGGGACATGCCCCCTTCATTGACCAGCGTGCGGACGGTATCGATAAGAGCAGAAGACATGCGCGACTCCTTGGCCAACACGGCCTTGGAGCGGAGATATCACATCAAGATGTGATTTTATCAAGAGACAAATCACATTGCTTGGCGCAAGCTCTGCATCCGATCAAGATATCGCGCCAGCACATCGATTTCCAAATTGAACGCCCGGCCTGGGGTCAATTCGTCCAAAGTTGTGGCAGCGGCGGTGTGCGGAATGATGTTGAGGCCGAACTCCACAGAGCCGTCCGGCTGATCCTCGACGCCATTGACCGTGAGCGAAATGCCATCAACCGTTATCGATCCCTTGGCCGCCAGAGCAGGAGCGAGTGCCGGAGGCGCGGCGATCACCAGCCGGGTGGAATCCCCTTCCGGGGTGGCCGAGACCAATGTGCCGACACCATCGACATGGCCGGTGACGATATGGCCGCCCAGCTCGTCACCCACCTTTAGCGCACGTTCAAGGTTCAGCCTGCCACCCTGTGTCCACAGAGCCGGCGCGGTGCGATCCACCGTTTCGGCAGACAGATCGACGGCGAACCAGTCCGCACCCTTCTCTACCACCGTCAGGCAAGCGCCAGAGCAAGCGATCGAGGCGCCGATTGCGACGCCATCCATGTCATAGGCGGTGCCGATGACGAGGCGCAGGTCGCCGCGCTGCTCGGCGGAGCGAATGGTGCCGATGTCGGTAATGATGCCGGTGAACATGGGTATGCGATCCTGCTGCTTGCGTGACGCTCCTAAGCGTCGCGCCGCCGTTCGTAAACCTCCAGCCGGTCCTCGCCCAGCTGCCGTTCGTCCGTCAAAGCCCAGCGGTGATGCGCCTGAGCCAGGTCTGACAGGCCGATGTCGCCAATTCCGGGCAGGCCGCCACCGATGATGACGGGCGCGCGGTAGAGGAGCAGACGGTCGATCAAGTCCGCCCGCAGGAACGCGGCGGCCGTTGCCGCGCCGCCTTCCACCATCAGATGATCGACCTGATCGAGCGCGGCGATATCCTCCGGTTGCGCTAGGGCTTCCCAGCCTTCGGGCGCACCGCCGCGCGTCAATAGAAGGCGGCGGGGCGAGCGATCCTCGAGCCCGGGCAACCGCACGTCGAGGCGCGGCGCGTCGGCGCGCAGCGTGCCGCTTCCGACGAGAATGGCGTCATGCCGCGCCCGCTCCAGATGCGCATGGGCCCGCGCGGCTTCACCCGTGATCCAGCGGCTCGACCCGTCCTTGAGCGCGATACAGCCATCGAGGGACAGGCCAAGCTTCAGGGTGACGGAAGGGCGGCCCAGCGTCTGCCCCAGGACGAAACCGCGCATGGCGGCAGCGGCTTGACTGGCCATCAGACCCATTTCAACCTCGACACCGCGTTCGCGCAGATGCCGCGCGCCCTGTCCATCGGTGCGTGGGTCAGGATCGCGCAGGGCGATCACCACGCGGGCCACGCCTGCTCGCGCCATCAGATCGGCACAGCGCGGCCCACGGGCCGACAGATGAAAACATGGTTCCAGCGTCACATAGGCCGTCGCGCCGCGCGCCTGGTCCTGCGCCTGGTCCAACGCCTGCGCTTCGGCATGAGGCCGACCACCCTTCTGGGTCCAGCCGCGGCCGACGACAGCCCCCTGCCGGACGATGAGGCAGCCGACATTGGGATTGGGCGTGGAAAGGCCCCGGCCCCGTTCCGACAGGGCGATGGCCGCTGCCATGAAACGGCGATCGTCGGCGGGGTCGGCCATGGAGGAGTTCAATTCTGGCTGGGTTTGGGCGCGGCTTCTCCCGCCGCTTCCGCCTGGGCCAGTCGCGAATCAAGCTGCGCGTTGATCTGCTTCAACGCTTCCTTGCGCCGTGCGCTGTTGCGCGCTTCCTCTGCCCGCCAGTCGATGCCGAATGCGTCGGCCCAGCCCTGCATCTGCTTCTGCCGCTTCTGCAATGCCGCCTCGCTCTTCGCGAGATCGATCTTCTGCTGCAGGATTATCGCTGCGTCCGAGCGGCTTGCGTCCCAGCTCTCCACATAGATGATCTTGTTGCGCGTAGGCATCGTGTTGGTGTTCGCATCCATGAACGCCCAGATCATGACCCAGGTGAGCGCCATCGATAGCCCGAGAACCGGCCATTTGTGGGGTCGATTCTCGCGGAAATAGGTCCACAGGTCGCCAAGCGCGCTTTTGGGAGAGACCGGACGGGGAAAGATGGCCATCGCCGGTATATAGGATAGGGCAGCGCCGGATGCAAAGGCGAGCCTTGCATCCGACGTTGCGAGGCTTACCGGTCGGTCAGCCTGAAATGGACGGTAAGAACCTTTGTTGCAGGCACCGGCACGCCATCGCGAGTCGCGGGGCGAAAGCGCCACTTGCGCATCGCATGCCGCTGGGTGGCGATCCAGAAGGCTTCATCGGTGGCGGATAGCCGCTCGATACCGGTGACCCTGCCGTCAGCGCCGACACTGACGCGGACGGTGACGGCCCCCTCCACCCCTTGCCGAATCATCGTGCCGGGGTAATCCGGCTGAAAGGCTGACATGGCGCGCGGGTCGATGCCGACTTCCGTGACCACGGGCTCACGGACCGGGTTGACGGGCGGCTCTATGACACTGCCACCGGCGCCGTCGCCAATGCTTGTGCCACCCGCCAGCGTTATCAAACCCTCTCCGCTGTCAGGAAGCTGGACCAGATCATCGGGATTGGAGGCTATGGGGTCTATCATTGGTTGGGTTGAAAGCTTCGCCTCGGGAGGTTGCGGCTGGGCTTCAGGCGGGGGTGAAGGGTCGAGCGGAATCTGGTTACCGATCAGAATCTGCGGCACATAGGGGGCGATCACCTCCTTCGGTATAAGGATGAAAGCGCCTACCACCAGCGCATGAACCGCGATGGTCGCTCCCATAGCGGCGGGCGATCCCCCGCCGCCACTGTAGCCAGACTCGTTCCGTCCTCTCGGCGCATGCATTGCCAACATTGCCATCGCATCCTCCATCCTAGCCTTACTCGACCCATGGGCCGCAGCAACATAATGTTACATCATAACCAATGAGATGTTGCAACATTATATAGTCCTGCGGGAACTTGTGCGTGACCATCTGGCATCCTACCATAGGAGCCATGAAGACATTGCCCGAAGACCCGACCCTGGACGAAGTGCGGGGGTACCTCGCGCCGATCGTGCCCCGCCACGCTGCCTTTGACGGCTGGCGGCCGGCAGCCGTCCACATGGCCGCGTCAGAAGCGCGTATAGACGCGGAGATCGCTCAGCTGGCTTTTCAAGGCGGAGCGATGGACATGATCGACGCGTGGTTTGCGAGCATCGACGCGGGGATGCTGGAGGCGCTGCCTGCGGAAAAGCTAGTCACCATGTCGATCCGCCAACGCATCGTCGCGTTGATCACGGCGCGGCTGACGCTGCTGGCGCGCGACAGGGAAGCGCTGCGCCGCGCGCTTGCCGTCATGGCGCTGCCACAGAACAGCGTCCGCGCAGCGCGGCTTGGCTGGAGAGCCGCCGATGTCATGTGGCGCGCCGCTGGCGACAGCGCGACCGACCTCAATCATTACAGCAAGCGCCTGACGCTGGCGGGCGTATACGCCGCGACGTTGCTGGTGTTCGTGGATGACGACAGCGACGATTGGGCCGACACGCGCGCCTTCCTGGATCGCCGCATCGAAGGGGTGATGCGTTTCGAGCGAGCCAAGGCCAAGTGGAAGGGCATTGGTGGTGGCGAAAGGCTGAGCCTTGCCCGCTTCGTCGGCAGGCTCCGCTACCCCGCCATCTGACCGGCGTTATGACGCCGCGATTCCGGCTGGCCTTTTCCTATCTATATTGATAGTCACTCGCAGGTGCCTTCAGTGAGTTCTTCTTCCTTGCGCCTGACCGAACTGCCGCTGCGCCAGCCAGCCTATGTCGACCTGATCGATTGGGACGCGCTGACCGCCTCTGACGGTCAGCGCCTGCGCGAATTTGGTCTGTGCGAAGGCGCGAGCGTCGAAGCGCTTCACCATGGCGGCCTGCTTGGCCGAGGCCCGATCGCCTGCAGGGTAGGTCGCATGACCATCGCCATGCGGCGCAGTCATGCCGCCGCCATCACTGTCCGCACCGGCCCGGCGGACGAGGCATGAGCAGCCTGCCGCTGATCGCGCTGGTCGGCAATCCCAACGCCGGCAAGAGCGCCCTGTTCAACGCCCTGACCGGCGCACGACAGAAACTCGGCAACTATCCGGGCGTCACCGTGGAACGAAAAGCAGGCAGGCTGTCGCTGTCCGATGGCCGCCCACTCGAACTGGTCGATCTGCCCGGCACCTACGGCCTCAATCCCACCAGTCCCGACGAGCAGGTGACCCGCGATGTCGTGCTGGGCAAACAGCATGGCGAGCGCCTGCCAGATGCTCTGGTCGTCGTGGTGGACGCGTCGAACCTGGACAATCATCTCCGCTTCGCACTTGAACTGATCGCCCTTGGCCTGCCGACCGTGGTAGCGCTCAACATGGTCGACCTCGCCACCCGCGATGGGCTGGAGCTGGATGCCAATGTCCTGGCGCGCGAACTGGGCGTGCCGGTCATATCAACCGTGGCGGTGCGCAAGCGGGGCCTGGACCATCTGCGCACCGAGCTGGACGCCCTGTTCGACGGAAGCTCCAAGGCGCGGCCGGCCGCCGACCCGCTTGGCTTTGACGCCTTGCGATCCGAGGCACGCAGGATCGCCCGCGTGGCGATAGTGCGCGAAACGCCCTCCCGCCGACTGACGGCTGCGGTTGATCGGGTTGCACTGCACCCCATCGCCGGGCTGCTGCTGCTGCTCGCACTGCTCTTCATCATGTTCCAGGCCGTCTATGCCTGGTCGGCCGCCCCCATCGCCATGATCGAGGGACTGGCGGAGGCAGCCAGCACGACGGTCAGCGACGCCCTGCCAGACGGGCTGCTACGATCCTTCCTGGTTGACGGCGTCATCAACGGCGTCGGATCGGTCGTCGTCTTCCTGCCGCAGATCCTGATACTCTTCTTCTTCATCCTCATGCTGGAAGCGACCGGCTATATGGTTCGCGCCGCATTCCTGATGGATGGCCTGATGGCGCGCGTCGGCCTTTCGGGCCGCGCCTTCATCCCCCTTCTCTCCTCCTTCGCCTGCGCCGTGCCGGGTATCATGGCGACGCGCACCATTTCCGATCCCAAGGACCGGTTGACGACGATCTTGATTGCACCGCTCATGACCTGCTCGGCTCGGCTGCCGGTCTATGCGGTGATCATTGGCGCTTTCATTCCGGCGAGGACTGTAGGCCTGGGCATCGGCCTTCAGGGCCTGGTGCTCTTTTGCCTCTACATCGCGGGAATCATCGGTGCGATGCTGGTCGCACTCGTGCTGCGCCTCACGGTGACTAAAGGCGCGAGCGGCGGATTCCTGATGGAAATGCCCAAATATCAATGGCCGCGCCCACAGGATATCGTGCTGGGCCTATGGCAGCGCGCGATCACCTTCCTCAAGCGCGCGGGCACGATCATTTTCGCGTCCACTGTGATCCTGTGGCTGCTGCTGAGCTTCCCCAAGGCGCCCGAAGACAGCGCGGTGAGCCAGGTCAATTATTCGGTCGCCGGGCGCATCGCAAACGGGCTCAACGTCGTGCTGGAGCCGATCGGCTTCAATCGCGACATATCCTTGGCGTTGATCCCGGCGATGGCCGCCCGCGAAGTAGCTGTATCCGCGCTGGCGACCGTCTATTCGCTCGAAGCTGACGAGGATGAAGCCAAGTTGGAGCAGAGCCTGGGCGAGCGGCTGAAGGACAATTGGCCGTTGCCCACTGCTTTGGCGTTCCTCGCCTGGTTCGTCTTCGCACCGCAGTGCATTTCGACCATCGCCGTCACGAAGCGCGAAACCAATGGCTGGAAATGGCCGCTCTTCATGATCGGCTATCTTTTCGCGCTTGCATATGCTGCGGCTGGGGTGACTTTCTGGACCGCGAGCGCCATAGGTTTAGGGTAGCGTCCGTAGCCTAGCCGACTATAAGAACCTCCAAAGTATCGGAGGAAATATGGCGGGTTCGGTAAACAAGGTCATTCTGGTCGGCAATCTGGGCGCCGACCCGGAAGTGAAGAGCTTCCAGAATGGCGGCAAGGTTTGCAACCTTCGCATCGCTACATCCGAAAGCTGGAAGGACCGCATGTCGGGCGAGCGCAAGGAGCGCACCGAATGGCATAGCGTCTCGATCTTTTCCGAAGGACTTGCGGGCGTCGCCGAACGCTTCCTGCGCAAGGGTTCGAAGGTCTATGTCGAAGGCCAGCTGCGCACGCGCAAGTGGCAGGATCAGTCGGGCAACGACCGCTACACGACCGAAGTTGTGCTGCAGGGTCCGGGCGCAGTGCTGACCATGCTCGATGGCGCGCCGGGTGGTGGCCAGGGTGGCGGACG
>JAEZCS010000024.1 GCA_023433445.1 Pseudomonadota bacterium | reverse complement strand
GCCCACCCCTAACCCCTCCCGCTTGCGGGAGGGGGACTGAGAATTAAATGACCGACCTTCTTAAGATACTCAAAGCTTCCTCCCCCATGACCCTGTCGGGCGTGCCCGCGGGATTTCAGCCTTGGTTGTTGGCGGACATCGCGCGGGCTGCGCCTTCGCGGGCCCTGTTCGTGGCGCCTGACGAACAACTCATGCGAGCGGTGGCGGATACAGCGCATTATTTCGCGCCAGAGATTGAGATTGTCGAGATTCCGGCTTGGGATTGCCTGCCTTATGACCGCGCCAGTCCCTCCTTGCGGGCGGCTTCGGCGCGGTTGGCCGGGCTGTATGCATTGCAGGGGACGCCCAAGGGGCCGCAGCTGGTTCTGACAACGTTGAATGCCTTGACGCAACGCACGCTGACGCCCTTTCGCGTGCGGCAGCTGGTGGCCAAGCTCGCGCCCAAGGAACGGATCGCCATTTCGCGGCTGGCCGAGATGTTGCAGGCCAATGGATATGTGCGGACGGACACCGTGCATGACCGGGGCGAGTTCGCCATTCGCGGCGGCATTGTGGACCTGTTTCCCGGTGGCGAGGAACAACCGCTGCGTCTCGACTTCTTCGGCGATGAGATCGAAACGGTACGGCGATTCGACCCCGCCGATCAGCGGACGAGCGGGAGCGTGGAGGGATTCACCCTCCTTCCCGCATCCGAGGCATTGCTGGACGAAGAAACGATCAAACGCTTTCGCGGCCGCTATCGCGAGACGTTCGGTGCGACGGCGACGGGCGATCCGCTGTATCAGGCGGTGAGTGAGGGCCGACGGCTGGCGGGGATGGAACATTGGCTGCCGCTGTTCGAGGAACGGTTGGTTCCGATGACCGAGCATCTGAGCGACGACACCATCGTCGTGCTGGATCATGGCGTGGCGGGTGCGGCGGAGGCGCGGTTCGAAGCTATCCGGGACTATCATGCCAACCGCGTGCAGGCGAAATCGTCCGACCCGGGGGCGTATCGACCGCTCGAACCGAAGACACTGTATCTCGACCAGCAGGAGTGGGACGGCATCGTCAGGGAATGGCCGATGCATGCGACGACGCCGTTTCATGAGCCGGAAAGCGCGACCGTCCTCGACTTCGAAGTTGAGGGACCGCGCGACTTCGCGCCCGAGCGTGCGCAGAATGTTAATATCTATGAAGCGGTCGGCAAGCATATCGCTTCGCTCCAGCGCGCGAAGAAGAAGGTCATCATCGCCAGCTATTCCGACGGCGCGCGGGAGCGGCTTTCCGGGCTGCTGGTCGATCATGGGCTGAAGCGGGTCGCGGCGGCGGACAGCTGGCAGGAGGCGCTGGGGATCGCGGCTGGCGGAAGCACGGTGCTGACCGTACTGCCGCTGGATCACGGCTTTACCGCGCCGGATGTGGCGGTGCTCACCGAGCAGGACATGCTGGGCGACCGGCTGGTGCGGCGGGCCAAGCGAAAGAAGAACGCCGACGCATTCTTGCAGGAATTGGCGACGCTCTCGCCTGGCGATCTGGTGGTGCATATGGACCATGGGATCGGACGCTATGAGGGGCTGACGCAGATTCCCGTCGCCAAGGCCGCGCATGATTGCGTGGCGCTGGAATATGCGGGCGGCGACAAGCTCTATGTGCCGGTCGAGAATTTGGAGGTTCTTTCCCGCTATGGCTCCGACAGCGAGGGCGTGAGCCTCGACAGGCTGGGCGGCGAGGCCTGGCAGCGGCGCAAGGCCAAGATGAAGGAGCGCATCCGCGAGATCGCGGGTGAATTGCTCAAGACGGCGGCGGAGCGCGCACTGCGGGCGGCGACGGTGGCGGAGCCTGACAGCGCCGGCTATCCCGCCTTTGTTGATCGCTTCCCCTATCAGGAGACCGAGGATCAGGATCGCGCCATCATGGACGTGGTCGAGGATCTGGGCGCCGGGCGGCCGATGGATCGGCTGGTGTGCGGCGATGTGGGGTTCGGCAAGACAGAGGTCGCTCTGCGCGCCGCTTTCGTGGCTGCGATGGCCGGAATGCAGGTCGTGGTGATCTGCCCCACCACCCTGCTTGCGCGGCAGCATCATATGAATTTCGAGGAACGGTTCCGGGGCTTTCCGGTGAATATCGGGCGACTGTCGAGGCTGGTGCCGGACAAGGAAGCGAAGGCCGTTAAAGCCGGGCTGGCTGACGGAACGATCGACATCGTTGTGGGGACGCATGCGCTGCTCGCCAAGGGGCTGGAGTTCAAGCGGCTCGGCCTCGTCATCGTTGATGAGGAACAACGGTTCGGCGTCACCCACAAGGAGCGACTGAAGAGCCTGAAGACTGATGTCCATGTATTAACGCTGACCGCGACCCCGATCCCGCGCACATTGCAGATGGCCATGTCGGGCCTGCGCGAGTTGTCCGTCATCCAGACGCCGCCAGTCGATCGTCTGGCAGTGCGGACCTACATCATGCCGTGGGATGGCGTGGTGATCCGCGAGGCGCTGCTACGCGAACATTATCGCGGTGGACAAAGCTTCTTCGTCGTGCCGCGCATCGCCGACCTGACGGAAGTGGAAGAATTCCTGCGCACAGAGGTGCCGGAGGTGAAGCCGATCGTCGCGCACGGCCAGATGGCGGCGGGCGATGTCGAAGAGCGGATGTCAGCCTTTTACGAC
Organism: Pseudomonadota bacterium; assembly: GCA_023433445.1. Taxonomy (GTDB): domain Bacteria; phylum Pseudomonadota; class Alphaproteobacteria; order Sphingomonadales; family Sphingomonadaceae; genus Sphingobium. The sequence continues at coordinate 18,923 of JAEZCS010000024.1, read as the reverse complement.
AAGCGCTATGATGTGCTGCTGTCGACCACGATCGTGGAGAGTGGCCTGGACATTCCCTCAGCCAACACACTGATCATCCATCGCGCGGACCGCTTCGGGCTGGCGCAGCTTTACCAGCTTCGCGGGCGGGTTGGGCGGTCGAAGACCCGGGCCTACGCCTATTTCACCACGCCTGCCAATCGGGTGATCACCGAGACGGCGGAGAAGCGGCTGAAGGTGCTGTCCGATCTGGACACGCTGGGGGCCGGGTTCCAGCTGGCGAGTCATGACCTCGACATCCGGGGTGCGGGCAATCTGGTAGGCGACGAGCAGTCCGGCCACATCAAGGAAGTCGGGTTCGAACTTTACCAGTCGATGCTGGAGGACGCGATCCTTGAGGCGAAGGCGGGCGGCGCGGGGATCGAAAAGCGGGAGAGCTTCTCGCCACAGATCAGCGTGGATGCGCCAATCCTGATACCAGAGGATTATGTACCCGACCTTGACCTCCGCATGGGGCTTTACCGCCGCCTGAACGAGGTGGAGGACCGGCAGGGGCTGGAGGCATTCGCGGCAGAGTTGATCGACCGTTTCGGCAAGCTGCCCGCACCGACGCAAAACCTGTTCAAGATCATCGAGATCAAGCAGAATTGCGTGACGGCCAATATTTCAAAGATCGATGTCGGCCCCAAGGGCGCGCTGGTGAGCTTCTTCGAGGATCGCTTCCCCAAGCCGGAAGGGTTGGTCGCCTATATCCAGCGCTTGAACGGCGTGGCGCGGTTGCGCCCGGACAGCAAGGTTGTCGTCAACCGGGCCTGGGCGGACCCGGGGGCTCGGCTGAACGGCGCGTTGCAGTTGTCCAAAGGGTTAGCGAAGGCGGCGGCTTCCTGATGGCGAACAGCACCGCTTTGTCGTGCGTCAGCAAAGTATCAGCAACATGCCCTACCTAAATCCCACATTGACGACTGGGCAGTAAAGTCCGGCGTCAAGCAGGAGATTGACATGATTTCGACCCTCGTCGCGATGGCAGCGGCCGCTGCCACGCACAGTGTACAGATCGACCATCGCGGAACGCCCGTGCAGGCCAACTATTCCGCGCGCGTCGATGTTTCGACGAAGACGGTTGGCGCCAAAACGCCCAATCGCATGAACATGCAACGGTGCCAATGGACCGCGACGGTCGTGGTTGATCGCGCGCTTAGCCACAGCCCGGCGCTGGCTCGTACTGTTTCTGCGGACAAGCGTATTTCAGGAAGCGAGCATGGCGCATGCACGCCAGGCCGTAACTCGGGCGAACGCAATATCGCCCAGCATGAAGCAGCCATTCGCGAACATCTGGTAACGGTTGCCGAACGGGACCGTGCGCCGCTATTAGCTGAGCTTGATGCTATCCGTAATCTTGCTTCGAACTGACATGCGCGTGACGTTGGCGGCCGGGCTGTTCTTGGCCGCCAACGCTTCGCCTGCGCTTGCTCAATATGCCGATCCCATTTCGGGGACGATCGAGGTCGCAAGCGATGAGCGTAGACGCGGCTTGAGCTGGAGCGATGGCGAACCCGTCGTCCGCGGGTCTGTCGCCGTGCAGGCAACCAGCGACCTGAGCTTCGACGCCACGGCAACATCCTTGTGGCAGAGCGATCGCCACGGCGGCGCTGACGCTGTCGTGGATCTGGGCACATCCTTTACGCAACAATTGGGCGCCTGGCGGCTTTCGGCCAGAGGTGTATATCATCTTTTCCCCGGCGCTTCCGGGCAAGGATATGGGGAGGTCGGCGCAGGTGCTGCTTTCCTGATCGGCCCCGCCAACATCGATCTCAACGCCAATTACGCGCCGAAGCAGGGATCGATTGGGGGCGACAATCTGTACCTGTCTGCATCAGCCTCAGCGGGCGTTCCGGGAACGCCCCTCACCGTTTCGGCGCATATCGGGCGCTCCAGCGGCAGCGTGCGTGATGAGGATGGTGCAGCCCGTTTGCGGCCTAGCGGCACTTACTGGGATCATGGGGTCAGCATCGATTATCTGCAACGACGATGGTTTGCGGGACTGCGATATGCCAACAGCAGTATCGATGGAGCACGACATTCGGGGGCATCGCTGATCGGCCGGGCGGGAATATCCTTCTAGGCTGGATTCAGCCCTTCAGCGCCATGGCGACCAACTCAGCAGATGAAACCCCTGCTGACCGCAGGAAGCCCTGATAAAAGTCGCATCCCTCGCGAGCGAGCAGGTCGAGTTGCTGCTGAGTCTCGACCCCCTCTGCGATCACGGAGAGTCCAAGAGACTTAGCCATGTGAATGACGCCCCTGACCACGATCCTGTCCCGCGCCGTGCCAGCGATGTCCTGCGCCAGCCCACTGTCGATCTTGAGATAGTCGAGCGGCAAGCTCTTGAGATAGGCGAGGCTTGAGTAGCCGGTCCCGAAGTCGTCGACCGCCACCGCGAGGCCCGCTGCACGAAGAGCCGTCAGCAACGCCGACGCGGCAGCGACATTTTCGATCAGGCCGCTTTCGGTTATTTCCACGGTCAGCCGCGAACGTGGAAAGCCACTGCTGTCAACCAGGTCCAGGAACTGCGGCATGAATCCGGGCTGCGCGATGTCGGCAGCGGTCACGTTGATCGACAGGCGCAGATGCGACAGCGTCTGCGGCCAGGCGGCGGCCTGGCGCAGGGCTTCTGCCTGGATGTGCGCGGACAGCGGCAGCATATAGTCCGACCGTTCGGCAGTGGCGAACAACATGCCCGCACCCAGCGAGCCATATTGTGGATGGTTCCAGCGCGCGAGCGCCTCCACGCCCGTCATATGATCGCCGCCGATCGGATATTGCGGCTGAAACACTATGCCGATCTCTCCCCGGTCAAGGGCAAGGCGCAAATCGGTTTCAAGCTGATCGGCATCGACCTGGCGGCTGCGCTTTTCGGCCGAGAAGATGCGAATGCCCTCCCCGCCGCCAGCCCGAGCGTCCGCCAGCGCCGTTCCCGCGCGGCGGAGCAGGCGCGTGGCATCGTCATCGGCACGTGATTGCGCGATCCCGCAGCGGGCTGTGAGGCGGATCAGGTGATCGCCCGCGCTGAACGGGCGGCCGATCGCGCCGATCAACTGCCGCGCGAGGAAGGTGGCACGCTCGCTCGCGGCTGCGGCGCCGGTGAGACCAACGAGGAACTCCGTGCCAGCAATGCGAGCCACGATGGCGCCAGGCGCTGCGTCAGCCGCCATCCGCTCAACCCGCCGGGCAATGCGACCGAGCAACGCGTCACCGACCACCTGGCCGTAGGCGGCGTTCATCCGATCGAACTGGCTGATGGAGAGAAGGAGGATCGTCGTCGCGAGGCCAGATCGCTGATCGAGCCATCCAAGGGCCGCTTGCCGGGAGCGAAGGCCGGTCAGGTCGTCGCGCCCCGTCGCGTCGTCGCCATGGGAGTCGGAGAGCCATTCGACGTCAGCTGCCACGACGCCATCGATAAGGCGGAGATGATGAACGAGCCGATCGCCCGGCCGCCCAGGCGCGGCGTGCGCGAATGTCTCCGCGCGGCCCGACCGCATCATGCCGCGTAGGCCCGCAATCACCGACCGGCGCTCCGCACGGGGCAAGCAACGGGCAAAGCGCGCGGGGCTGATAATTTGCCGATCAAGGTTTAGATGCCGGGCGAGATTATCGCTCAGGCGGACGACGCGTCCCCCCTTGTCCAACTCCCAAAATAGCGCGTCACCGCGCCTTATGCGCTGAGCGCGCTGGCTGGACATCGTGCCACCGCCCAGGCGATCTATCAGGCGCTGTGCCGACGCAAGCGTCGCACGAATTTGGTCAGGCGCGTAGGGTTCGGTGAGAAAGTGGGTCGCTCCTGCATCCAGCAACGCCGTGACAGACCCGAGCGCCCCCTCATCGATCAGCACAACGAGCGCGCCGCCGCCAGCCTCGACAGCCGGCGCCAGGGCTTCAACCAGGGCCTCGCCGTCCTCTGTGGCACCACGCACATCGACAAGCGCAATCTGGGCGTCGCTGTGCAGGAAACGCTGGGCTGCATCTTTCGGTCGCCGCGCCGCGATGGTGCGCCAGCCCGCCAGCCCTGCCGCGCGTGACAGTCCATCCCGGTCGCCTGGAGACAGGATAAAAAGGCTGCGCTGGCCATGCAGTGCGGTTTCACCGCTCACATCGAAACTCCCGGGCTACAGCGCTTGACGATGCATGTAGCAGACAGGCGTTAGCGACCTGTTCGCACCGCTGCAACCGGCAGTGCTTGCGCCGGACTTTGCCATGGCTTAGCTAGTTCAGCATGAACAAGCCCGATCTTCGGCGCACGGGCCTGACCGATGCGTTGGGCCGCCGGATCAGCTATTTGCGGATTTCGGTCACGGATCGATGCGACCTGCGCTGCCGTTATTGCATGGCGGAGCGGATGACCTTCCTGCCCAAGGACCAGGTGCTGACGCTGGAGGAGATCGCGCTGCTGGCCGACCTCTTCATAGCGCGCGGCGTGCGCAAGATCAGGCTGACGGGCGGTGAGCCGCTGGTACGGCGGGACATTCTCGATCTTGTGCGGCGGATCGGCCGGAATCTTGGCGACGGCCTGGGCGAACTGACACTCACGACCAACGGCACGCGGCTGGCTCAGTATTCCGAAGCGCTTTTCGATGCAGGTGTTCGGCGGATTAATGTCAGCTTGGATAGCCGCGATCCGGCGGTGTTTACGCATGTCACCCGCAATGGCGACATCCGGCAGGTCCTCGACGGGCTGGCAGCGGCAAAGGCGGCGGGTCTCGCGGTCAAGATCAACATGGTGGCACTAAAGGGCATTAATGAGGATGAAATCCTGCCAATGCTGCAATGGTGCGATCGGGAGGGGTTTGACCTCACATTGATCGAGACGATGCCGCTGGGCGAAACTGGCGAAGATCGCACGGATCATTATCTGCCCCTGACCCAAGTGGTCGAGCGATTGAGGTTGCATCACGAGCTGCTGCCGATAGCGCATCGCACTGGCGGTCCTTCCAAATATCATGCGGTCGAAGGGATGGATGCCAGGCTGGGACTGATAACGCCGCTGACCAACAATTTCTGTGCTGATTGCAACCGCATGCGCATGACCTGCGAAGGAAAGATATTCATGTGCCTCGGGCATGAGGATCATGTGGATCTGAAGACCGCGTTCCGTGAAGGCGGCATCGATGCCGTTCAGCCGCTGATCGATCGCGCCCTGCGGTTGAAGCCTGCCAGCCATGATTTCCGGATCGGCGGCGATGCGCCTGCCACTGCGGTCAATCGCCACATGAGTGTGACCGGCGGATGACCGAGGAGCCTCGGCGCGCCCTGCTCGCCTCCCCTACCCAATCTGCAAAGGCAGCCGAGGAACGGCTGCGCGCTGCCTATGACTTCGTGCCGGTGGAGCAGGCGGACATGATTATCGCGCTCGGCGGCGATGGATTCATGCTGCAAACCCTGCATTCCATGCTTGAAAGCCACCGGATCATGCCCGTTTTCGGGATGAATCTTGGCACTGTCGGGTTCCTGATGAACGAATGGCGGCTCGAACGGCTGGACCAACGGATCGAGGCGGCCAAGCTGTTCAAGGTCAACCCGCTTCGCATGACGGTCGATACGGTGGATGGGGAGCGCTTTTCGATCCCTGCCATCAACGAGGTATCGCTGCTCCGTGAGACGCGCCAGACAGCGAAGCTGGAAGTGCATGTAAACGGGAGGACCGCGCTCACCGAACTGGTATGCGATGGCGTGCTGGTGGCGACGCCGGCCGGATCGACAGCCTATAATCTGTCAGCCCATGGCCCCATCCTGCCGCTGGGATCGGGTTTGGTGGCCTTGACGCCGATCAGCCCTTTTCGTCCCCGCCGCTGGCGTGGCGCCATCCTGCCGGAAAGTACGGCGATACGCTTTACCGTACTTGATCCGGTGAAACGTCCTGTGAGCGCAGTGGCGGATCAGCGGGAAGTCCGTGACGTTGCGGAGGTGGAGGTGCAGATCGATCGGGGCACGCCGCTAACTCTGCTTTTTGACCCGGAACATACGCTGGATGACCGGATCGCGGCAGAACAGTTCATCGCCTGAAAAAATTCGCAAATCTGCCCTTGCCATCCGAAGAATCCCGCTGCTATAGGCGCGGCCTGCCCAGCGAAAGCCGGGCTGCTCCCCGATAGCTCAGCGGTAGAGCATTCGACTGTTAATCGAATGGCCGTAGGTTCGAATCCTACTCGGGGAGCCAAATTTTCTTTTCTGGCAAGATCAGCCAGGGTCAAAATCCTCGTAATCGCTGAATTTTCTGCTCGCGCATAATCTCATGCGTGATCATGGAATCGCAGCCAAGCGTCCCCACTTTGAGCGCATCCGCGGGGGCATGGGGAAGCCGAGTGCTAGCAGACACTCGCAGCCGATCGGCCAAGACGCCTTGGAAGCTCTCCGACGCCACTTACCCCACCTGTGCGCTACGACGACCGCCTTCCCTCTCAATCAGTTGGCGCCCCTTTCATCCTGTTTCTTCAACAGCATGAATGTTGGAAATCTCCTTATGACCGTTCCCGATCCCGTGGAGTTCGGTGACGGATAAGCTGTAGCTCGCTTAAGGCAGGGTCGGTGACGACGGCTTACCACGAACACATTGCCGGCGTTCAACAGCGTGCCCGAACAATGCCGGTCATTTGTGCAATGCATTTCTGACAAGCTGGATTGTATATTCTGGGCCGAGTGACGCCTTACATTTGAAGGGCTTACGTTTTTTCCGCCGACCCTACCCTCAGAATTGATTTGTGCAGCGCAAAAAAAGCTTGCCGCTTCGATGATTCGGTGACAGCTTGCTCATTATCGGAGCAGGGGCGCTTCGATTCAAAGGTTGGATCGAGCCGATGACGGCGAAATCCAGCTTCGGTCCAGAAACGGACTGCACGGCAATGACGCCGCCCGGATAGGTCGACAGACCTCTATCCAGGCGGCTTTTTTATTTGGTTTTCCGCCGGCCGACTGTGCGCTGCCGGGCGGTTCTCAACATCAACTTGAAACGCTGGAACAGGCTTCCGGCGATGGCTGGCTGCGCCCTTCGCGCAGCGGAAGTGCTCTACAGGGAAGGACTTTGGGGAATGGCAGAGATGGATAAACCCGATCGCATCAGTCGGCGCGGACTGCTCAAAACAACTGGAACCGCGACACTTCTTGCCGCAGTGCAACAGGCGCTCCCATCCGGCGCTTTTGCTGCTGAGACCGGGCCGGAAGTGAAGGGCGCGAAGCTTGGCTTCATTGCGCTGACGGATGCCGCGCCCCTGATCATTGCCAAGGAGCTCGGATTCTTCGCAAAATATGGCATGCCTGACGTGGAGGTGACGAAGCAGGCGAGTTGGGGCGCGACCCGCGACAATTTGGTGCTGGGCAGCGCGGCTGGCGGCATCGATGGCGCGCATATATTGACCCCCATGCCCTATCTGCTGACGCTGGGCCGCATCGGCAAGGCAACGCCGATGAGCATTCTCACCCGACTTAACGTCAACGGCCAGGGCATTTCGGTGTCCAAGGAATATCTGGGTGCCAAGGCCGATCTCAATGCCGCCAAGATGAAGGGCGTGATCGCGCAGCGCAAAGGCGCAGGCAAGAAGATCAGCATGGCGATGACGTTCCCCGGCGGCACACATGACCTGTGGATCCGCTACTGGCTGGCGGCGGGCGGCATCGATCCCGACAAGGATGTGGACCTCATCACCATTCCGCCGGCGCAGATGGTCCCGAACATGAAGGCCGACACGATGGACGCCTTCTGCGTGGGCGAGCCGTGGAACAGCCAGCTTGTCGCGCAGCAACTCGGTTACACCGCCGTATCGACCGGCCAGATGTGGATGAACCATCCCGAAAAAAGCTTTGCCATGCGTTCCGACTGGGTTGCCAAATATCCACGCGCGGCGGTCGCGATCACGGCGGCAGTGCTGGAAGCGCAGCGCTGGGCCGACAATCCGAGCAATGTCACACGACTTGCCAGCGCCATCGCGGGCCGTGATTATCTGAAGTGCCCGGTCACCGACATTGCCGACCGCTTGCAGGGCAATTTCGCCATGGGCGACGGCCGGAAATATCCGAACGCACCGTTCAAGATGAAGTTCTGGAACGGCTATGCGAGCTTCCCCTACAAGAGCCATGACCTGTGGTTCCTGACCGAGGAGCAACGCTGGGGCAAGCTGCCCATGGCGCTCGACACCAAGGGCACGATCAGCAAGGTCAATCGCTCCGACATCTGGCGCAAGGCAGCCGCGATGTTGGGCGGCAAGGGCCCGGCCAGCGACAGCCGCGGCGTCGAAAAATTCTTCGACGGGAAGACCTTCGATCCCGCCAATCCCAAGGCCTATCTGGCCAGCCTGGCGATCAAGCGCGTCTGATTAAAGGAGAAAGCCATGGCTTCGCCATCATCAAACGGCCAACGCATATCGTCGGCATCGACGGCGACCACCGTCCCAGCTGCCACCGAGTTGGGAGTCATCGTGCCCTATCCCGAAGAAGCGATCGCGCGCCGCAGTTTTGAACCGGTTGCGGTGCCGATCCATCCACTCGCAACAGCAGTGCGGAACGTGGCCGCCAATGTTCTGCCGACCCTGGTGATGCTGGTCGGATTGCTCGCCCTCTGGCAACTGCTGTGCAGTTCGCCCGATGCGAACTTCCCCAGCCCAGTGAAGGTCTGGCAGGAGAGTTATGAGGTAATCGTCGATCCATTCAAGGGCGTCGACATTGGTTGGGCGCATTTCAGCATCCAGAGTGGCGGGGATGTGGGCATCGCCGGACATATACTGACCAGCCTCAGCCGTGTCCTGATCGGTTATAGCCTGGCTTCTGTGGTCGGCGTGGCTCTGGGCATTTTGATCGGGCAAAGCCTGTTCGCTTTCCGGGCACTCGATCCGCTGTTCCAAGTTCTGCGGACGGTGCCCCCACTCGCATGGCTGCCGATCAGCCTGGCCATATTCCAGCAGGCGCAGCCCTCGGCGATATTCCTTATCTTCATCACCGCGATCTGGCCGGTCATCCTGAATACGGCCGCAGGCGTGCAAACCATTCCGGCGGCGTATCGCAATGTCGCAAAGATGCTGACGCTCAATCCTGTCGAATATTTCACCCGCATCATGCTGCCCGCCACGGTGCCGCACATGTTCACCGGCCTGCGCATCGCCGTCGGCATGAGCTGGCTCGCCATCGTCGCGGCCGAAATGGTGCAGGGCGGCACTGGCGTCGGCTTCTTCATCTGGGACAGCTACAACAGTTCGTTGCTGACCGACACCATCGTGGCGCTGGTCTGGATCGGACTGGTGGGCTTCGCGCTGGACCGCATCGTCGCCTTTGCGGGCCGCATCATCGGCCGCGCAGGCTGAAAAAAGGGAGGCGATCATGAAACAACGCAGCTATCTTGCACTCGAAGGTATCACAGTCGAATTTCCCACCAAGGCGGGCCGGTTCTGTGCACTCAACCAGATCGATCTCGAAGTCGGCAAGGGCCAGTTCGTCGCACTGATCGGCCATTCGGGTTGCGGCAAGTCAACCTTGCTGAATGCCGTTGCAGGCTTGGTGAAACCGGCGCGCGGCGCCATCTTCCTCGACGGGGACGTGGTGGACGCACCGGGACCAGACCGGGCGGTTGTCTTCCAGGACCATTCGCTGCTCCCTTGGTTGACGGTCGAGGAAAATGTGAGGCTGGCAGTCGATAAAACCGCGCAAGGCAAGAGCAAGGCCGAGCGCAAGGATTGGGTGATGCATAATCTGGACTTGGTCCAGATGACGCATGCCGCCGCAAAGCGGCCGGGCGAGCTATCGGGCGGCATGAAACAACGTGTTGGCATCGCTCGTGCCATCGCCATGAATCCGCGCATTCTGTTGATGGATGAACCATTCGGCGCGCTCGATGCGTTGACGCGGGCGGCTTTGCAGGACGTTGTCATGGATTTGCAGACACGGCTCAACAACACCGTGCTGATGATTACCCATGATGTTGATGAGGCGGTGCTGCTGGCCGACCGGGTGGTGATGATGACCAACGGCCCGGCGGCGCGCATCGGCGAGGATCGCACCATCTCGCTCGCCCGTCCGCGCAACCGGCTGGAAGCCATCGACACGGCCGAATATGCCGAAGCGCGATCGGCCATCATCCACTTCCTGCACGAGCGTTTCCGCAATCCAGCCACGCTCGCTGCCTGAAATTCTCGATAATTAGCCCAACTTGGAGAGGATGCTCTGAAGAGGCCGAAAAAAACCATCGGGAGCATTTGAAGGGGGATTTATGAGTAGAGTATCATTCCTTTTGTCAGCAACGGCCTTAACTGCCATCACAGGCCCGGCATTGGCGCAGGACGTCATGTTCAAGCCGATTATTGAGGCGCGTCTGCGATACGAGACGGTGGATCAGGATGGCCCTGCTCCGCTGACCAGCGATCGCGACGCACATGCGGTGACCGTGCGCCTGAGAGCCGGTGGAGAGATTTCCAAAGGACCGTTCGCCTTCCTGGCCGAAGGGGAAGGCACGCTGGCAATCGACGAAAGCTACAATAGCGGGGTCAATGGCAAGACGCTCTATCCCATCGTGCCAGACCCGGAAAATGTCGAGCTGAACCGTCTTCAGCTTCAATATCGCACCAAGCCGCTGGTCGTCACCCTGGGTCGGCAGCGGATCAATCTGGATGACCAGCGCTTCGTCGGATCGGTGGCTTGGCGCCAGAATGAGCAAACTTTCGATGCCGTGCGGGTCGAATATATGGGCGTCAAGAACCTGAAGGTCGATGTGACCTACGCGATTTCGGCGCGGACCATCTGGGGCATAGATGGCGGCAAGTTCGGCGCGGCCGGCCGGCCGACTCAAATCGACGGCGACAATATTTTCGCCAATGTTTCCTACAAGACCAAGCTAGGCACGCTGACCGGATTTGCTTACCTGGTCGATCAGGATGAAGCTGTAACGGCGTTACTCCGGAATAGCAGCCAGACCTATGGCGCACGCTTCATAGGCGCGGTACCGCTGTCGAAAAAGGTGAAGCTCAGCTACCTCGCCAGCTATGCGCATCAAAGCGACTATAGGAGCAATCCGATCGATTATTCGGCGGACTTTGCCGCGGCGGAGCTCGCGCTGGACGTCGCTGCATTCAAGCTGACCGGCGGATATGAACTGCTCGGCTCCGATGCCAGCGCGACCGGCGTTGCAGGCGGCTTCGCCTTCCAGACCCCCTTCGCGACGCTGCATAAATTCAACGGCTGGGCCGACAAGTTCCTGACCACGCCAGGAACCGGCATTCAGGACTATTATGCGGGTATCGGCTATACCGTGCCCAAGATCGGCAAGGCGGGCCCGCTGGTCGCATCCTTCACCTATCATCATTTCAGCAGCGACCGGATGTCGATCCATTACGGCGACGAATATAATGCGCAGGTCACGCTCAAGATCGATAAGCACCTAAGCGCGCTCGTCAAATATGCCGATTATCAGCGTAAAGGCGCAGCCAGCTTTCCAGGAGACGCCGACTCGAAAAGATTCTGGGCGCAGATCGATTATGCGTTATGAGCGGGTCGCTGAATTAACTTAGTTCATCGGTAAGGCCGGTAGCGCCCGAAAACAGGCGCTACCGGCAGAGATTACTGAACCTCAAGATCGCAGGCACGAAAAACCTCGCCTCCACAAGGAAGGCGAGGTCATCAGATCAAAGAATGTGGTTTTTTCAGCGCGACGCGAACTGGCGTGGCTTGGATGCGAGCGCCCAACGCTGTGGGGCTGCGCCGGGCGCCTTTTCCCGCACGAAGCATTGACCACGGCGAGCGCGGATGGCGCGGCATAGCGCGTCTGCCTCAACGCGATCGTCAAAGCCGCTGACAGCGAGGCGAGCATAGCTGACGCCATTTACGGTGATCTGGCTGGTCAGCACCGGCAAAGCTGAAATCGCGCTGTTGCGGCTCGCCATCTCATACCATTTTTCCTTGGCGATAGCGGTGTTGGCATAAGCGCCAAGTTGAACGACCCATGCGCTGTTGCCTTTTCCGTCAAAACGGATCGGCTGGCGAGCCGCCAGCGGCGTGCGAATGGGTGTCGAAAGGCTGGCCGACGCGCTCTTAACCTTGGCCCGAGGCGCTGCGGGGGCGACATAAGGGGTGAAATCAGCAGTCGGTTGGACGACCTTTACCTGCGCAACGTCAGTCGATGCGATCTGTTCAGCAACCGGGGCGGCAGGCGTTTCTGGCGAAACTGCCTTAGCCATTTGAACCGGAACGACCTCGGGTGCGAGAGCCAGAGCGACCGGCTGGCCGGCGTCACTGCCGTCAAAGGTGACACCCATCAAAACAGCAATACGCTGCTGCGCAAAATCAGGAGCAGCTGTCTGCGCCCATTGTGCGATGCGCTGATTGGCGGCCAGCGGATCAAGATCCAGCCCCGCCATGACGCGCGCATCTTTCCAGCGCCCCGCCAGAGCGTAGGCGTAGGCCAGGTTCTGGCGTGTCCGCCCGGTAGCCGACGGATCATGAATGGCTTCAGACAGTATGCGGACGCCCTCTGCCGGGTCGCCTGCCATCGCCATGGCGAGGCCATAGTCGCTGGCAGGAACAATGTCCGCATTCGTCGCAAGCAGTTCGCGAGCCGCGTCATTCTTGCCTAGCGCCACTTTCACCAGCGCCAGGCTGATGATCGTGCGCGGGTCCCGGTTGCCAAGCGTCATGGCGTCGCTCAGAGCAGCTTCCGCTGAAACGAAGCGACCGCTCGCGATATAGGCTCGGCCAAGCAATTGCCGGTAGTTCCCATCCTGGGGTGCAGCCTCGACCGCCAACTCAGCCGCTGCAACTGCGCGGGGCCCATCCCGGCCGGTGAGGGCCTTTTCGATGGCGGCGGTGGCGCGAGCCGAATCCTGCTTGGGCGCGGCCATGGCAGAGGGGCGAAACGCCGCCCCCGTGCAGCCGACCATTGTGGTCCCAACGATCAGCGACGAAAGTGCCGCTTTATAAATAGCGCTGCGCTTCATGGCTGGTCCTTTACTTCGCTTCGTCGCGCGGCAGTTGCTGCGCGAGCTTTTCGATTTCCGGCAAGCCGGCGAGGAAATTATCCAGAGCTTCGGTCACCATCTGCTGAGCGGAACGGCCCACGACCGCGCTTGCAAGGCGAAGCTTCAGATGACGATCCGAGTCCAAGCGCAGCGTAAAGGCGGCTTTGCGGCCCTTCGAGGCTGCGCGCTTGACAGGGGCGATTGTCTTGACCGCTGCTTCCATGCGCTCTGCCAGTTCTTCCCGCTCGACCATCACGGTCGGCACAGGCGCGGCAACCGGCGGCTGCGTCATCGGAGTCAGGCCGACCACGGCGCGAGGCTCGGCAGGAACAGGCTCGGGCTCGGTCACATCGAAACCCATGTCATTCCAGCCAAGATCGTCCTGCATCAGGGCCGCTGTCGCCTGCTGGCCAAAGCCCATGACGGGGCGGCGCATGGCAGGTTGAGCAGCGCCCTTGCGGGCGAGCAGTCCAGAGGTCAGCGAAGCGAGAGGCTTTGGTTCGGCCATTGTCATCCCTCCCTTACTGGCCGACGACGCGGCGGCCGAAGCCACCCGTCGCAGGGCGAACCGCGCCGCTGGTGCCTGCCGTCCCATTGGGGACCGAGAAGACTGTCCGGCGGAAATTCTTTTCTAGGCGGTCGGAGACATAGCTCCACAATTGCGTAACCTCGTTTGCCGAGCGGCCGTTGGGATCTACCTCCATGACCGTGCGGCCATCGATCATCGATGCGGCAAAGTCCGTACGATGGTGCAGGGTCACGGGCGCGACAGTGCCATGCTGGGAAAGCGCAACGGCGGCTTCCGACGTGATGCGCGCCTTGGGCGTGGCGGCGTTCACGACGAAGATGAGCGGCTTGCCTGCCCGATCACACAGGTCGACCGTGGCCCCTACAGCGCGGAGGTCGTGAGGGCTTGGGCGGGTCGGCACCACGATCAGTTCGGCAACGGAAATGACGCTCTGGATCGCGATGGTGATGGCCGGAGGCGTGTCGATGACGGCAAGCTTGAAGCCCTGTTGCCGCAGTATCTCAAGATCCGCTGCGAGACGGGCGACCGTCGTTTGAGCAAATGCGGGGAATTCCGCCTCACGCTCATTCCACCAATCTGCCAGCGAGCCCTGGGGATCGATGTCGATAAGAACCACCGGACCAGCGCCAGCCCTCTGTGCCTGCACGGCCAGATGACCAGACAAGGTGGTCTTTCCAGATCCGCCCTTTTGCGATGCCAATGCGAGTATGCGCACGCGCGTTTCCCCCAGAAAATCCAATTACGCATTGGACTGCCATGGCCGCGCCTAAGATTTGGTTAACATGACCGCATCCTTCGATGTCGACGGAAGATGAAGCCCACTATCAAGAGTCGCTTCCTCAATGCTAAGTGTGCATTAACCTTGTTCAAGCATAGGCTGCGGTGACGCTGTTGTTTCAGGAGCATATGGACATGAAGCACATTTGGGGCATCTTGGCCGCAGCAACCATGCTGAGCATCGCGCCGCCTGCCCACGCCGATGTAAAGGCGGGCGTCGATGCCTGGCAGCAAGGCGACTATGACAAGGCCGTGAGCCTTTGGCGGCCGCTCGCGCAGGCAGGCGATCCCGATGCGCAGTTCAACCTGGGTCAGGCAAACAAGTTGGGCCGGGGCGTCAAAGCCGATATGGCAGCGGCCCTTGATTGGTATCGCAAAGCCGCGGCGCAGGGGCACGTGCGGGCCGAGGACAATCTGGGGCTTTTGATGTTCCAGCAGGGAGAGCGGGCAAACGCCCTGCCCTATCTTGAGCGATCAGCGATGCGGGGCGAACCGCGTGCGCAATATATTGTGGGAACGGCGCTTTTCAACGGCGACATTGCTGCCAAGGACTGGCCCCGCGCCTATGCTCTGATGAGCCGGGCATCGGCCGCAGGGTTGGCGCAGGCAACGGCCAGCCTGAAACAGATGGACAAATATGTCCCTGCCGAGCAGCGGCAGCAGGGCCTCGCCATGGCGCGGGACATGGGGCAAAAGGAAGTGGCGGCGCTGTCCGAAGCCAATGGCCGCCTGTCCAGCACGCCCGTTCTGCGTGAAGAATCGCCCTCTCCTGCAAGTGCTGCTTTGCCGACTGTTCAGGATATGAAGACGCCTTCACCTGCCAAGCCGTTATCCAAACCGAAGAATGAACCGCCCAAGCTCGCTGCAGCGGCACCGACGTTGAAGCCTGTGGCCGAGAAGGTGAAAGACAGCAGCAAGCCTGAAGCCAAGATCGCAGCCAGCGGACCATGGAGGGTGCAATTGGGGGCCTTCAGCGAGGAAGGAAGGGCCAAGGCGCTTTGGAACAGCCTGCGCGTAAAGGTGGCCGGCCTGTCAGCCTATCAGCATTACCTGGTGAAGGGCGGCGCAATGACGAGGTTGCAGGCCGGCCCCTTTGCGAGCAGTGCCGAAGCTTCAAAGCTATGCGGTGCGATAAAGGCTGCCGGCGCAGATTGCATGCCCAGGAAGATGTAGGCGCAAGTTTCAGCACTCAATTTTGGGAGCCCGAGCGGCTTTCACGATCCTGTCGGTTGTATTCATCGACCAGCTTTAACCGCTTGCTCACGGGGGCGGCATAAGGCAACGGCTTTCCCGATTATTCGCGGAGGCCACTTTTGAACAATCCGGTTTTCCCCTCTTGGGTGCTGACGCTGGTCTGCGCCGACCGCGTCGGCATTGTTGCGGCCGTCAGCCAGTTCCTGGCTGAGCGCGGCGGTTTCATAACGGACAGCCAACAATATGCCGACAGGGAGGCCGGACGCTTCTTCATGCGCGTCGCGTTCGAAGCGACCGATGACCGTATGTCCAATACGGAACAGTTGCAGGCGGCGTTCGATGGCATAGGATCTGAATTCGGCATGGAGTGGCGGATCAGCGCAGCGCTGGAAAAGCCGCGAATGCTGCTGGCAGTTTCGAAAGGCTCGCATTGCTTGGCCGACCTGTTGCACCGCTGGCAGACGGGAACATTGGCCGTCGACATCATGGGCGTCGTGTCGAACCATCCCGACATGCGCCGGATCACCGAATGGCACGGCATTCCCTATCATGAACTGCCTGCCAATGGCGATAAGGCCGGACAGGAAGCAGCCATCGTCGATATATTTGAACGGACCCGATCGGACTATCTGATCCTCGCGCGTTACATGCAGGTCCTGTCAGAAGATCTGGTCAAGCGGTTGGAGGGGCGCTGCGTCAACATTCATCACAGCTTCCTACCCGGGTTCAAGGGTGCTCGCCCCTATCACCGCGCCCACGAACGAGGCGTCAAATTGATCGGCGCGACGGCGCATTTCGTGACCGCTGATCTGGACGAAGGGCCGATCATTGAGCAAGCGGTAGAGCGCGTCGACCATCGTGCAACGGCAGAAGACATGATCCGCATCGGCCGCGATATCGAGGCGCAGGTGCTGGCCCGGGCGGTCGGATGGATCGCCGACCGCCGGGTGTTGTTGAACGGCAGCAAGACCGTCGTTTTCCGCTGATCAGAGCCCTAAACGGGCCCAGAAATCTTCAGGTGCGAGTGCCGTGCTAGCCGCTGCTTGCGACTGGCGGGACCAGGATGAGTGGGGAATATAAATGTCCCTGGCTCTTTCATGCTGGCGTTTTCGACGCGCAATAACGGTGTGGGGTTTCATCGTCTTCTCCTTGTGCGGAGGAACACGAAACCTTGCGTGGTCGCATGGGGCCGTGCGCTTTAGCCGTTGTTGACGCGGAGCAAGCTGTCATCCTTCAAAAGCCGCGAAGCGTTAAGCTCCGCACCTGTCTACCGATTCATAGAGAATAGAAACATAGCTTTGCTTTAGCTGTCGCCAATTGGGCTTTGCGCGAAGCTAGCCGACGAAAATGTCGTACAGGAACCAGCCCACAATGAGGAAACTGGTGACGACGCACACACGATCGCCATAGATATCCAAACGCGACATCCTCGACATCCTTCCAATTGCGGCGATCTTTGTCGCCTGCATGAAGAGGATAACGCACTACGCCGCTAAAAGGAACAAAAACTGGGCGTGGCCTTCAGGCCGGTGCCATGCCGCGATGTCGCAGAAAGGATTGCGTCGCCTCTAGCGGGCCGCGATACGCCTCCTGAAATTCCGCGCTCCAGTATTTGAGGTCATCTAGCTCAACCCGCGCGCCCGAGACTGCGCAGAAGACGAACTGTCCCGGGCGTACTATGTCGAAATAGGGCGTGTGATATTCCAGCACCGCCAATCCCTGGATTTCCGCCATCAGTCGCCCGTCAATATCCGGTCTACAAGCTGCTTTACCGTCGGCACGAAACCATTGGAATAGAAGGGATCCTGCTTGAACTTGTACGCGCCATGGCCAGCGAAAAGAAGGTTCTTGTCCAGATCCCCGCCATGCACCGCCTCCTGCAGCGATTTCTGGATGCAGAAGCTTCGCGGGTCGGCAAGACGGCCCGTTGAATTCGTCTCACTGTCCATCCAGCTCGAAAAGGCGCACTGGCTGAGGCAGCCCATGCAGTCGGTCTGATCCTTGCGGATTTCTGCCTTCTCTTCCTCGGTGACGAATACGAGCGTGTTGTCAGGAGTCTTGAGCGCGGACGTGAAGCCCTGCCCCACCCATTCGCGCGCACGCAGCAAGTCGCCGCGCGTCACCCAGAAATTCTTGCCCTTGACGCCCGCGTCCAGTTGATGCGTGTGATCGCCGGCCTGTTCCGTGCTGAACGGAATCTGACGTTCCGAGCGCGCTTCCAGCTGACGCAGGAAGGGATTGCGAACAGCGGAGCTGTAGAATCCAGTGGGTGAGAAACGATGCAGTAGCACGTCGCCCGGTTCCAGCTGCGTGAGACGCTGCTTCCACTCATGTGGGATGGGGCTTTCCTGGGTTAGCAACGGACGCGTGCCAAACTGGAACGCGATGGCGCCCAGTTCCGGATTGTCGATCCAGTCGTTCCAATCCTTGAGGTGCCATACGCCGCCAGCCATGACGATCGGCACATCGTCGGAAATACCGCCTTCGCGCATCGTCGCACGCAGGTCGCGCACACGGGGATACGGGTCCTGCGGTTGGCGCGGATCTTCCGCGTTGGAAAGGCCATTGTGGCCGCCCGCCAGCCACGGATCTTCATAAACCACTGCTGCCAGCCATTCCGATGCCTTCGAATAGGCGCGCTTCCACAGCGCACGGAAGGCGCGGCCGGAGCTAACGATGGGAAGGTAGCTTACGCCGTAGGAAGCGGCGATTTCGCTTAGCTTGTAAGGCATTCCTGCGCCGCAGGTGACGCCCGCGACCATGCCTTTGGTCTTTTCCAGGACGCCGTGCAGCACGCGCTGAGCGCCGCCCATTTCCCAGAGTACGTTGATGTTGATCGCGCCCTTGCCACCGGCAATTTCGAAGGCACGCTTAACCTGTTCGACCGCGCCGTCGATTGCGTAGGCGACCAATTCTTCATGGCGATCGCGGCGGGTGCGGCCATGATAGATTTGCGGGATGATGTTGCCCATGCTGTCATAGCTATCGGCATTGACAGCGGATACGGTACCGATGCCCCCTGCCGCTGCCCATGCGCCGGAGCTGGCATGATTGGACACGGCCACACCCTTGCCGCCCTCGACCAGCGGCCAGACTTCACGACCACCATAGATGATGGGCTTCAAACCCTTGAACAACATAATCTCCCGCGCAACAGCTGCTGGGTCATCCGTCGACTGAACGCCGCTCTATAGCAGCTTTCGCGACCGATGACGAATAACGGGCGCGCCCTACCGCAAAATATGAGGGCTGGATAGTGCCTGTCCATAAAGCCCCGCATAGGCATCAACCATCGCAGCTTCTTCGAAGTCGCGCTGCGCCCGGCGCAGATTTGCCTCGCCAAGACGGATGCGAAGATCGGCACTGGCGGCCAGTTGACCGAGCGCCGCCGAAAGTCCAGCCTCGTCCTGCGCGATAAATGGCTGATTTTCCGGGGCAACCATTTGCGCCACGTCCCCTACGTC
>JAEZCS010000018.1 GCA_023433445.1 Pseudomonadota bacterium | reverse complement strand
CTCTCCAAAAATCACAGCTTCGCCATTGCCCATGGCAGCGGCAACGCTATGGTCGCGCCGCAATCATTTCGGCGAGATCATGAACCTTCCCTGGCTACTTCCCGCATTCGTCCTGCTGATATCCTATATGCTGGGGTCCATAGCTTTTGGCCTGCTGTTGACGCGCGTCACGGGGGCCGGGGATTTGCGGCAGATCGGGTCAGGCAACATCGGCGCGACCAACGTGCTGCGGACCGGGCGGAAGGGGCTCGCCGCAGCGACCTTGCTGCTCGACCTGCTGAAGGGCGCGGCAGCTGTGCTGATCGGCGCGGCGTTGGTCGATAATGGCGGGCCGATGGCCGGGGCGATGGCCTTTATCGGGCATTGCTATCCGGTGTGGCTGCGCTTTGCGGGCGGCAAAGGCGTCGCGACCATGATGGGCGTGGTGACGGCGCTGCACTGGCCTGCCGGGATCGTCTTTGCGGTCGTTTGGCTGGGTGCGCTTTTCGGTACGCGATGGTCATCCGTGGGCGGGATGGCGGCGGGGATCAGCGCCCCGATCGCGATGTGGTTGATGGATCGGATCGATCTCGTCCCCGTGACGCTATCGATGGCGCTGATCCTGCTGTGGCGGCATCGGGCGAACATCGCGCGTCTGACAAAAGGTACAGAGCCCAAGATCGGGGCGGCGAAGGGGTGAGCGAGCAGGAGCGGTTCGATCGCCTTCGCCTGATCCGTTCGCCGCGCATCGGGCCGGTTACGTTTCGTCAGTTGATGGCTCGTTTCGGAAAAGCGAGTGAGGCCCTGCGCGCTGTCCCTGAGCTTGCCGCGCGGGGTGGAGGCAAGGCTGCCGTGGCGGACGCCGGCGCAGTCGAGAAAGAGATTGCCCGCAGTCGGGCGCTTGGCGCGCGCTACCTGCTGATGGGGGATCAGGATTATCCCTTTCTGCTGGAGCAAATGGATGGGTCCCCGCCCGCGCTGATCGTGCGCGGGGATGTCGAGCTGACCGGGCGTCAGTGCGTAGCGATGGTGGGTGCCCGGAACGCTTCGGCCGCCGCCTGCCGCTTTGCGCGCACCCTTTCGCAGGAGTTGGGGCAACAGGGAGCCGTGGTCGTATCTGGCCTCGCACGGGGCATCGACACAGCGGCGCATCAGGGATCGGTCGCGACGGGAACGATCGCAGTCATAGCCTGCGGCATCGATGTCGTCTTTCCGCCAGAAAATGCTGAATTACAGGAGCAGGTGGCTAGCGAAGGGTTGCTGGTGACAGAACATCCTCCCGGCACGCAGCCGCTGGCGCGGCATTTTCCCGCGCGCAATCGCATTATTGCCGGGCTTGCGGCCGGAACGGTGGTGGTCGAGGCTGCGCGGAAGTCGGGTTCACTCATCACCGCGAGATTAGCTGTCGAAGCAGGACGCGAAGTCATGGCCGTGCCAGGGTCGCCCGCCGACCCAAGAGCACAAGGATGCAACCAGCTGATTCGCGAGGGCGCTACGCTCGTGCAGAACGGCGCGGACGTGATCGAGGCCATCGGCGGTATCGACCCGCGGATGGTCAGGCAGGGGCGGCTCGACTTCAGTGCCGCGCCGGTTTCGTCGGATGTTGCGGGGCAGGAGCGGGAGATCGTACTGGACTTGCTCGGCCATGCGCCGGTGCCGGTGGATGAGGTGATCCGCCTCTCGGCCCTCAGCCCCGCCATCGTTCAGACCGTGCTGCTGGAGCTGGAACTGGCAGGGCGGCTGGAGCGACATGCGGGCGGCAAGGTCAGCCTGTCGTGACACCCTTGACGTAGAGGCTCAGCGCCTTCCAGACTCGCGCGTGTACGTGAGAGCACTTTAAAGACCGGGGCATGAATGCAGCTTGTTATCGTTGAATCGCCGGCCAAGGCGAAGACCATCGAGAAATATCTGGGCGGCGATTTCCACGTCCTCGCCAGCTATGGCCATATCCGCGACCTGCCCCCGAAGGATGGATCGGTCGACCCCGACAATGGCTTTGCCATGCAGTGGGAAAATTATGGCGACAAGGGCAAGCAGCTGAAGGCTATTGCCGACGAAGCCAAAAAGGCGACGCGCCTGATCCTGGCGACTGACCCTGATCGCGAGGGCGAGGCGATCAGCTGGCATGTACAGGAAGTGCTGCGGGCGAAGAAGGCGCTGCCGCAAAAGGTGGACCGCGTGACGTTCAACGCGATCACAAAGCAGGCGGTGACCGATGCGATGGCGCAGCCGCGTGCGCTGGATGAGGATCTGATCGACGCTTATCGGGCGCGGCGGGCGCTCGATTATCTGGTGGGCTTTACCCTGTCGCCGGTGCTGTGGCGCAAGTTGCCGGGGGCGAAGTCGGCCGGGCGCGTTCAATCGGTCGCATTGCGGCTGGTGGTCGAACGCGAGCGTGAGATCGAAAGCTTCGTGCCTCAGGAATATTGGTCGATTGCGGCTGACATGGAGCAGGGCGGACAGGGCTTCACCGCACGGCTGGTGCGTTGGAAGGGCGAGAAGATCGACCGGCTGACGATCGGCAAGGAAGGCGACGCCATGGCCGCGAAGGCGGACGTGGAGGCAGGGCGCTTCACGGTCGAGAAGGTCGAGACCAAGCCGGTTTCGCGCAACCCCCCGCCGCCTTTCACCACGTCGACGCTCCAGCAGGAAGCCGCGCGCAAGCTGGGCTTTTCGGCCAGTCACACGATGCGGATCGCGCAGCAGCTCTACGAAGATGGGGCGATCACCTACATGCGTACCGACGGCGTGCAGATGGACGGCAGCGCCATTTCTGCCGCACGCAAGGCGATCGCGGAACGCTATGATGGTGGTTATCTGCCGGAAAAGCCGCGTCAGTATCAGACCAAAGCCAAGAATGCGCAGGAGGCGCATGAAGCCATTCGCCCGACCGAGTTCAGTCGGGACAAGGCCGGATCGGGTGATCACGCGCGGCTCTATGACCTGATTTTCAAGCGGGCGTTGGCGAGCCAGATGGCTTCCGCGCGGCTGGAGCGGACGGTGATCGACCTGGTCGATGGCACCGGGCAGCATGCGTTGCGGGCGACCGGGCAGGTGGTGATCTTCCCCGGTTTCCTGGCGCTCTATGAAGAAGGGCGCGATGACGCCGAGGATGACGACAGCAAGCTGCTGCCGCGCCTTGTCGCCGGTGACGCGCCGGCCAAGAAGAAGGTGACGGCTGAGCAGCATTTCACGCAGCCGCCCCCGCGCTATTCGGAAGCTTCGCTGGTCAAGAAGCTGGAGGAACTGGGGATCGGGCGGCCGTCCACCTATGCCTCAACGCTTCAGGTGCTGAAGGATCGCGATTATGTCCGCGTGGAGAAGAACCGCTTCTTTGCCGAGGAGAGCGGGCGGCTGGTGACGGCGTTCCTGGAGCGCTTCTTCGAACGCTATGTCAGCTACGACTTCACGGCGGGGCTGGAAGACGAGTTGGATGAGATTTCCGGCGGGCGTGCTCAATGGCAGGCGGTGCTGGAAGCCTTCTGGCGAGACTTCAAGCCCAAGACCGCAGAGGTCATGTAACAGAAGCCGTCGGATATCACGGCGGAACTGGACAAATTTCTGGAGCCGATGCTGTTCCCGCCAAAGGCGGACGGCAGCAATCCGCGTGCATGCCCCATGTGTGGCGATGGACAGTTGGCATTGCGCGGAGGGCGGTTTGGCGCGTTCATCGCTTGCTCCAACTATCCGGAGTGCAAATATACGCGCAAGTTCGGGCAGCCGGGCGGCAGCGACGGTGCCGAGGACAAGGGACCGGAGGTGCTGGGGCAGCATCCCGAGACCGGGCAGGATATCGTCCGCAAGTCCGGGCGCTTTGGCCCTTATATCGAGATGGGCGAGGGCAAGGAGGCCAAGCGTGGCTCCATTCCCAAAGACCTGCCGGATGGAGAACTGACGCTTGATTGGGCGGTGAAGCTGCTGAGCCTGCCGCGCGAGGTTGGATTGCATCCCGAGACGGGCAAGCCGATCGTGGCGAATATCGGCCGCTTTGGGCCTTATCTGCTCCATGACGGCAAATATGGCCGCCTGTCCTCGACCGCCGAGATTTTCGAGGTGGGGATGAACAGCGCGGTGGCGAAGCTTGCCGACGCGGCGAACAAGGGGCCGCGCGGCGGGGCATCGCGCGAGCCGCTCAAGGTGCTGGGCAAACATCCGCGCACCGAGGCGGACATCAAGCTGATGGCAGGGCGCTATGGCCCCTATGTCACTGATGGCACGACCAACGCGACTTTGCCCAAGACCATCGAGCAGGACGCCTTGACGCTGGAGGAAGCGGCGCAGTTGATCGACGCGCGGGCGGCTGCGGCCCCTGCGAAGAAGGGGAAGAAGAAAGCGCCCGCGAAAAAGGCAGCGGCAAAGAAGGATGGAGCTGCCAAGAAGCCAGCGGCCAAGAAAGCGCCTGCGAAGAAGAAGGCGGCCGAGACGGAGTGAAGGGAGCCTCCGTTCGGGCTGAAGCTGTCGAATTGTCGCTCCTCCCTTGAAAGGAGGTGCCCTTTGACAGTCGCAAGGCGAACGGAGGTGCCTACGATGGGCTTGAGCATGGCGCATCAACGAAGCGCCATGCTGACTGTTTCTAGCGTGAAACTTTTAGAGCGTGCTCATTCCACCCAGTCGAGGCCGATGTCGCGATAGATGAAGCGATCATCTTCCCAATCCTCCTTCACCTTCACGTGGAGGTAGAGGTGAACCTTCACCCCAAGCAGTTGCGCCAGTTCAGCGCGTGCCTTGGAGCCGATTTCCTTCAGGCGCTGACCGCCCTTCCCAAGCACGATGGCCCTCTGGGTGGGGCGGGCGACGAGGATTTGCTGGTGGATTTCGACTGAGCCGTCCTCGCGCTCGTTATATTTCTCGGTATCGACCGCAGCGGCATAGGGCAATTCGGCATGGAGCTGATGATAGAGCTGCTCACGCGTGATTTCGGCCGCCAGCATGCGATCGGTGGCATCGGAGACCTGATCCTCCGGAAAATGCCAAGGCCCTTCGGGCATGGCATTGGCAAAGGCAGTCTTGAGTTCAGCGAGACCGTCGCCGGTCGCGGCGCTGATGAAGAACGTCTCGTCAAAGCCGATCCGTTCATACAGCCTCTGGGTATGGACCAGCAGCTTTTCCTTAATCGCGATATCGACCTTGTTGAGGATCAGCCATTTGCGTTCGGCTCGATGGCTTAGCGCTTCGATGATTGGTTCCATTTTGGGGCCGAGACCCGCCTTCCCGTCGACAATGAGTGCGATCAGGTCAGCCCCTTGCGCGCCGCCCCACGCGGCCTGAACCATCGCGCGGTCAAGGCGTCGCTTGGGCGCGAAGATGCCGGGCGTGTCGACGAGGACGATCTGCGCATCGCCTTCGATCGCGACTCCCATGACACGGGTGCGGGTGGTCTGCGCCTTCGGGCTGGTAATCGCGACCTTCTGGCCAACCAGCGCATTCACCAGCGTGGACTTGCCGGCATTGGGAGCGCCCACGATGGCGATGACGCCGCAGCGCTGGGATTCAAGATCAATCGTCAAGCAATAACTCCGTTCGCCCTGAGCTTTTAAAAGGGCACTAATTTTCTTTGTTCGAGCGCGCCAAGGTAGAAATCAGTTTCCAATCCTGGCGTATGAGCGCGAGTTTCTTGGCGCGGTTCCAGCCCTCGACTTGACGCTCAGCTTCCAGCGCTTCCATACGCGTGCCGACCTGCTGCGACCAGACCAGTTTTACGGGTCGCCGGTTTTGAGTGTGGCCGGTGTAAAGCTGCGGTCCATGCGGTGAGGAATGTAGGCCCGGAAAGACGTGGTGTTCTAACAAGGGAGCGGAGCCCTTCGATAAGCTCAGGGCGAACGGAGGAGTGGCTGGCTTAAGCGGAGAGCTTATCTAACAGCGCCTTCGCCGCAGCCGTCTCGGCCTCCTGCTTGCTTGCTCCTGTCGCGCTTGCTTCCCCCGCACCCTTGATGCTGACGGTGACAGTGAAGCGCAGCGCGTGATGGGGCCCGGAGCGGTCGGTCATCGCATATTCGGGCGGCTTGCGGCGATTGGCGGCTGCCCATTCCTGAAGGGCGGATTTGGGATGTTTGGGCGCGCTTTCCTGCGTGTCGACCCGGTTTGCCCAAAGGCGACGGACAAGCGCGCGGGCGTCGTCCAGGCCGGCTTCGAGATAGAGTGCGCCGATCAGCGCCTCCATGACGTCACCCAGCACATTGTCGCTATCGGCGGCGCCATCGTCGCGTGCCTGCTTGCCAAGCACGAGGTGCATCGGCACACCCGCCGCCCGTGCGACGTCGGCGCATGTTTCACCCGACACCAACGCATTGAAGCGGCGCGAAAGCTTACCTTCAGGTTCAGTTGCGAACCGTTCATAAACCCATTCGGAAACGATCAAGCCCAGGACGCGATCGCCGAGAAACTCCAGTCGCTCATAATTGACGGCGTTCGCGCTGCCATGCGTGAGCGCCTGACGAAACGGGGCTTCATCCTTGGGCGCTCGTCCGATCAGCCCGGCGAGCCAGCCAGACGTGTCCGCCCTTGTCAAAAGCCTTCCCCGATGCGGTTCCAGCGCGCTGCGGTGAACCATGTCCAGGGGAGCAGCCAATTAGCGCTGCCGTCCGTCGAGAAGACGGAGATCATCGCCTTTCCAACCAGATTTTCCTCCGGCACCAGTCCGATGCCGCCGCCTTCGACCGCCGGGAAGCGGCTGTCGGCGCTGCGGTCGCGGTTGTCGCCCATCATGAAGAGATGACCTTCCGGCACCAGCACCGTGTCGCGATCGTCAGCGGCCCCGTCGGGAACGAGATCGAGGACATTATAGCTTTTGCCGCCCGGCAGCGTTTCCCGATATTGCGGATAGCGGCACTGGCGACCGCCGCCAGGCGCGTCTTCTTCGAATTTCGGGCGATAACAGGGCGAAGGGCTTCCCTCCTTCGCCGCGGCGTCCAGCATGTTGGGCGAGACGGGAATGACGAGGTCGGCGACCTTCTGTTTGCGAATGGCCTCGCCGTTCAGATAGAGCGTGCCGCCGCGCACCGAGATCATGTCACCGGGCAGGCCGATGACCCGCTTGATGTAATCATTCTTCTGGCTCGGTGGAGCCTTGAATACTACCACGTCGCCGCGCTTGGGCGTGGAGGCGAGGACGCGGCCCGGGATCAGGGGCAGATTGAAGGGCAACGAGTAGCGCGAATAGCCATAGGGCCATTTGGCGACGAGCAGATAGTCGCCGATCAGCAGGCGCGGCTGCATCGATTCAGACGGAATATTGAACGGCGAGACGATGAAGCTGCGCAGGACAAAGACAAACACCGCCAGCTTAGCGAGAAACCAGAGGAAATCCCGCGTTTCGGATTTTGCGCTCATGCTATGTTGTCTAATCCTTCGATCCGCCTTGAAAACAGGCCGTTGCGGCTTTTGCTGCGTTGTAAACCCGCCGTCAAGCATAGTGGACGGTGCATTGGCCGTTCCGCTTGGGTAAGAAGGACGAGAATCGACAGGTGCAGTGTCGTTACTTTCAACGAAAATGAGGATTTACGCTTCCATGTCCAGCCCTGCACTGGAGGCCATTGCGGCGCTCCCGCAGCCCGAACTGAAGTCCGTTTTCGCGTCGGATCCCGGTCGACTAAGCAAGTTCACGCTTACGCAGGGGGCTCTTCGGTTCGATTGGTCGAAGACGCACCTGACCAGTGAACTGCTGGAGGGTTTCCTGAAGCTGGCGGAGGAAAAGGAGTTCGCCAGATGGCGGGACGCTTTTTTCGCAGGCGAGCCGATCAACAATAGCGAGGGCCGCGCGGCAGAGCATCCGGCCGAACGCGGAGAGGGCAATGCGGAAAGCGTGTCGCGGGCCAAGATGCTGCATGCCCGGATGCGCGCGCTGATCGATGCGATCGAGGGTGAGGCGCTGGGGCCAATCCGCCACATTCTGCACATCGGGATCGGCGGGTCGGCGCTAGGACCGGACCTGATCGTCGATGCGCTGGGCGGGGACGGCGCGCGCTACGACGTGGCGATTGTCTCCAACGTCGATGGCACGGCGCTGGAGCGGGCGATTGCGCGTTTCGATCCCGAAGCGACGCTGATCGCGGTGGCGTCAAAGACCTTCACCACTACGGAAACCATGTTGAACGCAGCCAGTGCGATCAATTGGCTGGTAGAGGCAGGCGTGGAAGATCCCTATGGCAAGGTCATCGCGCTGACCGCCAATCCGGACAAGGCGATCGAATGGGGCGTGGATGAAACGCGCATCCTGCCGTTTTCCGAGACAGTCGGGGGGCGCTATTCGCTCTGGTCGTCGATCGGCTTTCCCGCAGCCCTGGCGCTTGGCTGGGACGCGTTCGAGAGCCTGCTTGAGGGCGCGGCGGCCATGGATCGGCATTTCCGCCTGTCCGATCCGGCGCAGAACGCTCCGCTGATTGCCGCGTTCGTGGACCAATATTATGTGCGTGTCATGGCGTGCCAGACCCGTGCGCTGTTCGCCTATGACGAGCGGTTGCGGCTGCTGCCCTCCTATCTCCAGCAACTGGAAATGGAGAGCAATGGCAAGAGCGTGACCCGTGATGGCAAGCCCGTTGATGGGCCGACAGCGCCCATCACATGGGGTGGCGTCGGCACGGATGCCCAGCATGCGGTGTTCCAATTGCTGCATCAGGGCACCATCGTTGCACCCGTCGAATTCGTCGCTTCGATCGATCCGGGCCACGCTCTGGACCCCGCGCATCATCGCGCACTGCTGGTGAACTGCTTCGCCCAGGGCGCGGCGCTGATGCGGGGTAAGGACAATGATGCCGATCCCGCTCGGGCTTATCCCGGCAACCGTCCTTCCACCACGATCCTGATGGAAGATGTGACGCCGGATGCGCTCGGCGCATTGATCGCATTCTACGAGCATCGGACCTTTGCCAATGCCGTACTGATGGGCATCAATCCGTTCGACCAGTTTGGCGTCGAGTTGGGCAAGGAGATCGCCAAGTCCATCGAGACGGAAGGCGCGAAGGGCTTCGATCCATCCACCATGGCTCTGATCGATCTGGCCCTTGGCGGAGCCTGAACCCGTCAAAAGCCATTTGTAACTCCGCTGGATAGCCGCCATATCCTGCCGCAATCCAGCGGAGATCAGCATGAGCGACTATGATTTCGACCTTTTTGTCATTGGCGCAGGTTCCGGCGGCGTCCGGGCGTCGCGGGTGGCGGCGGCGCACGGGGCCAAGGTCGCGGTCGCAGAGGAATATCGCGTCGGCGGTACCTGCGTCATTCGGGGCTGCGTCCCCAAGAAGCTGCTCATTTACGGCGCGCATTTCGCCGAGGATTTGAAGGACGCGCGCCGATTTGGCTGGAATGTCCCGGATTGCGACTTCGAATGGAAGGTGCTGCGCGACAATGTGCTGGCCGATGTCGATCGGCTGGAGGGTCTCTATCGTAACACGCTGGATAGCCACAAGGTCGAGCTGATCTCCGAGCGGGCGACGATTACCGGACCGCATTCCGTCGAGCTGGCCAGCGGACGCGAATTGACGGCGAAATATATATTGGTCGCGACAGGCGCATGGCCGTCCGTGCCGGACCTGGAAGGTGCCGAACATGGCATTACCTCCAACGAAGCCTTTCACTTGGAAGACGTGCCCAAGCGGATGGTGATCGTGGGTGGCGGTTATATCGCCAATGAGTTTGCCGGGATATTCCATCAGCTCGGCAGCCATGTGACCATCGTCAACCGGTCCGCGACCCTGCTGCGCGGCTATGATGAACAAATTCGCGACCGGCTGCTCCAGATCTCCACGATGAAAGGCATCCAGTTCCGCTTCAATGCGGAGATGGAGCGCATCGAGAAGAATGATGACGGCACCCTGTGCATGCATTTCAGCAATGGCGATCCGATACCTTGCGACACGGTGATGTTCGCCACGGGACGCCAGCCGCACGTCGATGGGCTGGGCCTGGAGAATGCAGGCGTAGAACTGGACGACAAGGGCGCGATCAAGGTGGACGACTATAGCCGCACTAGCTGCGAGAGCATCTACGCCGTGGGCGACGTCACCAACCGCTTGCAACTGACGCCGGTCGCGATCCGTGAGGGACATGCCTTCGCCGATACGGTGTTTGGCGGCAATCCCCGGACCGTCGACTATGATTACGTCCCCTCAGCCGTGTTCAGCCATCCGCCGCTGGCCGGCGTCGGCATGACAGAGGCGCAGGCGAAGAACACGCTGGGCACCGTCAAGGTCTATACATCCGACTTCCGGCCGATGAAAAATGTGCTGGCTGGGCGAGAAGAGCGGGCTCTCTACAAGATGGTGGTGGACGCAACCACGAACCGCGTCGTCGGTCTGCACATGATCGGCCCCGATGCGCCGGAGATTTTACAGGCCGCGGCGGTCGCGGTGAAGGCTGGCCTTACCAAGGATCAGTTTGATGACACGGTCGCGCTGCACCCCAGCATGGCTGAGGAGCTGGTGCTCCTGAAGTGATCGGCCGTTGCGATAAGCGCTGCGGCTTAGCCGTCGTTCGCGAAGGTCACGACAAGGGCGTCGCGCCAGGCAGGAATGCCTGGTTCGACCGCGTGAATTTCGGTGACACCATGCAGGATGCGGCGATCGTCGATCAGCACGCTGTCGCCGGGCAAGGCAAGCGTGAACTCTCCAAGCGGGGTAGCATCCGGCGCACCGATGCGGGTGACGCCTTCGCTGACGTTGCGGCGCTCGATGAGCATGACGAATACCCAGTCGACGCCATCGCGATGTAGCCCTTCAGGCGTGGGCCTGCCGACGTCATCTTTGCATGTCTCGATACGGAACTGGTGCATTTCCACATGCCAGCGTTTTGAGCCTGCTTGATCAAAGGCCGCTGCGCAATAAGCCAGGATCGCCTGCATGACGGGATTGTCGACCGTGTCCTGATGAACCGGATCGAACCAGCGCTGCACGTCGCCGTTCAGTGGGTTATAATCGCGGCTTTGAAAATGCGGCTGATGCGGCTTTCGCTCGAAACGGCCCTGCTTCGCTTCGAAGGCTGCGTGGCGGCGACGCCGGTAGCGGCCGCCATCGGCCATGTAGAGATCAGGACCGAGATCGTCCCAACTCCGCGCGAACGCATCCCATGCAGCGTCCCCGATTCCCAATTCCTCAAGCATGTCCGGTCCCGCTACGCGCGCAAAGCCGCAGCTTGCAAGCTCTGCCTGAAGGTCACGAGTGTCGGAAGTCAGTGGATGCATGTGTCAACTCTTAGGCCGTCGGTACAACGATCGACAGAGCCAGTTTGCACAAGCTGGGATGAGCCGCTGGGTGGGTTATCCGATCCAATAGGGAACGATCTGCCGATTGTCTGGATCGACGCGGATCGGCCTGTCCGCGGGTGGGAAGGCGCGCTGGTCACAGCTTTGGCGCGGGCAAAGGCGGCAGGTGATGCCGATCGGAGTTGCGGCTCCTTCCATTTCAAGCTGAAGCCCGTCGGCATAGACGAAATTGGCGGCATGCGCGACTTCGCAACCCAGCACGACGGCATAGCGGCGTGGGGTGCGCGAATAGCTGCCGGACGGTTTCACCAGCCCTTTGGCCATCGAGACATAACGCACGCCATCCGGTGTCTCGCCGAGCTGGACGTTGATGCGGTCTGGAATGGCGACGGCTTCGTGCACATTCCACAACGGGCAGGCGCCGCCGAACCGCGCGAATTGAAGGCGGGTGGCGCTGTGCCGTTTCGTGATATTGCCTGCCATGTCGACACGGCAGAAAAAGAATGGGATTCCGCGAAGGCCGGGACGCTGGAGGGTCGAGAGGCGATGGCAAGCCTGTTCGAAACTCACCCCGAAGCGCCGCGCGAGCCGGTCGATGTCATGGCGAACCTCCCGCGCCGCCGCGCGGAACGGGGCATAGGGCATCAGCAGTGCGCCAGCCGCATAATTGCCAAGCCCGATGGCAAGCAGGCGGTCAGCGCCTTCAACGGGCAGGGCCGCGCGATTGACCACATCAGCGATCACTGCCTGCCCCTCCAGCATCATCAGTTGGTGCGACAGCATGAATTTCCGGCTTTCCACCGGAAGGGCAGCGTTAATGAACAGTCGGCGGTCGTTGGAGGAATATGCCCGCAGCGCGGAATCCGGCGTGTCGGCGATCAATGTTTCGATGCCATGCCGCCGGGCGAGCGCTTCGACCAGCATCCCTTCGTCAAGAACCTGCCCGGCAGTGACGCTGGTGGCCATGTCCTCCGCCAGACAGTCGAGGACATGGACATAATTGCCGGACTCGTGAAACCAATCGCGCACAGCCTCCCAGGGCAGGCGGGCCTGAACCTCATGATCGTTGGCAATTGCCTCCTCAATCATATTGATACGCTCATTCGCACGCATGTGGGCGTTGTAGAGATCGAGATAGCGGGCGGCGAATTCGGGAAATTGAAGGTGCAGCTTCTCAATCCGTTCCGGGTCCATCAGCGGGCCGGGCAACTCAGGATGCGCCAGCGCGTAGGTGAAGGCGCCGAGCAGTTGCTCCTCTTCCCGGCTATCAAAGCTCGCCCAATCGGTCGGGAAGGCGCTGGCCACGGCAGCCTTCACCTTGGCGGTTAACGGGCGGTCATCATTTTCCAGCTGGCTGAGGTAGGATACCGAAATGCCCAGGGCCAAGGCCATTGTCGCCTGGTCCATCCGATGGTCCAGCCGCAACTGCCGCAAGCGCTGACCTGCGAAAATACGATTACCTCTCGCCATGCCACAGACATAATTTGCGAAATCGTGATTTGCAAATTGGCAAATTTGCATTTGCGAAAAGCGTGAAACATGGGAAAGGGGCAGCAGTAGTCATCCGTGCCGTCACCGGAGAGATATCCTATATGTCGAAGCTCGCCATCATCGAACAGCTGGAAGCCAAGCGCGAGGCCGCTCGCCTGGGCGGTGGCCAGCGCCGCATCGACGCGCAGCATGCCAAGGGCAAGCTGACCGCGCGGGAGCGCCTGGAAGTGCTGCTGGACGAGGACAGCTTCGAAGAGCTGGACATGTATGTCGAGCATAACTGCGTCGACTTCGGCATGAACGAACAGCATATCCCGGGCGATGGCGTCGTCACCGGGTCGGGTACGATCAACGGCCGCCTCGTGTTCGTGTTCAGCCAGGATTTCACCGTCTATGGCGGCGCAGTGTCTGAACGGCATGCGATGAAGATCTGCAAGATCATGGACATGGCGCTGAAGGTCGGCGCGCCCGTGATCGGGCTGAACGACTCCGGCGGCGCGCGCATTCAGGAAGGCGTGGCTTCGCTCGCAGGCTATGCTGAAATCTTCCAGCGTAACGTGCTGGCCTCCGGGGTCGTCCCTCAGATCAGCGTGATCATGGGGCCGTGTGCAGGCGGTGCCGTCTATTCGCCTGCCATGACGGACTTCATCTTCATGGTGAAGGATTCGAGCTTCATGTTCGTGACCGGCCCGGACGTTGTGAAGACCGTGACGAATGAGGTCGTGACGCAGGAGGAGTTGGGCGGCGCGGTGACGCACACGACCAAGTCTGGCGTCGCGGATGTCGCGTTCGAAAATGACATCGAAGCGCTGCTGGCGGTGCGTGATTTCGTGGACTTCCTTCCTGCGTCGAACAAGGAGCCGGTGCCGGAGCGTCCGAGCGCCGATCCGTGGGATCGTGTCGAGGAAAGCCTGGACACGCTGATTCCGGCGAACGCGAACCAGCCCTATGACATGCATGAGCTGATCCGGAAGGTCATCGACGAAGGTGATTTCTTTGAGGTGCAGCCGGCGCATGCGGGCAACATCATCTGTGGTTTCGGCCGGGTTGAGGGCAAGACGGTTGGCATCATCGCCAACCAGCCCATGGTTCTGGCGGGCGTGCTGGACATCAATTCCTCCAAGAAGGCCGGCCGTTTCGTCCGCTTCTGCGATGCGTTCGAAATTCCGATTGTCACCTTCGTGGACGTGCCGGGCTTCCTGCCAGGCACGGCGCAGGAACATTCGGGCATCATCAAACATGGTGCAAAGCTGTTGTTCGCCTATGCAGAAGCGACCGTTCCGAAGATCACCGTCATCACGCGGAAGGCCTATGGCGGCGCTTATGACGTTATGAGCTCCAAGCATCTGCGCGGCGACCTGAACTACGCTTGGCCGACCGCCGAAATCGCGGTCATGGGTGCGAAGGGTGCAGTGGAGATCATCTTCCGGGGCAAGACGCCCGAAGAAATCGCCGAAAAGACCAAGGAATATGAAGATCGCTTTGCCAACCCCTTCGTGGCGGCGGGCAAGGGCTTCATCGACGAAGTGATCCAGCCACATTCCACCCGCAAGCGGATCGCCCTTGGCCTGCGCAAGCTGCGCAACAAGGCGCTCGAAAATCCGTGGAAGAAGCACGACAATATTCCGCTGTAAGGATTGGCAGTCATGAAGCTCGGTCGTCTTAATCATATCGGCGTCGCAACGCCTTCGCTGGAAGCCAGCATCGCCTATTATCGCGACGTGATGGGCGCGACGAAGATCCATGACCCCTTTGACCTGCCAGCGCAGGGCGTGAAGGTGTGCTTCGTCGATACGCCGGGTGAGAACGGTACTGACGGCACCCAAATCGAGCTGATCGAACCCTTGGGGGAGAACAGCCCGATCCACGGCTTCATCGCGAAGAACCCGGCGGGCGGGCAGCATCATATGTGCTACGAGGTGCCTGACATTCATGAAGCCAAGGCGTGGTTCGAGGGACTGGGCAAGAAGGTGCTCGGCGAACCGCGCGTCGGCGCGCATGGGACATTGATCTTCTTCGTGCACCCAAAGGACATGAACGGGGTGCTGACCGAGATCATGGAGACGCCGAAGGGCAGCCATTAATTCGCCTCTCTCCTTCAGGGGAGAGGCAGCGAGACTTTGGGCTGCGAAGCAGGCCTTAGTCGCAGCAGAGAGGGGCTTTCCCCTCTCCAACTTCGGCTAGTCAGCCCGGCTGACAAGCCTGCGTATCCTCTCCCCTTATGGGGCGAGGAAGGGAATGGGAACGATGACCGACAAGCCGACGCTGGACCAGTGGGCCGCCGCCTCTTCAAAGGAGGTCAAGGGCAAGGACCTGAACTGGGAGACCCCGGAAGGAATCACCGTCAAGCCGCTCTATACGGCGGATGACGTCACCGTTGATCCTGGCTTGCCGGGCTTCGCGCCATTCACGCGTGGCGTGCGCGCCTCCATGTATGCGGGGCGTCCCTGGACCATTCGCCAATATGCGGGCTTTTCGACGGCGGAGGAATCCAACGCCTTCTATCGCCGCAACCTGGCTGCGGGGCAAAAGGGGCTGAGCGTCGCTTTCGACCTTGCCACCCATCGCGGGTATGACAGCGACCATCCGCGGGTGGTCGGCGACGTCGGCAAGGCGGGCGTGGCGATCGACAGCGTCGAGGACATGAAGATCCTGTTCGACGGCATCCCGCTCGACCAGATGTCCGTGTCCATGACCATGAACGGTGCGGTGATCCCGATCCTTTCCTTCTTCATCGTCGCCGGTGAAGAGCAGGGTGTCGAGCGCAAGCTGCTGGACGGGACCATTCAGAACGACATTCTGAAGGAGTTCATGGTCCGCAACACCTATATCTACCCGCCTGAGCCAAGCATGCGGATCATCTCCGACATCTTCGGTTACACGAGCCGCGAGATGCCCAAGTTCAACAGCATCTCCATTTCCGGCTACCATATGCAGGAAGCCGGCGCGACGCAGGTGCAGGAACTGGCCTTCACCATCGCCGACGGCATCGAATATGTGAAATATGGCGTGGCGTCGGGCCTCGACATCGACAAGTTTGCGGGGCGTCTGAGCTTCTTCTTCGCGATCGGCATGAACTTCTTCATGGAAGTGGCGAAGCTGCGCGCCGCCCGCGTGCTGTGGCACCGCGCTATGACGAAGCTGGGTGCACAGGATGAACGTAGCAAGATGCTGCGTACCCACTGCCAGACTTCGGGCGTCTCGCTGACCGAGCAGGACCCCTATAACAACGTCATCCGGACGACCATTGAAGCGATGGCCGCGATGCTGGGCGGCACGCAGTCGCTGCACACCAACGCGCTGGATGAAGCGATCGCTCTTCCCACCGACTTTTCCGCCCGTATCGCGCGCAACACGCAGATCGTGATCCAGGAAGAGACGGGGATGACGAAGGTCGTCGATCCGCTCGGCGGCAGCTATTATATCGAATCGCTGACCCAGCAACTGGTCGACGCGGCGCAGGAGATCATCGATCGCGTCGAGGGCGAAGGCGGCATGGCGAAGGCCGTGGCGGCAGGCTGGCCCAAGGCAATGATCGAGGAAGCCGCTGCTGCACGGCAGGCTCGTGTCGATCGCGGCGAGGACGTCATCGTCGGCGTCAACAAATATCGCCTTGCCAACGAAGACCTGCTGGAAACGCTGGAGGTCGACAACACGAAGGTGCGTGAGGCGCAGATTGCCCGCATCAACAAGGTGAAGGCCGAGCGTGACGAGGCGAAGTGCCAGGCGGCGCTCCAGGCACTGCGCGAAGGCGCGGCCAAGCCGTCAAGCATAGAAAACAACCTGCTCGCTCTGGCAGTTGAATGCGCTCGTGCCCGCGCCACACTGGGGGAAATTTCCTCCGCGATGGAAGACAGCTTCGATCGCTATGGCACGGTTCCGACGCCGGTGAAGGGCGTCTATTCCAAGCCTTATGCGCAGGACAGCCGCTGGAAACAGGTTCTTGACGGTGTGCAGGCCGTCGAGCGGCGCCTCGGCCGCAAGCCGAAACTGCTCATCGCCAAGATGGGGCAGGACGGCCACGACCGGGGCGCCAACGTGATCGCATCGGCTTTCGGCGACATGGGCTTTGACGTAGTGTCGGGTCCGCTGTTCCAGACACCTGAGGAAACCGTGGTGTTGGCCCTGGATAGCGGTGCCGATGTTGTCGGCGCTTCTTCGCTCGCCGCCGGGCACAAGACGCTCATTCCCGAACTCATCAAGCAGCTTCGGGAGAAGGGCCGGAATGACATCAAGGTGATCGCGGGCGGCGTCATCCCGCCGCAGGATTATGACTATCTCCGTGACGCCGGCGTGCAGGGGATTTATGGACCGGGTTCCAATGTCGTGGAATGCGCCGCAGATGTGCTGCGCCTCCTCGGCCACAACATGCCCCCGGCGGGGCTGGAGGAAGCCGCTTGACCACCCAGACTGCCCCTCGCACCGACTGGACCCGCGACGAGATTGCCGCGCTGTTCGACTTGCCCTTCAACGACCTGATGTTCGAAGCGCAGTCGATCCATCGCGCGAACTTTCCGCGCAATGAAGTGCAGCTATCGACCCTGTTGTCGATCAAGACTGGCGGCTGCCCGGAAGATTGCGGCTATTGCAGCCAGTCGACGGAAGCGGAAAGTGGCCTGAAAGCCACCAAGCTGATGGACGTTCAGGCTGTGTTGCAGGCGGCCGCGCAGGCCAAGGACCATGGTTCGGGCCGTTTCTGCATGGGCGCGGCGTGGCGCAATCCCAAGGAAAGGGACATGCCCAAGCTCATCGAAATGGTGAAGGGCGTGCGCCAGATGGGCATGGAAACCTGCATGACCCTGGGCATGCTGTCGTCAGACCAAGCAAAGCAACTCGCCGACGCCGGGCTCGATTATTATAATCACAACATCGATACCTCGCCGGAAAATTACGCCAACGTCATCACGACGCGGACCTTTGAGGACCGGATCGAGACGTTGGAAAATGTCCGCGACGCTGGCATCAATGTCTGCTGCGGTGGGATCGTCGGCATGGGCGAGACGCGCTCCGATCGTATCGGTTTCCTTCATGCGCTGGCTACCATGCCGCACCCAGAGAGCGTGCCGATCAATGCGCTGGTGCCTGTGGAGGGCACAGTTCTGGGCGACATGTTGAAGGACACGCCGCTTGCGAAGATCGACGAGGTGGAGTTCGTCCGCACCGTCGCTGTGGCGCGGATCGTCATGCCGCAATCAATGGTGCGCCTCTCGGCGGGCCGCGAAAGCATGAGCGAGGCCTGTCAGGCGCTCTGCTTTATGGCGGGCGCCAACAGTATCTTCACGGGCGACAAGCTGTTGACCGCAGCCAATGCTGGTGATGACAAGGATAGCGCGCTGCTTTCAAAGCTCGGGATGACGCCAATGATGGCGCAGCCGCACGGGCATCTGGAGGCGGCGGAGTAAGATATCAACGCACAAGCTCGTCACCCCGGATTTGATCCGGGGCCCCGCTTCCCGGCTGCCGTTGCATGGGAAGATGGCGGGGTGCGGGACAAAGTCCGGCATGGCGAGGGTGCATGAGTGACCAACGAACGGCAGCATATAGGACTGGGCAAGGACAGATAATGGCAATCACCAAGATCCTGATCGCAAACCGTGGCGAAATTGCGTGCCGCGTCATCCGTACCGCGCGGAAGATGGGCATCAAGACCGTCGCGGTCTATTCCGATGCGGACGCCCGTTCGCCCCACGTTCTTATGGCTGACGAAGCGGTGCACCTTGGCCCGCCGCCTGCCGCGCAGTCCTATCTGCTCGCGGACAAGATCATCGAAGCGTGCAAGCAGACCGGTGCTGACGCCGTGCACCCGGGCTATGGCTTCCTTTCGGAGCGCGAAAGCTTCCGCAAGGCGTTGGACGAGGCGGGCATCATCTTTGTCGGCCCGCCCGCCAACGCCATCGCCGCGATGGGCGACAAAATCGAATCCAAGAAGCTGGCCATGGAAGCGGGCGTCAACGTCGTCCCCGGCTTTGTCGGGGTGATCGAGGATACCGAGCATGCGGTGAAGATCTCCAACGAGATCGGCTATCCGGTGATGATGAAGGCCTCGGCCGGCGGCGGCGGCAAGGGTATGCGGCTTGCCTATTCCGAGCAGGACGTCCGCGAAGGCTTCGAGGCGACGAAGCGCGAGGGCCTGAGCAGCTTCGGCGATGATCGCGTTTTCATCGAGAAGTTCATCGAAAGCCCGCGCCACATCGAAATCCAGATCCTGGGCGATCAGCACGGCAATATTGTTTATCTCAACGAGCGCGAATGCTCGATCCAGCGCCGCCACCAGAAAGTGGTCGAAGAAGCGCCTTCGCCGTTCGTATCCCCCGAGATGCGCAAGAAGATGGGCGAGCAGTGCGTGGCGCTGGCCCGAGCGGTCGGTTATTTCAGCGCGGGCACCGTCGAACTGATCGTGTCGGGCGCTGACAAGACTGGCGACGGCTTCTACTTCCTGGAAATGAACACCCGCTTGCAGGTGGAGCACCCGGTCACTGAAGAGATCACCGGCCTTGACCTCGTCGAGCAGATGATCCGCGTCGCCAATGGCGAGGAACTGTCCTTCCGTCAGGAAGATGTAAAGATCAACGGTTGGGCGATCGAAAACCGCGTCTATGCTGAAGATCCTTATCGCGGCTTCCTGCCCTCCACCGGTCGCCTGATCCGCTACAATCCACCGAAAGCCGTCGATGGCGTGCGCGTCGATGACGGCGTGGTCGAAGGCGGCGAAGTGTCGATGTTCTATGACCCGATGATCGCCAAGCTGATCACCTGGGCACCGACCCGTCTTGAAGCGATCGACAAGCAGATTGCTGCGCTTGACCAGTTCGAGATCGAAGGGCCGGGCCACAATATCGATTTCGTTTCGGCATTGATGCAGCATGAGCGTTTCCGTTCGGGCAACATCACCACTGGCTTCATCGCTGAGGAATATCCCGAAGGCTTCAACGGCGCTCCAGCGTCTGAAGCGCTGATCAGGAAGCTGTCTGCGATTGGCGCTTTCGCCGCGATGGCACAGGCAGATCGTGCACGGCGGATCGATGGCCAGCTTGGCAAAAAGCTGCGCGCGCCGACGAGCTGGCAGGTGAAGATCGGTGACGCGATCCATGATGTCGTGATCAGCGGCAACGATGTTACCGTCGATGGCGAAGCGATCGACATGGCGCTGGAATATACGCCCGGCGATCGCCTGATCGAGGCTGAGTTTGGTGAGGAACTGCTGGCGGTGAAGATTGCGCCAGTTCGCTCCGGCTTTGTCCTGACCGCGCATGGCGCGAGCCACAAGCTGCGCATTCTGCCGGCTCATGCGGCGGTTCATGCCAAGCATATGATCGAAAAGATTCCGCCGGACATGTCTCGCTTCCTGATCTGCCCGATGCCGGGGCTGCTCGTCTCCCTGAACGTCAAGGAAGGGGACAAGGTCGAGGCCGGACAGCCGTTGGCCGTGATCGAAGCGATGAAGATGGAGAACATCTTGCGCGCGCAGAAGTCGGGCATCGTCAAGAGCGTGTCGGCGGCTCAGGGTGAAAGCCTGCCGGTGGACGCGATCATTCTGGAACTCGAATAAGATCAAGGGGTCATAGCGCGGCAGGGCTGATTTCCCGCCGCGCTGTTCCGCCATTTTGTCAGTGTCAAAAGGCTGACTGGTCACGCTTTTAGCTCATTGAGTTCGGGCTGGTCGTTCGTCTGGGCATCCTCCGCCGTTGCGATGCTGCTCCGCCCGATCGAGCGTAGCAGAGCCCTCGACGCTCGCAGATGATGCCGCTATCGCATCTCCAATGACTATCTTTGTTGCTCCACTTCGCCTCCGCCTCCACGGCGGCGCGCTCGTGAATAACTGGCGATGGCTGCAAGGGCGCAGTGGAACAGCGGCCTGTGGGGCAGCCATCAAGGCCGATGGCTACGGCACTGGTGCTGTTGAGGTCATGCGCCGCTTGCTCGATGCCGGGTGCCGCGACTTTTTTGTGTCGAACTGGGCGGAAGCGGCTTCGCTCGAACATCTGTTGCAGGACGGGATCAGCCTATCCGTCTTCCATGGCGTGCGAGCCGAGGACATGGCGAGGGCGATTGCCTCAAGGGCCCGCCCGGTGCTCTGCACTGCCGATCAAATCTTACGTTGGAAAGATGCCGGTGGTGGCCTTTGCGATGTGATGGTCGATACTGGCATGAACCGGCTCGGTCTCGACTGGCGGAGCGATGTGGCTGCGCAACTGAACGGGCTGTCGGTCGACACATTGCTCAGTCACTTGGCGTCGGGTGACGAGGATACGGATCTTAGCGCGCGGCAACTCGCGCGGTTCAGCGGCTTACGCGCTGAGATCCCTGCGCAGCGCTATAGTCTCGCCAACAGCGCGGGCATTTGCCTGGGGCAAGCCTATGCATTTGATCTGACGCGTCCAGGGCTCTCGCTTTACGGCGGCATACCGCGTCCAGAGGCGAAAGGGCGGATTGCTCAGGTAGTCTCACCGCAGGCGCAGGTGCTGCAACGGCGTCGCGTCCCTTCTGGAGACAGCATTGGCTATAACGCCACCTACCAGGCCAGGAACGACATGGAGGTCGCGATCCTTAACCTTGGCTATGCCGACGGCTATCTACGCTGCTTTTCGGGCCGTGGCATGGTCAGCGCCGCAGATACGCGCCTGCCTGTCGTGGGCCGCGTGTCTATGGACCTTATCGCCGTTGATGTTTCTGCCATGCCGTCGATCAAGGAAGGGGATTGGCTGGACATCGATTATGATTTGCCCGCGACTTCCAAGCTATCGGGTCTGTCTCAGTATGAACTGCTGACCAGCCTCGGGCCCCGATTCGATCGGGTCTGGTCCTAAGCAGGAATGGGCCGCCGTAAGTAAATCGGCGGCCAGATTCAGTTCATCGTTCGATGCACATGGCTACGCCCATGCCGCCCCCGACGCACAAGGTTGCAAGCCCCTTCTTCGCGTCACGCTTCTGCATTTCGTACAGCAGCGTCGTCAGCACGCGGGCGCCGGATGCTCCCACCGGATGGCCAATGGCGATTGCGCCGCCATTGACATTGACCTTGTCGGCGTCCCAGCCCAACTCCTGACCCACCGCCAGAGCCTGCGCGGCAAAGGCTTCGTTGGCTTCGATCAGGTCGAGGTCAGCGAGCGACCAGCCTGCCTTGGCCAGAGCATTGCGGGTTGCCGGAGCGGGGCCGATGCCCATGATTGCCGGATCGACGCCGCAGGTGGCAAAGCTGGCGATCCGGCCGAGAATGGGAGCGCCGCGCTGAGCGGCATCGGCTGCGGTCATAAGGACCAACGCGGCAGCGCCGTCATTGATGCCACTGGCATTGCCCGCCGTGACTGTGCCATCCTTCTTGAATGCGGGCCGTAGCCCCTGCAGTGCCTCGATCATAGTGCCAGCGCGAATATATTCGTCGGCATCAACGATGGTGTCGCCTTTCCGTCCCTTTATGGTGACAGGAACGATTTCATCCTTGAAGCGGCCTGACGCGCGCGCGGCTTCGGCCTTGTTCTGGCTGGCGACGGCGAACCGATCCTGCGTCTCGCGGCTGATCTGATATTTCTCCGCCAGATTTTCCGCCGTCACACCCATATGATAATTGTTGAATGCGTCAGTCAGAGCGTCATGCGTCATCGTGTCGATCAGGGAGATTGGACCCATTTTCGCGCCAGCCCGCAGATATTGCGCGTGGGGGGCGAGCGACATGCTTTCCTGTCCGCCTGCAACCATGATTCGGGCGTCGCCTGCCTTGATGGCTTGGGCAGCCAATGCCACGGCACGCAGGCCCGATCCGCAAAGCTGGTTAAGGCCGATCGCGGTGCGCTCCACCGGTATCCCAGCGTTCACCGCAGCCTGACGCGCCGGATTTTGTCCCTGCGCCGCCGTCAGTATCTGGCCAAGGATAACTTCATCGACCTCTTCAGGCGCCACGCCAGCCTGGCCCAGCGCCGCGACGATGGCGGTGCGCCCCAATTCATGCGCTGGCGTTGTGCCAAAGGCACCCA
Organism: Pseudomonadota bacterium; assembly: GCA_023433445.1. Lineage (GTDB taxonomy): Bacteria > Pseudomonadota > Alphaproteobacteria > Sphingomonadales > Sphingomonadaceae > Sphingobium. The sequence continues at coordinate 3,124 of JAEZCS010000018.1, read as the reverse complement.
TGAAGCTGCCAACGGCAGTACGCTTGGCGGCGGTGATGACGATATCTGACACAATCCTGATCCTTTGTGAAAAGGGCGGTTTGGGCCGCAATATCATCAACCCCCGTGGGTTGAAAGCCAAAGGGACAGTGGCTCCCAGAGCAACTCCCGCGCCCTGCTGCCAACGATCATGCCTACATGGCCAAGTTGCAGTGTGAAGCCGTCCGCAAGGTCGGGCGCTGCGGTGGCAGGAACGATACGATCAGTTGCCGAGCGGACGGAAAATGTCGGGCGTCCAAGGTCTACGAGGTCTATTTTCTTCCCATCGATTTGCCATTCGCCGCGTCCCGGAAGATTGCTGCCATAAAAGCCTTCGAACAATTCCTGCCCTGCGGCGAAAGTCAGCGGCGGGCCGCCATTTGCCCAGTCTTCTACGGCCAGAAATGCACGCTCGGCCTCGGAGCCAGGTTCCATTTCGGCAAAAGCAGCATATTTTCGAATGGTGCGTGCAGGGTCCATCGCCCAGAAGCCCGATTGCAGAACCTCCATGGGGACATAGCCAAGGCGCTCGCTGGTCGCCTTCGCGCCCTTCCAAAGCGAGGCGATCAGGTCACGATCTGCGTCGGGAAAGCCATCGAACTGCCATGGAGTCGCGATGGTGGCGACAGCCTTGACATCGCTCACGGCCGACGCGCCAAGCGCAAGACTGCCGCCTAGACAGTAGCCGACCAAGATCGGCGAGCGGGGCAGTGCGTCCAGCATGGGGACCAGGCGTTCCGTCACATGCTCCGCGAGACCCAGCCCTGCATCGCCAGTGCCGGGACTGCCCCAATCAATAAGGTAGGCGTCATGGCCTGCTGCAGCCATGTGGCGCAGCATGGACCGCCCCGCGGACAGATCCAGCACTTGTGGGGGGTTGATGAGCGACGGTATGAAGATCACTGGCGCTTTGCCATTTTCCGCACCGTAGCGCAGCAATCTGGCACTGCCTGCTGCAGCAAAGACTGATGGTGCGGGAGGTAAGGGCGGGCGAATAGCTTCCTGATATTTGCGCAATCCCTGAAAGGCTGCACGCCGCAAATCGGCATCGCCTTCGGTTTCACGCCATAAAATGTCGAGAAACAGCGGCAATGGCCGCGGGCCATGTTGCGGTGCGGCAACCCCTTGTGCTAATGCGGAATGTACAGGTGTGGGAGAGGAATCCATGGCCAAAACCAAGACCGTCAATGCATCAGAGCCGGTCATTATCAAGAAATATGCGAACAGGCGTCTCTATAACACGGAAACGTCGAGTTACATCACCCTGGATTTGCTGTCGCAAATGACTCGTGAGGGGCGCGAGTTCGTGGTCGTCGATGCAAAGACCGGTGAGGATATCACGCATAATGTCTTGACGCAGATCATCATGGAGGAAGAGCAGCGGGGCACGAACATGCTGCCCGTCAACTTCCTGCGGCAGCTGATCGCCATGTATGGCGATTCCATGCAATCGATGGTGCCGCAATATCTGGAAGCGTCCATGGACGCGTTTCGAAAGAACCAGATGCAGTTCCAGGAAGCGATGAAGGGTGCCTTTGGCGGGGGTCCGCTGGCGGAGATCGCCAAGCGCAACATGCAGATGTTCGAAGCTGCTGCCAACGCGTTCGGCAAGGTTCCTGGAATGCCGGGCATGCCGGGCATGCCGGGCACGCCCGGTGCCTCGGCTCCCGCGCCTGCCGCTTCTGAAAGCAGCAAGGACGATGAGATCGCCGATTTGAAGGCGCAGCTCTCCGCGCTCAATGCGAAGATCGACAAGCTGGGCTGAGGCAGCGGGTTCGGGGTCGACGGGAAGGCGCGCTTGCCTTATGGCGCGCCATCCTTTCAAGTCGAAGAACAAGGCCTGACCCCGTGAAGCACGCCCTTTCCGTTACCCGTGAACAGGATTTCGCCGCCTGGTATCAGGCCGTCGTTTCCGAGGCTGACATGGCCGAGGAAAGCGGCGTTCGCGGCAGCATGGTCATCCGGCCATGGGGCTATGGCATCTGGGAACGCATTCAGAAGCTGCTCGACGAGCGGATCAAGGCCACCGGCCACGAGAACTGCTATTTCCCGCTCTTCATTCCGCTGTCCTATTTTGAAAAGGAAGCGGAGCATGTCGACGGCTTCGCCAAGGAAATGGCGGTCGTCACACATCATCGCCTGATCCAGAAGGACGGCAAGCTGGTGCCTGATCCAGAGGCGAAGCTGGAAGAGCCGCTGGTGGTTCGTCCGACTTCGGAGACGGTGATCGGCGCAGCATTTTCCCGCTGGGTCCAGAGCTGGCGCGACCTGCCGGTGTTGATAAACCAGTGGGCCAACGTGGTCCGTTGGGAAATGCGCACGCGTATGTTCCTGCGTACCGCCGAGTTCCTCTGGCAGGAAGGGCATACCGCTCACGCCACCGTCGATGAGGCGATGGAAGAGACGATGAAGATGCTGGAGGTCTATCGCAGCTTTGCGGAGGAATGCGTGGCGCTCCCCGTGGTCGCTGGCGAGAAGCCGGAGAATGAGCGCTTCCCCGGGGCGGTTGCGACCTATTCCATCGAAGCCATGATGCAGGACGGCAAGGCGCTTCAGGCCGGCACATCACACTTCCTGGGTACGACCTTCTCGCAGGCGCAGAGCATCAAGTTCCAGAATGCGGAAGGCCAGCAAGAACTGGCGCAGACCACCAGCTGGGGCATGTCTACGCGGATGATCGGCGGCCTCATCATGGTACATGGCGACGATGACGGCCTGCGCGTACCGCCTCGTCTGGCGCCTTATCAGGTCGTGGTCGTGCCCATGCTGCGCGACAATGACGAGGATGCTGCGATCCTGGATTATTGCGGCGATCTGGTCGCAGCGTTGAACAAGCAGGATGTGTTCCGCGAGCCTGTCCGCTCGCTACTGGACAAGCGGCCCGCCAAGGCTGCGAACAAGCGGTGGGGCTGGGTCAAGAAGGGAGCGCCGATCGTGATCGAAGTGGGCGGCCGTGATGTGGCAGGAGGCAATGTATCCGTCCTGCGTCGCGACCGGCTCTATCGTGAGGATGGGAAGCTCGACAGTCAGATCGTTGCGAAGAGCGACTTCCTGGCCGCAGCGACCGGCATGCTGGAGGAGATCCAGCAGGCGCTGTTCGCGGATG
>JAEZCS010000034.1 GCA_023433445.1 Pseudomonadota bacterium | reverse complement strand
CCATGCGTTCGTCGAACGGCCGTTCGCCCATCTGGTGCAGGACTTGCGCGGTCATAAGCACATTGGCGGTGCTATCCACCAAAGCCACCGGCCCTGAAGTCCCGCGCCGCTTCGCCTGCAATAACGGATGCCCCGCAGCCCAGTGCGCGATCCGCGCGTCCATCTCTCGCGCCACCGCTCCGCCAACCACATCGGCATTCCACCGCATGGCCGTGTCCACCAGCGCATCGATCCAGCCGGGCGAGGCGGCCTCGTCGTCGTCCAGCATGGCGACATGCGTCGCGCCGGGCGGCGCGAGCGCCTCCGCCACCAGCCTGTTGCGGACCACCGGAATGCCGCGTTCCGCCACCAGCAGCGCCCTGATCGGCCAGCGATATCCTTTCGCGGTAAGCCGCTCGACCACGCCCATCCCTTCGGCTCGCGCCGCGTCATTGTCGGCGACCAGCACCTCTAGGCTGTGAGCTGTCTCCAGCGCGGCGATCGACTCCAGCGTCCGCCGCAGCCCCTGCGGGCGGTTGCATGTGGCAATGCAGATAATGATCCTAGCCATGAACAGCCTCCGGGGAAGAAATGCGGCGTCGCTGCCATTGCAGGCGCGGCTTGGCTTTGAATGTTGCGTGTGCGGCGGCGATCGCCGCGAGGAAAATCACCCAGACCTGCCGATCCTTGTCGAAGAAGGATGTTTCGAGCAGATTCTGGTACATGACGAACACCCAGATCGCGAAGGCGGGGACCATCAGATGCTGGTTCTCCTTGGTCGATCCCGTCAGGAACCAATAGGCCGGCAGCGCCAGGAAGCTCAGCAGCAGCAGTGCCAGCCCCAGCGGCCCCGTCGTCACCCAGATCTCCAGATATCCGTCATGCGAATGCGCCGTCAGCATCTGGAACTGCTGGTTGAGATAATCATGCGCCGGTGAGTTGGCGCCTACTTGCCAGAAACCGCCAAAACCTGATCCCCGCAACGGGTGATCCGCCAGATAATCCAACGCCACCCGCCAGATCGAAACGCGCCCGGTAAAGCTCGTCGGATCAGCAAACAGCCGCTCGATCGTCGGCTGGTAAGCGATGTAGAGCGCCAGGAAACCGACCATGCCGAACCCAAGCATAATGAGCAGGACCGCCCGCTTCTGCGTATTGTCACTCAGCGCCCGGTAGACGTTGCTGATCGCCAGCATCCCCACGCACAGCGCCAGCGACGTCTTGCTCTTGGTCCCGATGACGAAGACAAAGGCCATGACGGCAAACAGCGCATAATACCATTTCCTGCGGTCGATCCACGCGTTGCCGCACACGATGAAGCACAGCGCCATCACCGCGCCCGCGATATTCTTGTGGAAGAAAAAGCCGCGCCACGCTCCGATCAGCGCCTTGTCGCTCTCGGTCGGCGGGTGCACCGCCGCGGAGGTCAACGGCATCGAGATCCAGCATATCAGCAGCGAGGAGATCAACGCCCAGCGCAGCGCCGTCAGCAACCGTTCCGGCCCGATCAACGCCAGCGCGCAAAAGGTGATGTAGATCACGATGAACTGCTGCATCACCCGCTTGAAGGACACGAACGGATCGACGCCCCAGCTGCAGGTGATCAGGAACCACAGCAGCATGATCGCCAGCGGCCAGAAGGTGAACCGGTATTTCAGCGGATGCTGCCGCACCATCTGCACCGCCGTCAGCAGCAGCGCAAAGCCGATGAACAGCGCCTGCTTGAACAGGTCCGACCCGTCATTCGCGGCCGCCATCGCCACCAGCTCATCCTGCGTGCGCGAAGCAAAAGGCTGCTGGCCGATGAAGACCATCATCAGGAACACGAAGTAGAAAGTCTGCGCGACGATGACCATCCGGCTTTCCTGCGAAGCCGCAGGAGCGGGGAGGGAGGACGCAGTGCCCATGCGGTGCCATGTTGACGCCATGGCTTTCAGCCCTCCGCCCGCAGGCTCGCCCGCCACTTGCGGTCGAGCTGCCAGATGCCGAGCATCATCACCAGCTGTGACAAAACGACGCCTGCGATAGAGAAGATCGGCGCGACTGCCAGCGTCAACAGCGTAACCGCCACGATGCCCACGCCACAGCTGCGCAGGCTCTGATGAGCAAGCGGCCGGAATGCCTTGCGCGCCTGCGTCATCACGCTCATCGGCGTCTGCACGCACTGGACCAGCGACAGCAACGCGCAAAGCCCCACCGCAATCGCGACCAACTGCCAATCCAGCGTCGGCTTCAGGATCAATTGCGGAAAGGCGAACAGCACCAGCGCGGCCAGCACGCATGTTCCGCCCCACAGGAAGATCAACGCACCCATGAATATCCGTTCGGACTTGATCGCCGCGCCATAATCTCCGCGCGCCACCGCACGGGTCATGCGCGGCCGCTCCAACTGGGTGAGGGCGGTGATGCACACATTGACTGGCCGGAAGAACAGCATGCCCACCGCGACGGGTGCAAAGGCAGCCGGACCAGCCAGCAACGTCACGATATAACTGTGCGCGTTGGACGTCGCCTCGGTCGAAAGCACGCCCACGAGTGTCCAGCCCGACTGTTCGCGCCAGACCGGGCGGTAGGCGCTCAAAGCCCTTGTCGGACGCATGATGAAATGCCGCCTCACATAGGCAATTCCGAATGGCAGCAGCCCGGCAAGGCTCGCGACGACCAGCATCGCGCCGATGCTCGCCAGGTTTGCGCCCGTCCGGCTGGCCGCAAGCAGGCCGACAACGATCGTCCCGGCATAGGCCAGGTCCGATCGCGCCGCGCGGGCTGGCCGGTGATGCGCATAGGCGTTGGATCGGCCAAACCAGCGGATGAGGGACAAGGCGCCCGCCAGCCCGAACATCGCCGCCGCCGCCGGGGATGCCGTCGCCCAGGCGATTCCTGCGCAAATCAATCCCTGGCTTGCCGCCAGCAGCAGGTTCACCGGAAAGAAGAAGTCGAACGACCTGCTATCGGCTCGATCGTCTTGGTTGACGGAGATCGTATAGGGCGTCGACACCAATGCGTTGGACAGCCCATAGCCGAACTGGATGATCACCAGCAGGAAGGCCAGCGTACCAATCGCCGCTGTGCCCAGATGATGGATCGAAAATAGCTGTACGGCCAGATGGCTGACCGAAACGATGGCGGACGACAGGCTGGCAAGGCCGAAGCGGCCAAAGATGCTGCCCAGTTTCCGCAAGCCTGCCTCCTGTTCCCCCTTACGCAAGCGGGAGGGGGTTAGGGGGTGGGCCAGCGCAACCGCTGACCCATCGCCCAACGCCATCGACGCAGGAGGGTCCTGCACAAACCCTCCCCCGGCCCCATTCGCCAGCGGGCGAGGGGTCTCACTCGATCGGGGAAGAGGCCCGATCTCATCAGCCATGGCGATGCTTCCAGATCAGCCAAAGCGCATGAGGATTGGTGGTGATGTATCGCCAGGCCAGCTGCCGTGGCCGGGTCGCCATCCGGTGCAGCCACTCAAGCCCTGCATCCTGCATCCACATCGGCGCGCGCGGATAATCGCCGGTCACATAGTTGAAGAGGCCGCCACAGGTGACGACCCAGCCCGCCTTGATGCGATGCCGGTTGCGGACGCAAAAGGCCTGCTCGCGCGGCTTTCCCGTACCGACCCAAAGAACGTCGGGCGCCGCCGCGTTGATCTCCTCGATCAGCGCGTCTTCCTCTTCGGCCTTCCAGAAGCCATTGCGGCGGCCCGCCAGTTTCAGGCCGGGCGTTTTTTCTGTGATCCGCCGGGCGCACTCGGCATTCACCTTCTCCTCGCCGCCCAGCAGATAGTAGCGCACATCCTTGGCGGCCGCGCGCGGCAGGCTGTCGATGAACATGTCGGTCGTGCTCGACCGGTCAGCGATCGGCGTGTTACTGAACCAGCGCGACGCCATGACGATAATCTGTCCATCGGCGTGGATCAGGTCTGCCTGAGCCAGATCGGCCCGGAAGTGGGCATCCATCGCATTCATCGACAGACCTTGTCCATTGCAGTCAAACACCAGCAAAGGCGCTTCTTGCTGCATCCGGCGGAGTGGTGCTTCCCGCACCATTTTGTTGATCAGGGCGTCGAGAGAAAGGGTGGTGACCGGAATACCGCCCACCATCACGTTTTTCTCCTGCGTGTCTCCGGCGGGGAAAGGTTGGGGTATGGCTCGCTCTGCGCTCATGCGATGACCGTCCCTGCAATCGGTACGCCTTGGCGGTCGAGGTCATCGATGATGCGGCGCAGGTCCGCGATCGCGGTATCACCACGCCGGGCCACGATGACCACGGCGTCGAACCCCGCCAATATGCTGCCGACCGGCGTCTGCTCGCCCTTGCGCTCGGCAAGGTAGAACAGCATCGATGTCTCCTTCAGGCCCCACCCATTGGCCGTTTCCGCCAGCGGTCCGCGCGTGATCAGGCTCGACGCGCTCCCCGAAGCGCGTCCTGCGGTCATCAGCCACAATCCCTCGATTGCGGTCTTGGTCGCTGGCAGAAGCGCCGCGCTGCCCATCAACTGTTCGGCCAGCCCCGCCTTATTTGCCACGCGGAACAGCCGATCGAGCGACGGGTTGCCCATGTCGACGTCGATCAGCATCGTCTGGCCGTCCATTTGCGCCAGCACGACGGCCAGGTTCGCGGCCATCACTGCGGCCTCGTGCCCGGCGTCGACAGACAGCACCGCCAGCCGCAGCGCTGACGGATCGCCCGCCTTCGCCGCTGCCCGCATCTTTGCGCGGATCGTCCTGACCTTCGCGGCATAGGGGCTCGCGGGGTCAAAGGCTGCGACGACGGCTGGGTCTATCCGTTCATCGCCGGTCGGCAGCAGCGAAAACCCGCCCGCCAGAGCCGCCAGCAGATTAGCCGCTTCGCCATCCAGTGCGCCGATCTCGACTGCCGCCTCATGGAAGGGCAGGCCATGTTCGCTCGCATGCATGTCGACACGCGTGACGTCGGATTCCGCCAGGAAACCGTGATCGACCGCCAGCTTTGCAAAGCTTTGCTTGTCCCGTCCTCTGGGCCGTAGCGCGGCGGTCCCGCCGCCGGGCATCAACTGGGGTGGGGCGCCTGCCGTTGAACGCAGTCTCATGCGGCCTCCTGCCGATTGAGGAACCAGCCGCTCCGTGTGGGGATCGGCAGCAGTTCGGTGATGACTTCAACTTCGGTCGCCTTGGCGACGCCGGTAGCAGAACGGACGCGGGGCTTCAGGATCTCGGCGATGACGACTGCCGCCACCCCGCCGATCAGGCCCAGCGCGACCCCTGCGATCAACCACAGCATCAGGTTCGGCTTGGCTGGCAGCAGTGGTACCGCCGCCTCATCCAGCAAGCTGGCATTGGGCTGCGAGATCTGGCTTTTCAGTGTCGCTTCGTTGAAGCGCTGGCGCACCGTGTCATAGGTTTGACGCGCGGCGTCCACGTCCCGCTGCATGACCATCAACTGGTCCTGCACGTCCGACATGCGGATCATGCGGTCTTCCTGCCCCGCCATGTTGGACTTGAGGTCCCCCTCGCGTCGGCTTGCGGCTCTGCTGTTGGCATTTACCGCGCCCGCCTGACTGGCCCGCGCGCTCGCCAGCTTCGATTGAAGCTCCGATAATTGCGCATTGGCCGCCACCATGGTGGGATGATTGGGGCCAAGTGTTTTTGACAGTTCCGATACCCGGCCCGATTGCGTCGCCACCTGCTCCTGCAAATTCTGGACGATCAGCGATCCTTCAATGTCGGATACCGATCCCGCGCCAGCCTTCGACCGGGCAGCCGCTGCCTCGGCCTGTGCCTGGGTCAGCTGATAGGACAGGTTCTTCAGCTTTTCGGCTTCAAGGTCCATGCGGTTGATGCCGATGATGTCATGGGCGCGCTGGAAATCGGACAGGCGCTTCTGAGCCAGTTCGTAGCGATGGCGCACTTCCTGCGTCTGCTCGTCGAACCATTTGGCAGAGCCGCGCGCAGGGGATGCGCGTAGTTCGACCTGCTCCCGCATGTAGATCTTGGCCGTCAGGTTCGCGACCTTCGCGGCGACTGCCGGATCGGGATCCATATATTGCAGTTGCAGGACATTGCTCTGTCGCCCGGTCGTCACGGTCAGGCTGGCTCGCACGCGGTCTGCCGCCTGCTGCACGCGCGCCTCGAGCGGGATCTCCCTGGGCAGCGCATCGACGAAACCTGCTTCCTTCGCCACGGCATTGATGACCTTGGCGGATCGGATGACGTCCGTCTGCGTGCCCAATATGCTGTCCACCTCGACGCGTGCGCCCGGCTGGTTATTGGCGTCGGTCGGGTCCGTCTGCGACAGGTCCAGCAGCAGCGAGGATGTCGCTACATATTGGCGGGGCTGTAGAAACGCCGCGATGGCGACGATCAGGAACAACGCGCCGCCCAGCAGCGCTGCCGTCCGCCAGCGGGCCTGGATCGCCGACAGCAGATCGATCGGGTTCATGGTCATAGCCCGTCAACTCCTCGCAACATGGCCCGCATTTCTTCGGCAGGCGTCGGGGCAGGGGGTGTCGCGGGCACCGGCTGCTTTGCCATCAACAACAGGAATTGCGGTGCCAGCGTGTCCTCGAACATGAACAGCTCGCCGCCGGGCAGGGGGGTCAGGATCGGCTCCAACCGCCGCAGTGAGTCGGCAGCCTGTCCCTCATTGATCGATCCACCGCCCAGCACCTCATGAGCAAGACGCACCAGTCGGTCGTAGGAAAGAACCGACATTTGCGACGCAGCCACGCCCGCCAGCGCTATCATCCGCCGGTTTGCGCCTGCGTCCCAAAGGATACGGCGGAACAGCGCATGCGTTGCCCCACTCATCTCCGCCCAATCTTCCAGCGCGGATGCCAGGCCTTGTTCCTCATCGGCAATCGTCATGCGGTCGCGGCCAGCCGCTTCGGCGACGAGCGCTGCCTGCATGCCGAACAACCGCGCATGATAGGGCGACCCCATAGCCGCGCCCGCCAGCGCGTCCAGTGCGTCAGGATCAAGCTTCAGCCGCGCATTATCCGCGCAGCTTAGCAGCAACCGCTCCAGCTCCAGCTTCGGGATCGGCGCGACCCGCTGGGGAGCGATATGCCGCCGCAAGGACGGATGCGCTGCGATCAGTCCATCCACGTCTCCCGCGATGCCGACCAGTACGACCTGAACCGGCGAATGAATGTCAGTCAGCAACTTCAACAGCGTCGCGACATCCGATTTTGCCTCTTCCGATCGCACCCTGTCATACTCATCCAGGATCAAAATCGTACGGTGCCGTACGTCTTCCACCAGCAGGCTCGCCAAACGCGTTCCATCAATGGTTTCATTCATTAATTTCCGCGCTTTTTCCTGCCCCCCCGCACTCAGCGGCAACTCACCCAGAAATGGCCGGAACAACGCATCGAAATCCGCATCCCCACTCGCCGATCCGTAAAGCGCGATACATCCTGCCTCATCCGCCAGATCGCCGAACACCCGCGCCAGCGACGTCTTGCCCGAACCGCGCGTTCCGAAGATCACCGCATGCTTCCGCTGAACGACAATCGCCTCGACCAGCTTCTCCAGCTCGCTATTCCGCCCGGCCAGTCCGTGACGATCCGTCACCGGCATCGCCGTGCTGAAAGCGCTGTAGATCGAGTCCCGGCGCAGGCTGATCGGCTTTAAAGGCGCGGCCATCGCTCCCATCGAAAGAGCTCGCGGCGCTTCGGCTGCCTCATCTTGTTGCTGGATCGGCCGGAACCCCGGCGGAACAGGCGTATCGAGCAGCAAGGGCTCGGCCATCGTCATGCGAGCCTCGTCCGAGTGCGTTTCGGCGGACGACATGCTGCGGCGAAAAGACATGATCCAGTCCAGCATGCCGCTGGGCCGATCCTGCGCGAAGCCATGATCGATCGTAGTCAAAACAGCTTCTCCCGGATGATGAGGACATCTTCAGGCTGAACCGGATCATCCAGGTTCGCCTGTATTTCCTTCCCTCCCCGGCGTACTTTTATGCGTTTGGTTGATCCCGCGAGCGTCGGCCCTCCAGCCAATGCAAGGGCCTGGCGGAAACTCTGGCCCGGCACGAACGAGAAGGCGCCGGGTTGTTGAACCTGGCCGTAGACATAAACCTTCTCTGCCGGAGGAACGAACAATATGTCCCCCGGCTTCAGCTGGCGGCTGCCTCCCACCGCCATGTCGGCAAGCGATATGCGGACAGCGCCGCTTCCATCGGCTGGCGTTAGGATGACGGCGTTGGCGCCCTCCTTCGTCGAACCGCCAGCCTTCGCCAGCATGGAAGCCACGGTATAGTTGCGGTCCAGTGGGTAGTTGCCGGCTTGTGGCACATTGCCCAGGACAGTCACGAAGCGGCTTACGTAGTTGCTCACTTCCACATTGACAGATGGATTGGTGAGGAAGCCGCCGCTCGCATAGTTTGCTGCTATGGCCTGTGCCAATTGCGATGTTGTTTTCCCTCGCGCCTGAAGGGGGCCGATAAGGGCAAGCGTGACTGTGCCATCTTCCTTGATCCGCGTGGTTGACGACAGGTCCGGTTGACCAAAGATCGAGATCTTCACCTCGTCGTCTGGCCCCAGCAGATATCCTGCGTCGGCTACGCCCTTGGCTGGTGCGGTTGCGACAGGGGCACTTGCAACGGCCGTCTGCGCCGTCGCTGGAAACCCGGCGGCAACCGTGAGGAAGATCGAGAAGCTGGTCAGGAGGGTCTCTGTTTTCACAGCTCATGCTCCTTTATGTTCGAGGGTCAAAATCTGATCGCCGCGCCCAGCGTCACCTGGGTTCCACTAAATTCCGCGACATCCGTGTCGGTTCGCCGCTTGTAGCGCTGCGCGTCGAGTGAGAGATTAAAACGGTCGGACAGCTTGCGCTTCAGCATGGCTCCAAAGCGCTGGTTCCTGTCGGCCGTGATCGAAAATGGACGTAAGGCTGCATCTTGCCGAAACCTTCGCCTCTCCAACTCGCCATAAAAGCCAGCGGACGTCAGCTCCGAGATCGCGAACTCGCCCGCCAGCCTGTGCCGGGTGCCGATCGCGAAACCACTCGCGATCAGGCTGTCGTTGACGATGCTGCGCTCTGTCGTGGCCGTCAGCTTTAGGCGCGGCAAGATGCTGGTTGAAACACTGACATCCCAACCTACGCCGTTATAGCTGCCGACTGCGGGAGAGTCGCTGTTTACATCCAGCCAGCGAACCTCCGCGTCCAGTTGGGTAATCGGGGAAATTTCGCGCTTGAACCGCAGCCCATAGCTGTTGGTGCGGTTCGCTACCCCCAGCTTTCTACGATCACTGTTCACGCGTTCGTAAAATGCAGTCAGCGTGCCCAGGCTGGGCATGTTGTAGCCGACGCCTGCCATGTAGGTGTCGCTGGTCTGATCCGCGAAATTGAAAGCGTCATCATTGCGGGTCAAGTCGCGTCTATAAGATGCCACCGGGAAAAGGCCTGGACGCTCGCAGCCCAGGTCGGCGCCGAATGTGGCAAACCGCTGGAGATTTTCGGTCTGCTGGTTGATGTCGCCATAGTCGGCACGCTGCTGCCGATAGGAAACGATCGGTTTGATAGCGCAGGTGGCTCCAAACCGAATTACCGCCTTCGCTTCAGCATCGACCCGCAACTTGCTGCGCTGGCCTTCGGAGATGAACTGGTCATATCCGACGCGGCCGCGCAGCAGAAGGTCGTGACGACCTATCGGCTTGCCATAGGTCAGTTCTGCCCACGGCGTGATGATGACGTCCTTTGTCGGGTCCTCTACTGTATCGTCAACGCGATAGACGTTGTCGTCATACAGAACATCTACGCCAGCCGTGGCGTGCAGACCCAATGTTTCAATTCGAGATTGCTCATCAACATTTGTTGACTGAGCGCGAGCGGCGCAGGACATCGCGGTCAGAGCAGCGCAGCTGACCGCTACCGCAGCTGCTCTGTGAACCAGCAGGAAATCTTGTGCGGTAGACGCGTCGACGCGCCTCCGGAAAAGCGAAGTGTAAGCAATAGCCAAATGTGCAACCCTTTATTGCATTGCAGCAATGAGGGCATGCTAGTCGTGTTTGTCGGTAAAACGAACCTCTGTGCACGCGGTTTGTCGTAACTAAACCACGCTTCGGTTCATCGCAAAAACGACTGATCGTGGGGAAATGCGACCTTCTGACGACTGTTCATCTGGCAGCAAGGAAAGAGGAAGACTGATTCACGACTTCACATGAACGACTATGATGTGTTTCATGAGAAAAGGTACCAGCAGATGGCGCCGACTGCAGCTGCGAAGCTGACAATTCCGGCCCATCTGGACAGAATCTCAATTCCTCGATCCGCCCGATCGGCTAATCCTCGGTGGGCCAATGACCGCTCGGCGTGAATAGGGCGCGCGGTCGAACCCGCCACGGAAGAAGGTCGTGCCACTGCGACCGGCGTAGGATCGTCTGTCACTTGATAAGTCCGCCCTGTTTCAGATGACGGATATATCCAATTCTATGGTTAACAAATGGTTGGGGCGACCATTAGGTTCGCCTCATTCCGTCGCAAAATCAAAGAAGTGGCGCAGCCACGCATCACTCCTGGAGCCGAAGGATCAGTAGGCGTTGCGATGCACCAACACGTTGAATGTCCCGATCAAGATGGCGATATCGCGCATCAGGCTCCAGCCATGAAGATATTCAAGGTCCGCCTCTACGCGGTTAAGGATGTCACGACGTGTCTCCGTCGCGCCGCGGAATCCGCGGATTTGAGCCAATCCCGTGATCCCAGGCTTAGAGGCATGCCGATGCCAATATTGGCGGTCGACCTGCCAGAACAGCTGTTCCTCCGCCGTTGATCCCAATGCATGGGGACGCGGCCCGACCAAGCTCATTTCGCCCAGAAGCACATTGATCAGCTGCGGCAGTTCATCGATGCTCGTCTTGCGGATGAATGCACCTACTCGCGTGATACGATCATCGTCGCGACGCGTGGATGCCGCACCAGCAGCATCGCATTGCTCCACCCGCATGCTGCGGAACTTCAAAATATGGAACAGCCGATTTCCGCGGCCGATGCGCTCTTGCCTGAAAAAGACAGGGCCGGGAGAGTCGAGCCGGATGGCGATCGCCACAGCGATCATCAACGGCGACAAGGCAATCAGCAGTGGGACGGTGATGGCGATGTCTAAAAGTCGCTTCTGCGCTCGATTGGCGAGGTTGAGCGGCCCGCGCGAAACCACAAGTGTTGAGACGCCACGGTAATTCTGCACGGCCAAAGGCGCCATCGAGTCCAGCTCGGGCACGATGATTTCGCCCAGGATGTTGCCGCCCTTGAGCATTTGTGCCCAGTCGGTCTTGCGATCGCTGGGGCAGGATATCACCACACGATCAAAATCGCGTAGCAGGGTACCCAGCCGATGCAGCATGTACGGATCGTCCAGATCAGCCCTAATGCCAGCAGCTTGCGCATCAACGATCACCATCCCGTTGACGTCATCTGGAATCGTGCCGCCATCAATGATCATCAACTGAGCAAACAAGTTATCGCTGAAATTACGGCGCACGGTCCGCACAATGAAAAGTCGTTGTACGACCAGTAGAGTCGCGCTGCAGATAATGCCGGATGAAAGGCCAAGACGTGAAAGATCCCCTGTCGCCTTGAGAGAGAACAGCGTCAGGAGAAAGATCAGCAAAGTCCCGGATAGTGCCAGCGCCGCGTTGCGCAAGCTTGGCGTCAATTGCGTAAGGCAGATGGGATTGAACGCTTGATTGTGAAAAGCGACGATGCCGTAGACAATCATTCCACCGCCAAGCGGTTGCCATAGGTCGGCGAACACCAGCGGCATTCCTGATGCACGGAGTCCAAGGACAAAGCCAATCGCTAGCGCTGCCATATCGGCAGCTGCCAGCAATAGACACAGCCAAAGCCTTACATTCCGCTGGATGGCGGCTGTTGTAGGCTGACGACTAGGGAAACCCTCGATCGCCAGATCGATTTTCGACATCTGCAACCCTTTTTTGTCCTGACGTCAATTGCAGGCCGTCGCGAAGGACAACTTGCTTGCATCAGACATCCGCTGCCTTGAGATTATGTTGCGGAGCAGCAGGACATAAATGTTTGGGGCTGGCAATCAGGCGTGGGACGCTTGGAAGCACTTTTCCGATGATCCGTTGGGCTCGGCGGATATGCCGCCCGACTTCCACGACGACCCGATTCTCCATGGCCGAAATGTGCAAGCGAAATTTAACTACAGAATGGAGCAACTTGCGCGAATCAGAGTAGACAAACTGCGAATCAGCTTAAGAACCACCAGCCCAGCAGCCCCAGCGTGGCGAACAGTATCGATGGACCGGCCCAGCGGGAAAATAGCTGCACACCCGCTTCGGCAGTCTCATATGTGAAGAGCGAGAAGTGATGCCGCTTTGAAACGGGGGCCTTCGTGGCAGGATCGTGCCGGGGCGCGGCGGACAGCTTCGTCGTTTCAGCTGTCTTATCCTGAGGTTGAGGTGACAAGTCGATCATTTGCAGAGGCCCCGGGCAATCACGCCTCTCGAATATAAGAAAAACCGCGAAAATAAGAAGGCTTTCGTTCAAAATTTCCGGCTTTTTTCAACGGGCAATGGAGCATCGGTCCGATCCCGGCGGGCGCGGCAGGCATTGCCCTAAAAAATAATAACGCAAGTTAGCGGGTTGTTTCACCCTAATTCAGCCGCCTGCTCAAAGTCCGGGTCAGCAACCTGTATCTTTATCTGCATCAAAATTGTGCATCTTGTAATCCATGTAGCGGCGTGACCTATTGTTCAGCGCAGGCATATGCCCGCATTGCGACCCAAACTGGCCCCGCTACCCAATTTCGAGAGCGGGGCTTTTTGATGGGAAGAGCCGCCTCGGTCATTCGGCTGGGCTCACTAACCGGACAGGTCGTCGCACGCCTCTTCTGCTCTCGCAGGGGCGTAGGCAGGGCCGACCCCAGCTATTCCTCCCGCAAAGATCGCCACCCCTCGATGAAATTACCACGGTTCTTCTCGTCCTCCGCATTTGACATGGCCATCGACCTTGGAACGGTGAACACCGTCATTCATGTCCGCGATCGCGGAATCGTCCTTAATGAGCCGTCCGTCATCGCCATCGAAACCCAGCAAGGTTTTCGACGCGTGAAGGTCGTGGGTAATGAAGCCAAGCTGATGATGGGAAAGACGCCAGCGAATATCCAGGCAATGCGGCCGCTTCGCGATGGTGTCATTGCCGATATCGACGTGGCCGAGCAGATGATCAAGCACTTCATTGACAAGGCGCTTAACGGCAGCCGTTTCGGACGGCGTCATGAGGTGGTGGTATGCGTGCCTTCGGGCTCGACTATGGTTGAGCGACGCGCATTACGCGACGCCGCCGCCAATGCGGGGGCTGCCCGTGTCCAATTGATCGAAGAGCCCATGGCGGCAGCGATTGGCGCGGGCTTGCCGGTTACGGAGCCACGCGGTGCCATGGTGGTCGACATTGGCGGCGGGACTACGGAAGTTGCAGTCCTGTCCCTGCGCGGGATCGCCTATAGCAATTCTGCGCGCGTGGGTGGGGACCGGATGGATGACGCCATTGCGTCGCATATCCGGCGCAACCACAACCTGTTGATCGGTGAGGCGACCTCCGAAAGGGTGAAGTGCGAAATCGGGGCGGCGACGCTGCCCGATGGTGAGGGAAGACGGCTCATCGTCAAGGGGCGCGACTTGGTGAATGGGCGGCCTGCTGAAATGACGATCAGCGAAGCGGAGATCGTCGAAGCGCTCGCTGAACCGGTAGGGCAGATCAAGATGGCAGTGCGGACCGCACTGGAGCAGACCGCGCCTGAACTGGCGGCCGACATTATTGAGGAGGGCATCACCCTGACAGGCGGCGGGGCGTTGCTGCGGCGTCTGGACGAGGCGCTCATGGAAGAAACAGGCTTGCCGGTAAAGATCGCCGAAACGCCGCTGATGTGCGTGGCGATGGGCGCGGGGAAAGCTTTGGAAGATGATGCTTATCAGGGTGTTCTCACCATTTCCTGATGAGCCCAGCGGGTAGGCTTATGGCGTTGATTCCGTTGCGGCGCATATGCACGCTGACGGTGAACCCGCGTGGCTGCTAGCATGCCGCGAGCGCGACCGTCAGCGCTGGCTTGCAAGCGACCACTAGCGGAACCCGTAAACACTGGCCTAAGAAGCTTCTATGTTTCGGTGGGATTAGACAGGCAAGCAACGATCGATGGTTTTGCTGGTGATGCTCTGCATTGCTACGGCACCTTGGATTTTGCTTGGTGGCTACCACGCGAAATTGGAGCTTTCGTAGGTGGGACCGCTTTTCTGATGATCCCACAGCTTATGGCGTTCTTTCTGCTCATCGGCTTCAAAAGTGGCGTCATGCCAATGCGAGGTGGAAAGGCCGCGCGTAAAGACGAACCTATCTCGTTTTGGTTAGCCGCTTCTTGTTACGGGGGGCTGCTCGCTTTCACCCTATGGTTCATCCTGACGGTCCTAGCCGACATTGCGCGCCACGGGCTCAATTGACGCTGCCAGCACCCTGCGTCTTCGCGGCGCGGGCGCTGCCGTTAGCAGCTAAAGCGGCTAGAAATACGCTAGAACGCGCGCTCAGCTGGCCTGCGGACACGCAAGACCTTCGCTAAGCGGGTACTTTCACGCTGGCACAACTTTAGTTTGTCATTGGCTCTGTTTTCCGTGGTTTCTGACTGATAGTTTCAGGCCCGCTGACCGCCTCAACAGCATCTTGATTATAGCCAGCCCGAGGGGATTTTTCGAGTGACACGCCAAGAAACCTGAAATCTCAAGTGTCAGATTTGTCGCCCAAAGAGCGTGCGTCCGCTTGCGTTATTGCGAGCATGACCCGACGCACTCGGATCCTCGCGCCGAAATTGGCAATCATCTCTGGGGCGGTGCGAGTGGTTCACGTGAGGATGATATCTAGCTGAAATCGACTATTATCATCCATATGAGGACGTCAGCGGCTGGACTGTTTTTTGGGAACAATGATCGGAGGTGGCGGGATGATTCCATCCTGAACCAGATCGCGCCGCCTCCAGCCGGAGAGGAGCGGCGCAATGCTGCGTGCCACCATGATGTTGTCCACCTGACGGTGATGCACATTCTCGTGCAGCGCCACCTCGGCATTGAACGCGATCTCGGCCGCTGCGGCAAGCACCGCCGCGCGTGACGCTGCCAGACCATGCCCCTGTCGCTCGAACGGGAAGGCCAGTTGCCGGCTAAGAGCCGTGACGCGCTTAGGTGCGAGGTTAAGGATTTCGGCCGCGTCTTCCTGGCTGACCGTTGTGAAGACGGGCATTCCGTCCGGTGCCTCCGCATCTACGATGGCCTGAAAGCCAGTAAGATCCTTTGCCCGGACCCGCAGGGTGGGAATGAAAAGTTTGCCTTCAGGCATCCAAAACGACAACCGGCCTTTGCGGAGCGCATCGATGATGGATGCCCACGGCTTGAGCCGACCGCCGATCCGCCTGGTGGCGATGGCGAGGGAAACGCAGTCTCTGGGCATCTCGTCCCGGCGGCCCTTTCCGGATATCTCCTCAACGAGGCGGCCTACGCTCTCTCGCCGCACCTTCGCGGCAGCCGTGGTGGCGAGGAGGGCGGCGTGGTCCTCCCATTCCAGAACCTCGGCAGCGCATAGCTGCTCGATCGCATAGATCGGCAGGCCGAACCCCGATGCGCAGCCGCTAATGAAGACGGATTCACGGAAGACGGGCAGCAGCTTGTCGATCTGTTCGACGTTGAACTGGCCCTGCTCTTTTCCAGCCTCATTGAGCTTCAGGAACTCGATGCCGGGCCAACTTTTGAGAGCGTCCATTGCGGGGGAGGACAGGCCGAGCACGCGTTGTACATCTTTGTATAGATAGTATCGACGGTCAATCGCGAAGGCATGGGCGGCGTGCCTGTGCAGGTCGGGCAATGCCGAGACTACTGCATCGACCAGGTCCGCAGGCTCGGTCGCCTTGTCTGCGAACCTCTTCAACCTCGACCGCAGCGCCGTCAGATCTGCCGGCGATGCGCGCAGGTCCTCGAGCTTGTCAGCAACCCATGACCTGAAGCCGGTGGGCCACGAGCGCAGGAGCGCCGTTCCCGACGACGCGACTGCAGCCAGCATTGGCGCGGGCAAGGACGGAACGGTATTGCGGCTGGTGGTCGCAACCGGCTCGGGCTGAATAAGTCCGCCGAGCAGGAGTGCGAGACGGACGAGCGATCCGGGCGATACCTTCGCCAGCGATCGCGGCAACTGTGCGCAGGCCTCCTCTACACTTGAAGCGCTGGGGACGAGAGCAGGGCGAAGAAGCGGTAGTCGTCAGCCAAGATGTCGGGAAGCGGCCGCTCCGTCGAGGCCTTCACCTGCTCGCAGCAATGGTCGCACTGGCCGACGCCCCTTGTGTGCAACCAGCCTAGTTTGGCACCACAGTGTTCGCAGTGGTCCACAAGCCGCTCGAGGCTCTCGGGACAATAGGGTAGCAGGGCATTCATCCAGCTGACGCGGTGGTAGGCATCGCCTTCGAGGGTGGTCGGGCCGATGCGGCGGCGGTTGAACTCCAGATAGACCCGCGGGATGACGAGACGGCCGAACCTGGCTTCGTAAGACCTGTCATTGTTGCGCGAGACGAGGCGCTCACCCGATCTGGCGATGAAGTCGTTGGCAGGGCATCGCGTCACGAAGGCGAGCCGCTCCAACTCCTCAGCGCTGGCGATCTGCGCCAGCCCGGCGTGCCGGAGGTTGACGCCCGCCGCCTCCAACACAGGGGCCGTGCGGACGAGGACGTGCTGACGCACGCCCCGCACGATTGTCCCAGGGATGCTCTCGCGGTCACCCATCCGCACCGGGAAGCGCAGTCGGCGACCGTCGAGAAGCTCATTCCGCATCGACGGACTCCGCATCGGCAGCATCCGCGGGATCCTGTTCGATCGTCGCCGACTCGTCTTCGTCGGTGATCGTGACCGCGGGGGCGACCACCGAGAACGGATCGTAGCCGATCCAGCCTAGGTCGATGGCATAGTCGCGAACCGCGTTGCTGAGGTCGTAGGCCTCCATCGTGACCGCGCCGCGCTCGAGCGCTGCGGGCATCGCGACTTGGATGAGCCTGGCGGCGCGGCCGATGTGACCGCCAGACGCGGTGATCAATCCGGTGAGGACGGCGTGGTCGGTGAGACAGGTCGGGACAGGCGAAGCATCCCGGGCGACGAGCTGGCGGTCATACTCCTTGCAGAAGTCCATGAACTGCTTGCGATCCGACGCCTTCTTCACGTTAAGCGGCGGGAGTTCGAGCGCCGTGCCGAGGCGGGCGGCGAACTGGCTGTTGATCTTGAAGAAGCTCTCCGACGTCTCGTCGCCGATGAAGACGATCGGCACGACACCGCGGTCGATGAGTAAGCGTGGGCTGAAGGCCGCAGATCAGGCGGCTTCGGCGATCGGTTGCTGATC
>JAEZCS010000017.1 GCA_023433445.1 Pseudomonadota bacterium | reverse complement strand
GCCCTGATCGTCCTCGAACGTCACTACCTTCTCGCTGTAGAGCGACTTGGGCGACTTGCGGCCGACCACGCCGACATTGCCCTTGTACAGCTTCAGCCGAACCGTGCCGGAAACCTTCTCCTGGCTGTAGTCGACTGCCGCCTGCAGCATCTCGCGCTCCGGCGAGAACCAGAAGCCGTTATAGATGAGCTCGGCATAGCGCGGCATCAGCTCATCCTTCAGATGCGCTGCGCCCCGATCGAGCGTCAGCTGCTCGATACCCCGGTGGGCGAGATAATAGATGGCGCCACCCGGCGTTTCATACATGCCGCGCGACTTCATGCCGACGAAGCGGTTCTCGACCAGATCGAGGCGGCCGATGCCATGCTTGCGGCCATATTCGTTCAGCGTTTCGAGCAGCGTTGCGGGGCTCATGGCGACACCATTGATCGCCACGCCATCGCCACGCTCGAAATCGACCGTGATATATTCGGGCGCGTCCGGCGCGTCCTCCGGGTTCACCGTGCGCGAATAGACATAGTCGGGCACTTCTTCCCACGGATCTTCCAGCACCTTACCCTCGGACGAGGTGTGCAGCATGTTCGCGTCGGTCGAAAACGGGCTTTCGCCGCGCTTGTCCCGAGGGATCGGAATCTGGTGCTGCTCGGCAAATTCGATCAGGCGCGTCCGGCTGGTCAGGTCCCATTCCCGCCACGGCGCGATCACCTTGATGTCAGGTGAGAGCGCATAATAGCCCAGCTCGAAACGCACCTGGTCATTGCCCTTGCCGGTCGCGCCATGGCTGACGGCATCGGCTCCCACCTGCCGCGCAATCTCGATCTGCCGCTTGGCGATCAGCGGGCGGGCGATCGACGTGCCCAGCAGATACAGTCCCTCATAAAGCGCATTGCCGCGCATCATCGGGAACACATAGTCCTTCACAAATTCTTCGCGCAGGTCGTCGATGAAGATATGCTCGTCGCGCACCCCCATCAGCTTGGCCTTCTGGCGCGCGGGCTCCAGTTCCTCGCCCTGCCCCAGATCTGCCGTGAAGGTCACGACTTCGCATTGGTAGGTCTGCTGCAACCATTTCAGGATCACGCTTGTGTCGAGCCCTCCTGAGAAGGCAAGGACAATGCGGTTGATCTTATCGGACATGGGTGGAGCGACCTTCCTTAAAAACTTGGCCTGGTGCTGGCGCGAAATTACCGGCGCGCCGGTATCAGGGGTCGGCCCCAAGTGCAACCGAATCGACGTGGATCACCCATGCAAAAGGGGCGGCACCTTACGATGCCGCCCCTGTCTGCTGATCGTCCGGCGACTTACCGCGTCTGCGGCTTGAACGTCATCCGGCGATTGCGGTCCCCGCCCATGCGGTAGACGGTCTGCGTCTGCGGTTCGGCATGGATCGTCTGCGGCGGCACGGCGGCTGGCGCATCGCCATAGGGCACCTGCTCCCGCTTTTCCTGCTGGGCGAGCAAGTACCGCGCCCGCGCCAACCGCTTGCGATGCGTGCGGAAAGGATTTTCCGCGCTCGGCGGAGCGGCGACCATGGCCGCGAGGCTGGAGCCATGAGCAACCCCGGCGCCAAGCGGCGCAGCGGCAAGGGGCGCGCGCGCGACGGGCGCTTCAGGCACCGGCTCTCGCTCGACAAAGACGGGCGCTGCGGGAGCAGGCTTCTCAACGAGCGGAGCGGGCGCCGTGGTCAAAACTGCGTCTTCCGCTTCCACACCGCTACGGCGGCGGCGGCGAACCAGGGCTGTCCCGCCGAGCCCAACAAGCAGCAGCGCACCACCGCCCAAGGCCCACAGCAGCGATTCGTTTGTACCGGCATCGGCAGGACGAACCTCCTGCGCTTCAGCAGCGACAGCGGCTGCCGGCGCTGCTTCGCTCATCTCAGGAGCCGGCGCCGGGGCAACTGGGGTTGCGCTCTGCGGCGGGACCACAGTCGGAGCCTCTGCCCGCTCAGTCGATGGCGCCACAGCAGGCCGCGCAACCTCCGCCCTCGGAGCCGACCTTACCGGCGCTGCAGCCGTGCGCGTGCTCGGCTGATCAGCGACAGGAGCCGCCGCCGCTTCCGCCTCGGAAGCTGCCACCGCAGCGCTCAGCCTCTCTTCAACCGAGCTGATCGGCTGGACCATCAGCTGCGCGGCTGGCGCTGCGGGCGTCACGACCGGCGGTGGCACGACGACAGTTGGCGTGGCCGCGTCGGGAGCAATAGCTTCCTGCGCGAAAGAATAGGTTGAACCAAGGGCCAGAACAGCGGCAATCGCGGCACCAGCCGGGCGAGCAGAATGAATATATCCTCTCATAGCCCATGTTAAACCAACGACCTGTTCAATTGACCGCACACATGGTCACGGATTCACGATGAGTTGATTTTGCAGAAGGACGAAATGCTTGACGGCGAGGAAATATGAACGTTTGTTCATCCTATCTCACCTTTAAAGGCGCGGCTGGCTGCTTGCGACCTTGCCACTATTCAATCGGGTCAACCTCCCCATCCCGCCTGCTCCCATCCAGCAATCGCTTCACCCGCGCCTCATCGATCCGCCGGACCTCGCGCTCAGCCTTGGTCTGGCCGAATTTCGCACGATTGGCCGCAGCCACCTGCTCCTTATCCCGCCGCGCCTTGGCCTTGCGCGCCTGCCGCAGATTGATGATGTCAGCCATTCCTCACCTCCGATCAGCAAGCGTTAACCTGCACGCTGTCAGGTCAAAGTCCGTCCAGCACGCGTCCCTCGCTTGAGTGGTTTCCCATTGAACAGGAAGGACATCAACGGCCAGGGCGCAATCAGGTAGCGATGAGCCAGATAGGGAATAGCGAAGCCAGCGGCGACGATAATCCCATATTCCACGAATATATTCATGCTGATGCCAAGAAATGCGATGCCCCCCACCATCACGATCGGATGATGCAACAGATATAGCGAATAGCTGGCCTCGGAGAGATGCTTGGTCAGCACATTGGGCTTGGCTAAGAACCTGTAGGCAAAGGCGATCAATGTCTGGGAAATGCAGATGGCAGCGATCGGCAAGGAAATGTCGCGAATGGGCTTGCCCGGAAAGCCGTCGGAATGCTGGCAGATCGTGACAAGGACATAAGTGATGAGCCCCGCGCCCATCGACCATTTGTTAAGCCGCAGAAACCCGTCGCGGAATTTCCGGTCCCAGAACAGCTTGCCCCCCAGCAGGAAGGGCACCAGATAGAACATGTTCTTTTGCATGTCGATCAGGCCCCACATCAGGAACAGGTCGCTCTTCAGCAGCTTCGGCAGGTTCCGGGCAAGCACGAAGAGCAGCAGGTTGGCCATCACCAGCAACAGGATCGAACGGCGATAGCTACCGTTCCAAACGAATGGCTTGGTGCCGAACCTTGCCACGATCAATCCCAGCACCAGGGACTGAAAGATCAGGCACGGAATGAACCACAGGTGGAATATGTTGATCCGACCTCTCTCCGCCAGATAGCCTTTCCAGAACGGCCAGAATGCGCCATCCCCTTCCAGATTGGCGGCGATGACCATCTGCCATATCTGGACGGTCAGCAACGATACCAGGAGCGGCACCAGCAGGCGGGATACGCGGCTGCTGCCCCAGTCCCGCACCCCCCTGTTTCCTATGACCAACGCCGAAAAAAATCCCGCCACGATGAAGAAGGCGCTCATGCAAAAGCTTCTTTGCAGCGTGATGATAAGGTCGAACAGCCAGCTATTCTGGGCTGAATGGACCCACCAATCCTTTTCCGTCTCGTAAATATGGGCCGCGTGGTACGGGATGATGAGCAGCATGCACAATGTGCGGACGCTATCGAGGAAATGGAGCCTCATGGCGTCAGGTGCGGCGGGTACGTCAGCAGCTTGCATGCATTTGGTCCAACTGCCGGGGCCAGCAGCACATGGACAATCGCGGCCTCGGGCCGTCGTCCCGCTTGCTTCCCAAGGGCGTCGTGCTGCTATTGGCAAGCGGTCCGCTGATCAAGACATTCCATCATCGCTTCGTCGGGATGGTCCAACGGCTACCCCCATCTTTTGACGCGGGGCAGCATGCCCGATACTGGCGTCTTCATGCGAGCGTCACCGCCAGAGAATCGGATACCGCCCGGATCTCTCCTCTTCCTGTTCAACCATGATGCGACGCACCAGCTGGCGCATACCGCCGGCATAGTGAAGGTGCTGGCGCTCAGGGCCATGGATAGGCCCATCGTCTGCGCCTATGGCAACAGCGCGATCGCGCAAGGCCTGCGATCGATGCTGGGGGAAGAAGCGGCAAGGCGCGTCCTGTGGTTCGACCTCAGCCTCCCCCGCCCGGACATTGTGACCCGATTGATCAATCGGATCGCGCCTGCCGAAAGGCTGAAGCGGCTGACCCATCATGCGAGCGAATTGCGTAAAGCTGCCCTGATCGTCAGCCCGGAACGCACCTGCCTTCATCTCAAACGGAAATGGAAAGGTACCGGCCCGCAATTCATCTTCGTGCCCCACGGCGCGGGCGACCGGTCCGTCACTTATCATCCAGATATGGTCGGCTTCGACGCCATGCTCGTCTCAGGGCAAAAGGTTGCCGACGAGATGATCCGCCACGGCCTGGCTACGCCCCAGACCGTCGCCATCATCGGCTATCCCAAGTTCGACCTCGTCGACCGTCAAGCCAACGCCAAATTTTTTGCGAACGACCGGCCGACCTTCCTCTACAACCCGCATTTCGACCCATATCTGTCCAGCTGGTATGATCAAGGCCCGGCGTTGATCGACTGGTTCGCCTTTGGCCCCGGCCAAGCCTATAATCTCGTCTTCGCGCCCCACATCATGCTGTTTCGGAAGACACTGCATATCTCGCCGGAATATCGCGTGGCGCGGCGGCGGCCCGGCCTCAACCCGCAATGGCGGCAATGCGCGAATATCCGCATCGACACCGACAGCGAAGCGCTAACCGACATGAGCTACACGCTGTCGTCGGACGTCTATATTGGCGATGTCAGCAGCCAGATTTACGAATTTCTCATCCGGCCGCGTCCGGCCTTCTTAATCGACACGCACAGCCGGGGAGATGATGAGGCGCCGCCTTATCTTTCATGGAGCGCAGGCGATGTGGTCCGATCGACAGCGGCCCTTTTCCCACTGCTACCCCAGTTTGAAGAACGCGGCCGTCTCTACAAGGCGCGGCAGGAGGAAATCTTCGACTACACCATGTCCCGCAGCCCCCGCCCCTCGTCAGAGCGAGGCGCGGACGCGATCCTGTCCTGGTTGGCTAACGATTATTTCATCCCCGACGAAGCCGCCTGATCCAGCCGCTGTAAGCAGCTTGTGAAGATCAGGACGGAATGCCGGGTATCCACAATCCGGCAGGACGCAGCACGAAGCGCAGCCAGCTGAGCTTCCGACGGGCGGATCCTGTGCGGCGGCGGCATGGTACGACGATATCGGCCGGGCAGGACACCGGTCTTCAGAAACGCGCGGTCGAATACCAGCAGGTCGATCCTGTACCGCCGGATCGCCGCGATCGCCGCAGGGCTGGTCAGTTCGCCCATCTGCAACGACGCGCGCAGCCCTTCGCTGTTCTTCCAATCATATTGCCGGTGGTAGGGAATGTCATGTTCCGTCGTTGCAAGCACACCGCGCCCGGTCGCTGCCGGCACGAAGTCGAGATCGCTTTCCACGCCTGCTATGCGCGTTGCAGGTGGCGTATGACTGATAAAGCCGATCAAGGCTGCGTCGCGCGGTCTGGCTAAGGTCGTCTTTGGTGTCACATAGGCCACCAGCGCCAACAGGAGGCACGTTGCGGCTACCACTTTTGGCATGACTCCGCCTGATTTTCTGAGCTGCTCCCAGCCCCTCCCTGCGATGATGCCGAAGGCAAGGCTGCCCATGATCAGCAGCACCGGCTGGCTGTAGCGGGCAGGAAGGTGGACCTTGAACGCAATGGCAGCCGCGATCAGGTAGCAAATGATCGCCGACACAAGGCTGTAGGGGAAGAGGCGCCACAGCGCCTCATCCTTGCCAGCCTTGACGTCCGGCAGGCCCTTGGCCCGAGCGTGCCAGAACCATAGCAGCAGCATCGGGACGATCGTCAGGCAGAGGTTGACCAGCAGGCGGGGATCGGTATTGCCACGGCAATTCACGACGCTCGGCAGGAAGCCGATGCGGCGGGAACATAGCCAGGCGATGTCACCATGCGGTCCGGCTATGCTGCTCCGGCCATCATAGAGCATCATGCTGAAGACGCCTCGTGCCTCGCTCAACGTCAGCGTCGGACCCCATTGATCCAGTCCCGATTTGAATATGAGAGCAGGCAGCACCACACAGGCGGCCGCCAGAGCGAGCAGGGCGATCTTGCCGCCGGTCACGCTGAGCCGAAGCGGAGGTTTCCATTGCAACAGGTGCAGCGTGAACAGGCCCAGGCAGGTTACGGCCGGTGCGGGATAGACGACGCCAAGCATCAGTAAGCCGAGCACCGCGAGGCCGTTCCTGCCCGACGCCATGCCATGGATCGCGACCAACATCAGCGGCAGCGCGAACGCTCGCGGCGTGCCTGAAAAGATGGAATCGGTGTGCAGCGCCGTGGCGATGATGCACAACGCGCCCGCAAACTGGACAACGCGTTCGCTTGCAAACAAGCCGCTGAGCTTCCAGGCCAGTACCGCGCTGAGCGGCAGCAGCAGAAGAGGCAGCAGCTTGGACAGCAGGATAAGCGGCATCCCGATCGCGCTCGCTGCGTAGAGTAAGGCCCGGTAGAACGGTGGGGCCGTCTGCTGCCAGTAATCGGCCATGAAGTTGCCGGGCATGGCATGCGGATCGGAGATGCGCGACGTCCATGCCAGGAACTGGCGCGCGTCGTCGGCGATAACCCACTGCGCGTCCGTGAAAAAAGCGGCCCGCGCGTAGATCAGCATGGCCAGCACGACCAGCAGCGCGAAGATCGCTGCCAGCGGATTAATTTTGTGCGTCATTTTGTGGCCAATGATCCTTGTCGGGCCCAATAGTCGCGCACGAATGGCGCACCGGCGATCGCGGGCAGAAGATAACGCGACGTCGCCAGGACGCCCACCGCTGCCCCAGCCGCGGGTGAAAGCCATTGCGCGTAGAAATGAATGATCGCCGCGTCCCGGCTGCCGATCCCCGCCATGGTAAGCGGCAACAAGCCCGCAAGGATCGACAAGGTGGCGAACGCCAGATTATCCAGCAATGGAACATCGGCGTGGACGGCTTTCGTGAACAGCCAGAACTGTCCGAGATGCCCGGCCCAGATCGCAATCGAAAACAGCACTGTGCTCCAGGCACGAGTGGGGCGTGACCAGAACCAGTCCGCCATCACCGACCATTCCAGCATGAAGCCATCCAGCCGCGATCCGATCTTGCCGGGGAGGAAGCCGATCGCCCACAGCAATGGCCGCCGCGCCGTGCTGAACGGCGCCATCAGCAGCGCGAGGAGGAAAAACAGCCCCGCGACCGCCAGCGTGAACAGCCACAACAGCCAGTCCGAACCCGCCGTCCAGATGAGCGCGAACGTTCCCCATAGGAGCAGCGCGGCCATGTCCATCATCTTCTCGAACACGACGAGCGAGACGGCGCGCTCGGCAGGAAAACCATATTTCTGCGCCAGCACCCAACCCTTGGCGATGTCGCCCATCTTGGACGGCAACACCGCGTTCAATGTGGACGCCGACAATATGAGCCGCAGGCACGCGCCAAAGGGGATCGGCGACCGGCTCAGCATGGCAAAGCGCAACGCAGTCGCCAGCGTCAGCGGCACTGCGGCGAAAAGGCTCACTCCAAGCCAGAAGCGGTCCGAATGGCGGAACACGTCGATTACTCGACTTGCATCCACACTGGCCCAGATCACGGCCAGGATGATGAAGCTGACGGCAACGCTCAGCAGCTTGCGCATCAGTGGGCGGCCCCCTCGCGCGACACCCGGCGCTCGATCACCAGCGGTTCGCCCGCGCCAAGACCGCGCACCAGATGCGTCAGGTCCTGCCACGGCTGAAGATGGTTAGCCTGCCAGACCCGCGCCATGATCGTGGTCGATGAGGTCTGGAAACCGCCGATGCCGACCGAAGCGACATCCTGCCACCCCTCATCCGCGACTATCTCGTCCCGGATGATGACGCCCTCGCCATCCCAACGCAGGCTCCGCCGAAAACGGAACGGCGCATCCTTTCGCCCGGTCACGAGGATCTTCTGAAGCAAACGCCGGACAAGGTCGGGGAAGAAACGGCCAAGGGTCACCATCATGCAACGCAGGATCACTGACTTGACCGGCGTCAGCAACGTCGACTTCGCCCACGCCATCTTGCCCGCGACCTCGAACCCGCCTTCGTCCCGGCGCATGTCATAGTCGCCCGGCAGATGCTGCACCGCTGCCCGGCCAGCCCGGGTCGCAATCGCAACACCGCTGTCGGCAAGGTTCAGGCGATCGCCCGAGAACAGCTGAAACGCCCCGCCCTGACGCAATCCTGCATAAAGCGCTTGCCCGTCCCGTTGCTCGACCACCAGCCCCGCCCCCGGAAACCAGGCTGAAGGACGCGTATCGGACAAAGCCTCGCTCCGCTCTTCCCGCCATTCCGACCAGCAGAGCAACCAGCTCCACACATGGTGCCCGATGATATGATCGTCGGAATAGCAAGGCGGCCCGTCCCGCTCGAACAGCGCCAGCGCTCGATCTGTGACCAGCGTCGCCTCCGGCATCCACTCGCCTGCAATCTCGAAGCCATGTGGAAAGAAATTCTGCGTGCCCCGGCTGGTATAGGCGCCGCCCACGGTGCCGTCCGGGTGCACGAAATGCGCAAAGAAGCTGATCGCCCGGCGGCACGCGTCGCGCAAGCCCAGCTCAGGCCTGCGCCGGTCGCTATCCGCCAGCAATCCGATGGTGAGGCTCAGGTAACCCGGATCAGCCCCGCCATATTCGTCGAACCAGCCTTCCTCATGCTGCCATGACAAAAGCCGCGCCACCCGCGCGCGTAGCGGTTCTTCCCACTCCGGCCCGTCCAGCGCCGACATGCGGATGAGGTTCGCGACAATCAGCGCCTCATGGTTCGACAGCCGACCCGATTCCTGATGGGTCGCCAGCCACCCCGCCCGCTTGCGGAAGAAAGCCCTGATCTCGGCATCGCCATCGACGCCGATGATCCGCGCCGCCTCGATGCAGGCGAGCAGCGAAAAAGCCGCCGCCCCCGCCGCCCTCTCGAACGGGTAATAATCGTCGCACGACCCATCGGCGTGGGCGGATCGCGCCGCGAACCTGATCCCCGCTTCCACAAAGTCGCGGATCGCAGGCGCCTGGAAATAGGCGTTCCCCGGCGCATCGAGCGACCAGGCCAGCGCCAGCGGATAGACGAATTCCTGGCTCATCCCGCACGGGAAATCGATCATCCGATAATGCCAATAGAGCCGATCGAAACAG
>JAEZCS010000254.1 GCA_023433445.1 Pseudomonadota bacterium | reverse complement strand
CTCCAGATCATCGCCATCCTCGACGCACACCTGCGCCAGCGTCGACCGGGGCACGACCTCCAGGTTACGCTCAACCGCCACCTTCTCCGGCGCGAAGCCAAGCTCGCTCGCCAATTCCGCCAGCGTGATGCCTGCGCGCACGCGGCGATGCTCGCCATTGAGGGTGATCGATAAGGTGCCGTCGACGTGCAATGCTTTATCCAGTCTTCAATTCACAGAACGTGTCTCGACTTGGCGCGACACGAAAGGCTAAGGATCAGCGCAGCATATAGGGGCCGCGCCGCCCCTGCCGCAACATGCTAAGGGGGATTGCCATGGCCGAAGCGCGGAAAATCTATGTGTTGAACGGCCCCAACCTCAACATGCTGGGCACGCGGGAGCCGGACATCTACGGCTATGACACGCTGGATGACATCGCCGAGCGGATGGAGGACGCGGCGCAGCGCGCCCACGTCGAAATCGATTTCCGCCAGTCCAACCATGAAGGGCATCTCATCGACTGGCTGCAGGAAGCGCATGAGGAAGCCGCGCACGCCGTGATCCTCAATCCCGGCGGCCTAACCCACACCTCCATCGCGCTGCATGACGCGATCAAGGGGACCAGCGTGCCCGTGATCGAGGTTCACCTGTCAAACCCCCACGCCCGCGAGCCTTTCCGCCACAAAAGCTATGTCGGCATGGCGGCGAAAGGCACGATCGCGGGCTTTGGCGCGATGTCCTACATGCTGGCGCTCGAAGCCGCACTGGAACTTTAACTCGTCGCTCAAAAGTTGCGCTTTGGCCTAAATGCGCATAGGCGCGGGCATCGCATAAGACATTTCACCGTCCAGGGACTTCAAATGAACGACAAGGCTGAAAAGGGCGCAATGCAGGTGGACGTGCAGCTGGTGCGGGATCTCGCCGCACTGCTCGACGACACCAACCTGACGGAAATCGAGGTTGAGGACGGCGATCGCAAGATCCGCGTCGCGCGCAAGGCGGCCAGCGGCGGCAACGCCATCGCCTATGCCCCCGCGCCGGTGGCAGCGCCCGCCCCTCTTGCGGCTCCCGCCGCCGCAGCCACGCCTGTCGAGGCACCCGCAGCAGCCGCCAACGCGGTTCGCTCGCCGATCGTCGGCACCGCCTATCTCGCTGCGGAACCCGGCGCACCCTCCTTTGCCCCCGTCGGCTCGACCGTGAAGGCTGGCGACACCGTGCTGATCGTCGAAGCGATGAAGGTCATGAACGCCATCACCGCGCCCACCGCGGGCACGGTCAAGGCCGTGCTGGTCGATAACGGCCAGCCGGTCGAATATGACCAGCCGTTGATCGTCATCGAATAAGGGCCGCTTTACACATGGCCATCGAAAAGCTGCTGATCGCGAACCGGGGCGAAATCGCGCTCCGCATCCACCGCGCCTGCCATGAAATGGGCATCAAGACGGTGGCGGTCCACTCCACCGCCGACGCCGACGCCATGCATGTGCGCCTTGCCGACGAAGCGATCTGCATCGGCCCGCCCGCGGCCAAGGACAGCTATCTCAACATCGCCGCGATCATCTCCGCCGCCGAAATCTCCGGCGCGGATGCGATCCATCCCGGCTATGGCTTCCTGTCCGAAAATGCTCAGTTTGCCGAGATCGTGGAGGCCCACGGCCTGGCCTTCGTCGGCCCCAAGCCTGAACATATCCGCATCATGGGCGACAAGGTCGAAGCCAAGCGCACAGCTGGCGCGCTCGGCCTTCCGCTCGTCCCCGGCTCCGACGGCGCGCTTTCCAGCGTGGAGGAAGCGCGGGAGGTCGCCGCGAAGATCGGCTACCCCGTCCTCATCAAGGCCGCATCGGGCGGCGGCGGGCGTGGCATGAAGGTCGTGCCGTCCGAAGACCTGCTCGAAACGTCGATGAAGCAGGCGGGCAGCGAGGCCAAGGCCGCGTTCGGCGACGACACCGTCTATATGGAAAAATATCTGGGCAACCCCCGGCATATCGAATTCCAGGTCTTCGGCGACGGCAACGGCAATGCCATCCATCTTGGCGAGCGCGATTGCTCGCTCCAGCGCCGCCACCAGAAGGTACTGGAGGAAGCCCCCTCCCCCGTGCTGTCGACTGCTGAACGCAACCGCATGGGCGAAGTCGTGCGCAAGGCGATGGCCGACATGGGCTATCGCGGCGCGGGCACGATCGAGTTCCTGTGGGAAAATGGCGAATTCTACTTCATCGAGATGAACACCCGCCTCCAGGTGGAGCATCCGGTGACGGAAATGATCACCGGCCTCGACCTTGTCCGCGAACAGATCCGCGTAGCAGAGGGCAAACCGCTCTCCGTCGCGCAGGACGAAATCGAGTTTCACGGCCACGCCATCGAGTGCCGCATCAACGCGGAAGACCCGCGCACCTTCGCACCCTCGCCCGGCACGGTCACCAGCTATCACGTCCCCGGCGGCATGCACGTCCGCGTCGATAGCGGCCTGTATCAGGGCTATAAGGTGCCGCCCTATTATGACAGCATGATCGGCAAGCTGATCGTCTACGGCCGCACGCGCGAAGGCTGCATCATGCGGCTCAAGCGCGCGCTGGAGGAATATGTGATCGAAGGCATGAAAACCACGATCCCGCTCCAC
This sequence comes from Pseudomonadota bacterium, assembly GCA_023433445.1. Lineage (GTDB taxonomy): Bacteria > Pseudomonadota > Alphaproteobacteria > Sphingomonadales > Sphingomonadaceae > Sphingobium. Next base: position 1,996 of record JAEZCS010000254.1, on the reverse strand, counting down.
CAGAAGCTGCTCAAGGCCCCCGAATTCCTGAACGGCGACTACACCATCAAATGGCTGGAAGAGTGGTTGGCGAAGGACGAACCGGCGTGACGAAGGCGACCATCTGGCACAACCCCCGCTGCTCCAAGTCGCGCGCTGCGCTCGCGATCCTTCAGGAGACACCGGGCGTTGATGTCGAGGTGGTCGAATATCTGAAAACCCCGCCCAGCCGCGCCGAAATCGTTGCGGTGCTGGCAAAGGCAGGCGTCCGCCCTTCCGAAGCCATCCGCAAGGGCGAAGCCGTGGTGAAGGAAAGCGGCCTCGACGTCACCGACGACGAGGCTGTCCTCGACGCCATGGCGCAACACCCGATCCTGATCGAACGCGCCATCGTCATCACCGACAAGGGCGCAGTCATCGCCCGCCCACCGGAACGCGCAAGCGAGCTTCTTTAAACCTCTGCCACACGCCATCACCCCGGCGAAAGCTGGGGGCTTGGACCATGTTGCGCTTCCTTCCTTGCGATGCCAGCCTTCGCTGGCATGACGTAAAAGGGTGGCGAGCGAAATGGCGGCGATGTCTCGCCTATTTGAGGAAACCAGACGTTAACGCCGAAGTCGCCATGTATCCGCAATCAGGGGGACAGACATGCGCGTAGGATATGTCATTTGCATTCTAGCGCTATTCTCGATTTTGGGGGCGTGTAACGAATTTCCCAAGTATCGATATCGGCTCACAGTTGTTGTCGATACACCAGAGGGACCGAGGCAAGGTTACACAATCATTGAGGTCCGCACCTCAACGCAGACTCTACCGGGACCTGGCATCCGCCGAGACGCCGTTGGAGAAGCGGCTGTTATCGATCTCGGCAGGCGCGGCTTGCTCTTCGCGCTGCCAAGGGGCGATCAATTTCACGACTGGGCCGGTCAGGTGTACGCCTATCTTACGCCCCAACCAGCGAGGGGCCTCAGCGCCTCGGAAGTCGCAGCCTCTAGCGTGAAGGCGGCTCGGGACAGTAAAGCCCCTATAATATTGCCCCGCTATCTCAACACGCAAGATGCACGTCTAGTATTATCGGGCTATCCGCTACTTGTGCGATTCCGTGATCCTTCGGACTATCGCACGCTCGAACGGGTTGATCCCGATAACTTGGCAGAATCCTTCGGCTCCGGCGTCAAGCTGCGGAGGATGACGGTCCAGATCACACAGGATTACCCTGAGCGTCGCGTCATCCGCTATCTTCCTTGGCTTCCAAATATTAAAGGGCCATTCGACAAGAATTACATGATGGTACGCCCTCATGGCGAATTTCGGAACAATTTGAGTTCACGCAGCTTCGATCCGGAAATCTAGAACGGGAGGAACGACCGCTTGCGGTGCAAGCCGCGCCGCACGTGTATGGCAAGGATTGGTCGCTTGCCGCTGGGCGGATTTCCCAGCCCTAACCGGAATAACAATGTATCGGCGGCGCGAACTCATCTGTAACGCTGACGGGTGGTGAGCGGCCATTCCCCCTCCCGCAGGCGGGAGGGGGTTAGGGGGTGGGCTAGCGCAACTTTAGCGATGTTCCAACGCCTGCCTAGAGGCTCGCTTCGCTCGCACCCACCCCTACCCCTTCAAACGAGTCACGTGCCTCGTTTGAACGCCCGCGGGAGGGAATGTCTTGGACCGGTCGCCTGCCGACCTTTGCCCCCGAGCCTGAACAGACATCCACCGTCATGCGTGGCTCAACCGCCACAGCGCATTCACAAAAACATCCTATTTCTAAAGCTCTATGTAAATTCAGCCTGTCCTACAGCACCCCAATCGACTTAACCCATCATCCTCTTTGAAAAGTCGAACACGTCAGGCCCTCACGCCTACGCGCGCCCAGGCACGCGCGCGCATACACTGTGAACTTCGGGCCCAGAATCGCGGATTTCCGCCATTTCCGTCGCATCATCCCCGCTCGGAACCTGGAACCCGCCTCCTACACCGACAACCCCACTGGAGGCCCGGGCCCTAACCCGCTATCCCC
>JAEZCS010000157.1 GCA_023433445.1 Pseudomonadota bacterium | reverse complement strand
TTCGTGCGCTGTTCCAGCCTTTGCGCCTCCAGCAGCTTGCCTTCAGCGACCAACTCCTTCAGCCGCTCTGCCAATTCGAAGCGGATCGCCTCCATCGCCTGCTTCAGCGTCGGGCCTGGCGTCACATGGTGCGAATTGGGGAACACCTTCACATAGTCGAGCGTGGCGACCTTCTTCCCCGTCAGTGGATCGAACTCGGCGATTTCTTCGATCTCATTGCCGAAGAAGCTGATGCGCCAGGCGGTGTCCTCATAGTGAGACGGGAACACCTCCAGATTGTCGCCCTTCACCCTGAAATTGCCGCGCGCGAAAGCGGCGTCGTTACGCTTATATTGCAGCGCGACGAGCTTGCGGATGATTTCTCGCTGATCTTCGACAGCGCCCTTCTTCATGGAAAAGGTCATCGCCGAATAGGTTTCGACCGAACCAATGCCGTAGAGGCAGGACACTGACGCGACGATCAGCACATCGTCCCGTTCCAGCAGAGCGCGGGTGGCGGAGTGGCGCATCCGGTCGATCGCCTCGTTCACGCTCGACTCCTTTTCGATATAGGTGTCGGATCGCGGCACATAGGCTTCGGGCTGATAATAGTCGTAATAGCTGACGAAATATTCGACGGCATTTTCCGGGAAGAAGCTCTTGAATTCCCCATATAATTGAGCGGCGAGAATCTTGTTGGGTGCGAGGATCAGGGCAGGACGCTGCATCGCCTCGATCACCTTGGCCATGGTGAAGGTCTTGCCCGAACCAGTGACGCCCAGCAGCACCTGATCCTTTTCCCCCGCCTTCGCCTGCTGCACCAGTTCGGCAATGGCTGTGGGCTGATCGCCGGAGGGTTCATATTCGGAAACCAGCTTGAACGGACGCCCGCCCTCGCTCTTTTCCGGGCGCGCGGGACGGTGGGGGACAAAGCCTTCATCGGTCTGGGGCTCGTCCAAGGTTGTGCGAATCTGAATGGACATGAGGGCCAATATGGGCATGGTCCCGCATCACAGCAATGTGGGGGCGGCATCCCACATAACGATAGTGGAGGACCCGATGCGCAAGGCCATTTTTCTGTTCACCTCTTTGGCCATGTTGCAGGCATGCGCGACGACGACGACGGCCGGAACTGGATCGGCGCAGACGCCGCCGTCCGTGATGGAAGGAACCAAGGCGCGCACCGCCAGCTATCTGGGCGGTGGGGCGCTTCCTGACGGCCTGCTGTTGTCCCCGCCGCCCCCAGCGGCCGGATCAGCGGCCGAAGCGCGCGATCGGGAAGGGGCGGCAGCCGCTGTAACCTTGCGCGGCAGTGCGCGGTGGGATCTTGCCAAGGAGGATGCGGATTTACGGCCAGCCCATGCAGCTGGCACATTTTCCTGCTCGGCCGGAATCCTGATCGATCAGGCGCATACACCCGCGCTGGTCCGCCTTCTGTCTCGGGCCATGGGCGATCTCGGCGGCTCCACCGGTGAGGTGAAGAAGCGGTACATGCGCGCCCGTCCGTTTATGGAAAATGGCGAGCCGATGTGCACCCCGAGCTGGGACAAGATTCTTCGCCGCGACGGTTCCTATCCTTCCGGCCACAGCGCGATCGGCTATGGCTTTGGCCTCATCCTGGCCCAAGTCATGCCCGATAGGGCCGCAAAGCTGGTCGCGCGCGGCCGGGCGATGGGTGACAGCCGCCGTATCTGCAATGTGCATTGGCTGAGCGATATCGAGGAAGGCCGGGTCATCGCCTCGGCCACAGTGATGCGCCTCAATGCCGATCCCGCATTCGCCGCCGATCTGGCGGCCGCGCGACAGGAAATCGCCGACCTGCGCAGTACATCTGGCGTGCCAGCGCCCGATTGCGCAAAGGAGGCAGCGGCGCTGGACCAGTAGCCGCAGGATCATTTTCCATCCTTTGTCTGTCCTGATATGCTGTCGATCTGAAAGGCCGGGCCATCTCCGGCATCACTGGGGGAAGATCATGCTGAAAGCCTTGGCCGTCATTGTTCCTGCGACGCTGCTGCTCGCCAGTTGCGGCGACAAGCCTTCGGGGGAACCGCAAAGCCAGGAGGAAGTGAAGGCAGAGGTGCAGAAGGTGCAGCTGAAGCCCGGCCAGTGGGAAGGGACCTACATGCTCGAGGATATCGAGATGCCGAACATGCCGGGCGGCGGTGACCAGATGAAAGAGCAGATGAAGAAGATGATGAGCCGCAGCTCGATCAAATATTGTGTTTCGCCTGAAGAAGCGGCGAACCCGAGCGGCAAGATGTTCTCGGGTCAGGAAGGCACGGATTGCACCTACAAGGGCTTTGACGTCAGCAGCGGGTCGGTGAAGGGCGAAGTCGCCTGCAAGTCGGAGAACGGCACGATGAATGCCGTCATGTCCGGCAGCTACGCGCCCGAAAGCTATGAAATGCACATGGATATGAAGATGAGTGGTGCCTCCAACGGCATGAACATGAGCATGAAGGCAAAGACGACGGGCAAGTGGGTCGGCGCGGACTGCGTCGCATCCTGATCTGATGGAGGGCGCGGAGGGCAATTGCTGGCTCTGCGCGCGTGGCCTTGGGAAGCGTGTGGAATGGCATCATCCGGTGCCGAAAAGCCGGGGCGGGCGCGAGACTGTGCCCGTGCACCCGATCTGTCATCGCGCGATCCATGCGCAGTTGAGCAATGCCGAGCTTGCCCAGACGCGGGGTGACGTTGCCGCCCTGCGCGCGAACCCCGGCATTGCCCGCTTTATGGGCTGGGTCGCGAGCAAACCGCCGGACTTTCACGCGCCCACTTACCGCAAGCGCTAGCGTTGCTTTTTTCCTTGCGCTTCGGTGCGTGGCAAGCGAGCCTCTGCCGGTTCCGTAAGAGAGCAGGGGAAGAGGATATGCGAAGGACGATGATGGCGGCATTGCCGCTCGCGATGACGCTTGGCTTGGCCGGATGCGGCGATGAGGCACCGGAACCAGAAGCGGTCGAAACACCGATCCTGATGCAGGCCGGCGAATGGGCGATTACCCGCAAGACCACAGGCTACAACACGCCGACTGTCACGCCCGCCCAATATCAGGCCGCCCTGAAGCAGGTTGATGAAGAAAAGCTGTGTATCGCCATCGACGCTCAGGGGACGCCCGACGCGAACGCCCTGGCGGGAGACGAGGGCAAGGATTGCACCTATAAGGACAAGCTGCTGCGCAAGGGGCGGTTCATCGCGACATTGTCATGCAAGGCCGGGGCGGGGACATCGGAAATCGTGCTGGAGGGCAATTACACCGCCGACACGCTGACGCTTGGCAGCACCATGACCAAGACCCAAGGGGGCAGCCCGGTCCTGCGCACGACTAAAGACGTGACAGGCAAACGGATCGGGGAATGCAGCAAGGCCTGAACGGCCCGGCATAAAAGGTCCTCCGCTGGCTGTCGGCGGAGGATCACCTGTCCGGAATGGCCAATGCAACAGGCGAATTTTTGTGTCATGATTGCGTCCGGCATTCCTGGATATGTCGGAGCGACGACACATGCTCTTTCATCTTTCGATCGCCGCACATGATCCCAAGCATGTTGCGGAAGTCATCGCTGAAATGTGGCGCGGCGAGGCCTTTTACTTCCCGCCGGTCACGCCGGGCAGCTGGATCGCCTTTGCGGGCGACGACCGGGGAACAGCGATAGAGGTCTACCCGATCGACACGGTCCTGCGCGAAGAGGAAGGCGACGCGGATGGCTTTGGAGAGCGAACCGGCGGAAGTCGCTACACCGCTACGCACGCCGCGCTGGCCACGCCGTTATCGCGTGAAGAGATCATGGGCATCGCGCAGCGGGAAGGGTGGCCCGCCAAATATCGCAAGCGCGGCGGCGCGTTCGGCGTGATCGAACTGTGGATCGAGGGGCGGCAGATGATGGAAATGCTGACGGCCGAGATGCAGTCCGAATATCTGGCCGCGATGACGATGGACAATTGGCGCGCAATGTTGGAAGCGGGCCCGCCCGCGTGACTTATTGCAGCGCGCGGATGGCGCGCTGGTCACATTTTTTCGGCCCTCGCGGCACGGCTGAATAGGCAGGCACCTGGATCGATTGACCGATACGCAGCGGCGCAAAGCGTTGCGGCTCTATGCCCTGGCATTTGAGGAACAGGTCCAGCATGCGCGGCGGCGTGTCCCATTTTTCATAAGACAGGCGAAACGTACCCCAATGGATGGGGATGGCGGTCGATGCGTTAAGCTTTTCGAATATCTCGACCGCGCGCTGCGGCCCGATGTGCGCGTCTGATTCCATCTGCCCCGGCCAGAAGCGGAATGCGCCTATCGGGATCATCGCGAGGCGGATTGGGCCAAGCTTGGCGGCTTCGGCAGGCCAAGCCATGTCGCCAGCGCCCGTATCCCCCGCAAAGAAGATGTTACCTGCCCGCGTTTCGATCAGAAAGCTCGACCATAATGCCCGGTTGCGGTCAGTGGCCCACCGGCTGCTCCAGTGGTGATTGCGCAGCACATGGACGCGGTAGTCGGGACAGTGTTCATAGTTTTCGCACTGGACGACCGTTCGCGTTCCCAGATTGTTGAGAGCGGCGCCTGAAACAGACTGACCCCAATCGAGCGCAATGGCGGGGATGCCCTTGTCCTTCAGGATCTGCTCATTGCCCAGGCTGACGATGATTTTGGGCCGGTCACGCTCCCACAGCTTCTTGAGTGTGGGGATGTCCATATGGTCATAATGATTATGGCTGATGACGATGAGGTCGATCTTGGGCAAGTCATCGAACCTGATCCCTGGCTCTGCGACACGCTTGGGGCCTAGCGGCGGCAACGGGCTCGCATAGTCCGACCAGATAGGGTCGGTCAGGATGTTGAGCCCTGCCGCCTGCACCAGAACCGTCGCATGGCCGACCCAACTCGCCACCATGCCTTTCGGCGCTGCGAAGGCGGGAGGGCGGGTCGGCTTCACCGCCACCGTTGTTGGCCATTCGGGGCGCTCATCCTGCCCCGTCAGCCAGCGGAGAAGAAATCCGCGGCTGCTTTTTCCCGGAGGGCTGGAAAATTCTATCTCACCGTCGGGGTTGAAGAAGTGCTCGCCGTCATAATGACGGCTGACCGGGCCGTCATAGTAGACGCGGTCGAGAAAGGGAGGAATGATCGTGATCGCCAGGCACAGCGCGATGACGATGAACAGCAGCGTTACGCCCGCCCCGCGTAAGATTTTTCCGATGATGCGGCCCATGCCATCTCCTGCAGCGATCACGATGCAGGGTCATAGCCGCGATATGGCGCGGGACAAAAGCCTCTACCGCCCTCCCTCTTCAATGACGCATATGCCGCAACCAGGGCAGCAGTCGCCTCTGCAGATCGTGCTCTCCGCAGTCCTCACCTTCCAGAAACGGGATGGCGTAGGCTTCCAGATCATCCTTCAACAGGCTTGCACCCCGGCTGGGGCGGTGCAGGTCTACCACCGCGCCATCAGGCATGTGGCAAGCGAGCGCGGCCATGCCGTCGCTGACGCTCGCATGGGGGCCGTCCACTTCATAATGTTCAGCGAGCAGCAGATCGACCATCATGCCTGCGAGCATCGGGTCGTCCTCGACAACGAGGATGCGGCCATTGGATCGCGCCATTATCCTTGCTCCAGCCCGAAGTGGCGGCGGTAGCGGTTGAAGCAGCGTTCGCCGCAGCCGAGGCGGATCAAGGCGCCTTCTGCAATGGCGACCGCGCGGCGCGGGTCCTCCGCCACCAGCGGCTTGATCGCGAGTTCGTTCCAATCCCGGCTATGTTTGACGTCCAGCACCGCGTGCAGGTCGAAATATCGTCGCTCGGACTGGCTAAGTCCAATTCTTCGGAGCGCGCGTGCAGTGTGGGCCGATCGGCCCGGCGCAGTCAGTTCGATCGCCCCCAGCGCACCGACGCTGTGCCAAGCGTAGCAGCGTTGCGTTGCCATGGCAGTCATGGCGTTGGCGAGCGCCAGGCTTTCCCAAACCGTGGCCTCGATCGTCGGTGTCAGTTCGAGCGTCGTGACCAGTTGGGCCAGCATGGGACCATGCATGCCCTTTTCCTGGCCGCGCCCCATCTCATCCCAATAATTGCGGGCGAGTTCCAGCTTTGCAGAGTCGGGCAGCTTGATTTGCGTCAGTGCGACAAGATCGTCGAAACCGGCTTCGCCCGCCGCTTCCTGTGTCAGGAACCAGCGGATTTCGTCGCGAGACGCGTGCTCGGCCAGCCACGGGAACAAGGCGTCATGCTGACCCGGACCGGTCTGCTCCAGCGCCTCGAACCACTGGATGAAACCTTCAGGATCGGTCGGGACCTGCGCCGCACGGTCGCTGACCATGGCACGCAGTTCCTCCATGAAGCCATGTTCCAGCCGGAGCATGGCTTCATCCTGGCGAAACCGGCTTTCCCAAGCCTCTGGATAGGATGGGGCGAGGCGTTGCCGGTTCCAATGGCTGAGGCGTTGCTGAAAACTCTGTTGAAGAAATTGCGACTCGCACTCGGGTGCGATGAAACGGGTAGCCACGGAAAATACTCTCCTGATTGTACCCCTGTTCAATTCCGGGGAGGGCGTGGCGTTCCCTGCAAAATGCCTAACCGGTATCAATGGCAAGTCGTTTTATGCCGAGAAATCCGCATCGACCCGCCGGTTTGCGCGTTTGTCGCGGCAGGAGGATTTTCATGCTGCTGTTACCTCATCGCGCACTACGGCAGATGGTCCGGCACAATGTGGCCAAGGTCTTCGGTTCGGGCGGGGAAAGGATCAATCTTGACACGCCTGGTGGTGACCAGGGGCTGTTCGGCCCACGGTCCATGGCTTGGCGCGTGCATCAGGATTTCACCAGCATGATGACCGGCGGCATCGCCGCGCTCTTGCTGCAGATGCTCCATCCTGCCGCGCTCGCTGGCATATGGGATCATAGCCGATTTCGGGAGGACCGCAGCGGGCGGCTGCGCCGGACGGCGCAGTTTATCGCGGGGACTACTTATGGCGCGACCGTTGAAGCCGAACGCCTGATCGCGCGTGTCCGCGCCGTGCATGATCGGGTGGAGGGGCAGTTGCCGGACGGTACTCCTTACCGCGCCAGCGATCCGGAGCTTTTGCGCTGGGTCCATGTCGCCGAAGTATATTGCTTCCTGGCGGCCTATCGCCGCTATCGGGCACCGCTTCTCGGCCCGCGCGAGCAGAACCGCTATTATCAGGAAATGGCTCGCCTTGCCGAACGGCTTGGCGCTGCTCCCGTACCGCGCGACATTGCCGAAGTGCAGGAATATTTGTCCACCATGCGCCCGCAACTCCGTAGCGACGAGCGGACGAGAGAGGTTGTCTCCGTACTGGCCGAACCGACGCCGGGCGTGCTCAACGCGCCTTTCAGCAGGGTCGCGCTTGATGCGGCGATTGATCTGCTGCCGCCCTGGGCCGCGCGGATGCATGGCTTTGAGTTGGGGCCTGGTCGCCATGTGACACGGGCGCAGCTGGCGGGGATGGGGCTGCTTCTACGCTGGGCGCTTACTGACGGCGCGGCTGATCGGGCGTATCGGCGGATCAGTCAAAGCTAAGCAGTTGAGCAATCTCGGCAGGGCGCAGCTCCGCTTGCAGCTGGTCGCAGGTGCACTGGCGCGGCGCCTTGTCGGGCCGCCAGCGCAGGAACCGGGTGCCGTGGCGAAAGCGCCCGCCGGTCACCTGATCATAGATGACTTCCACCACCAATTCGGGGTTTAGCGGCTCCCAGGCGCTCTCCTCGCCCTTGTTCCAGCGGCTGGGGCCACCCGGTGCCTTCCCGGAGAAGCCTGATCCTCCCGTTAACGGCTCGAGGCGTTGCAGCAGGACGGAGCGCTCTTGCGCTTTGAACGCGGAGGTAAATCCCACATGGTTGAGCTTTCCTGCTTCATCATAAAGCCCCAGCAGCAAGGATGCGGCGCCGCGCCTATCGCCCGTGCGGCGGAATCCACCGACCACACAATCAGCGCTGCGATAATTTTTCATCTTCATCATTGCGCGTTCACCGGAGCGATAGGGCGCGTCCAACTGCTTGGCGATGATCCCGTCGAGCGCGCCGCCGCTTCCTTCCAGCCAGCGGTCGGCATCCTCGATCCGCGCGCTTGCAGGCGACAGGAGCAGCGTTTCTTTCCCGTTTGTCGCGTGAAAGCGTTCCAGGGCCGCGCGGCGTTCGTGCAAGGGCGCGTCCATCAGGTCGCTTTGTCCCAGCGCAAGACAGTCGAACAGCATTAGCTGCGCCGGGGTCTCGCGAGACAGGCGCATTACCCTGCTTTCCGCCGGATGCAGCCGCTGCTGCAAGGCATCGAAGGACAGCACGCCGTCCAAAGGCAGGATCAGCTCGCCGTCCAGCACATAATGCCGATCCGCCGTTTCGAGGAGGGAGTCCATGACCTCAGGAAAGAAACGAGCCAGCGATTTGCCGGATTTCGACCGTATGTCGACTTCCGCGCCGGCGCGACCTACGACTGCGCGGAAGCCGGCCCATTTGGGTTCATATTGCCATCCCGGCGGCGGTGGCAGTTCGGCTACCAGACGTGCCTCCATCGGCAGGGGCAAGTTCAAGCCCTCAGCTTTCCGTGTCACGACCCGTCCCCGCCGATGTCGAGCGTGATGACCACCGGTGCATGGTCGCTCGTCTTTTCCCAGGCGCGCGGCCGAGTATCGACCTCCGCGGCGACCAGTTTGGCCGACGCCGCCGGGTTCAGCAGCGCATGGTCGATCCGCAGACCGGCGTTGCGCTCGAAGGAGCCACGCCAATATTTCCAGAAACTGTAGATCACCTCATGCGGATGCAGTTGTCTGATCGCGTCGCTCCATCCCTGGTCCAGGAGGCGCTGATATGCGGCGCGAACCTCTAGCGCGAACAGGGCATCGTCGCGCCATCGATCAGGAGCATACACGTCAAGGTCGGTCGGCATCACATTATAGTCGCCCGCGACGATCACGGGCGCGTCCACGCCAATGAGCGAAGCCATATGCTCGTGCAGCCGGTCGAACCAGCGCAGCTTGAAATCGAACTTGGGCCCGGGACGGGGATTGCCATTGGGGAGGTAGAGGCAGGCAACAAGGACCCCATTTACCGCTGCTTCAATGTAGCGGCTCTGCACATCGTCCGGGTCGCCCGGCAGTCCGCGTCGCGTTTCATGGATCTCGCCGACCCGGCTCAGGATCGCAACGCCGTTCCACCGGCTCTGCCCGTGCCAGACTGCATCATATCCTGCGTCACGGATCGCCCGTTCAGGAAAATTCTCTTGCGGCGCCTTTAGCTCCTGCAGGCACAGAATGTCAGGCTCGGCCTGCTCCAGCCATCGCAGCAGCACGGGAAGGCGTCCGTTGATGCCATTAACATTGTAGGTCGCGATCTTCATGTCTGCTTATCAAGACGCTCTGCGGCTCAATTGGTTCGCCAAGTGCAGGAACGCTGCCGTCGCCGACCCGTTCTTTCGCCAGAATATCCAAGGAGCGAATGTCGTGGATCAAGACCGTAACGAGCGCCCGACCAACGAGACCGAGATCGTCAAGAAAGCATCGCCCAAGCCGCAGATGCCAACGGATAGGGAGCGGGAGCAGATTGCCGACGCGCAGGAGAAGGCGAAGGAGGATCGGGACGAACTGCGCTCGGCCGGATTTGGCGACCATAAGGGGTCGGAAGGCTTTTAGAAGCCGCGCACATCAAAAAGGCCGCCCGGTGGTTCCGGACGGCCTTTCCATTGTCAGCCGATTGGACGCGCTCAGAAGAGGCGGACCCCCGCGGCGGAGGTCAGGCTCTTCATTTCTGCCGTGATCGGCATAAGACAATGAGACATCAGACCACCTCCTTTCCGTTGTTGACGATGACTGCGATATGGGTAGGCGATCGCGGAGAACAAGGTGTCAGCTGCGTGCTGCTTTGGGGCCGTTCGTGGCGAGCGATCGGAAGGTGATCGACCAGCGGCGCGTGTCCATGCCCGCGATGCTGTGCTCCCACTGATGCCGGGCCTCGCCGGAGAGATGATAGATGGATCGAGGTGCCACAGGGATGGACACGCGGTCAAAGCCTTTCTCCGTCCGCCGGCGGAAGCGCAATGTGGTGGGGCTGCCCAGGGAAATGCCGACAACATGATCGAAGACCGGGCGGTCCCTGTGCCAGCCTATGCCTGCGCCCGGGTCGTAGCGGATCAACAATGCCTGGACGAGTTCGGCATCCGCTACGCCCGCGAAGGATGCTGCCCGCGCCTTGATCGGCTGAAGCCAGGGCGGGATCGGTTCGCTCGGGCCGAATTGGCCGTTCTCAAAATCATAGGTCCAGCCGAGCGACAGGGTCAGCCTTTTCCCGGTCCATCCCTGAAAGCGGAAGGGCGTCAGCGGCAACGCATCGATCTCGGCGATGAGCATCGACTCTTCGTCGGGGTCGAGCACGTCCTCGCGGTAATCGAGGCCGGGAATGAGAGGCGTGTCGAACAGGCTGGCCCGCGTCATTTTCTGCGCCGCGAGAGCCGTCGCTGATTGCGGGCCACAGCCTTGCGATAATGGGCGATGGAATTGCGCATGGCAGCATCTGGATTGGAGCCGAGCGTACCTGTCACGGCTCTCCATTGGAGTGCGCCGACCGCCTCGATCTTCTCGGCGACCATCAACTGGGCCTCCCGCGCTGCGGCGGGATTGCCGGCGAGCAGCCTGGGTATCCGCAGGGCGATCACCATCCACGCCTCAACGCCAAGCTGCCAGCTGTCGATCATGAGGCTGAAAGGGTTGGCCTTTATCATGCATGGTAAAGCCATGCCCCGCCCGTGAGTTCCACGTCGGGGCATGGCTTGTTCAACGGGCGAGGAAGTCGATCAGATCGGCGTTCAAACGATCCGGCGTGGTCGCGAACAGGCCGTGCGGCTCGCCCTCATATTCGATCAGCCGTGCCCCCGGAATGGCAGCCGCTGCCGCTCGCCCGGTGGGGTCGATCGGTACCGTCTTGTCGCTTGTCCCATGGACGACGAGCGTTGGAATATCGAATGCGCGAAGGTCAGGGCGGAAGTCAGTGCGGCCGAAAGCATTGATGCAATCGATCGTCGCCTTGGGGCTCGCCATGATCGCCAGCGCAAAGGTCCAGTCGAGCAGCCCATTGCTGACCGGCTTAGCCACGAGGCCGATGCCGTAGAAAGTCTTGGCGAAACTTTGCAGGAAAGCGAAGCGGTCCTCCCGGACCTGGGCCTGCAATTGGTCGAACACAGAGTCATCGACGCCGTCGGGATTGCCGTCATCTTTCAGCATGTAAGGAACGACCGAACTGATCAGGGCAACCCGGTCGACTTTCGACGATCCATAGCGCGACAGATATCGGGCGATTTCCCCACCGCCCATGGAGAAGCCGACGAGCGACACCTTGGGTGCGCCTACCTTGTCGATGACGGCGGAAAGGTCGGCAGCAAAAACATCATAATTGTAGCCGTCCGCAGGATGCCCGGACTGTCCGAAACCACGACGGTCATAGGTGATCACGCGATAGCCTGCTTCCAGTAGCGCCAGCGTCTGATATTCCCACATGTCACCGGTCAGCGGCCAGCCGTGGATCAGGATTACCGGGTGGCCTGATCCCATGTCCTTCACATGGACGACATGACCTTCAGAGGTTTCGATATGCATGAAGCCGATCCTTCTATCAGGAAGTGACCGCAACCAGTGGCGGGGCGTATCGTTCCCTGCGCTCCATCGATCTGCTCTGCGGCAGATTGAGGAACCATGGCGGCTCATCCCGGTTAAACAGCGTAGAGCGGCGGGCGCCATAATCGGCCTGACAAAGAGGCCAAGGAGATGTCATGGTGACGCTCACTCCGCTGGAAATCGGCTTGGGACTGGTCGTCCTCGTTCTGCTGGCCGGAATAGCCATGTTGATCATGCGCAACAGGCAGCGCGCCAATCTGCGGTCAAAATTCGGGTCCGAATATGCGCGCACCGTCGAGGATGCGGGAAGCGCGCGCAGAGCCGAAGCAGAGTTGCAGGAGAGGGAGAAGCGTGTTGCGAGCTTTTCGCTCCGCCGCCTGTCCCCGCAGCATATCGACATGTTCAACGATGGCTGGATGAAGACGCAAAACCAGTTTGTCGATGATCCGCAAGGCGCGGTGTCGCGCGCTGACGTGCTGCTGACGGAGGTCATGGAGGCGCGCGGCTATCCGATTGCCGACTTTGACCGGCGGTCGGCTGATCTGTCGGTGGATCATCCCGAGGTGGTGCAAAATTATCGTTCAGCGCATGAGATCGCGATCCGTCATGCGCGCGGCGAGGCCGATACGGAAGATCTGCGCCAGGCGATGATCCATTATCGCGCCCTGTTCGAGGAACTGGTGCATGAGCCTGGGGAGCCCAACGGCATGTCGCAGATGGCTCGACCGAGCCGGTTCGGCGAAACGGACTATGGCCGCCGCGATTTTCATTGACCGGACGGCTAGTCGCCGCCGCAGGTCCCTTTGGGAAGACTGCGGCGGCTTCATGGTTCAGGCGCTGGCCGTCAGTCCCGACCGGCCAAGGTCGAAGCGATCGGCGTCCATCACCTTGACCCAGGCATGGATGAAGTCATCAACGAACTTCCGGCCTGCGTCGGCGGAAGCATAGACTTCGGACAGCGCCCGCAGCTGTGAGTTGGATCCGAAGACCAGGTCGATGCGCGTGCCCGTCCACTTCTGTTCGCCAGAGGCGCGGCAGGTGCCGATGATCACATCGCCCTTGTCGCTTTCCGCCTTCCACGCCGTGCCCATGTCGAGCAGGTTGACGAAAAAGTCGTTGGTCAGCTGGCCGGGACGGTCAGTAAGCACACCATGCCTTGATCCGCTATGGTTTGCCCCCAGTACGCGCAACCCGCCGACCAGAACCGTCATCTGCGGCGCGCTGAGCCGCAGCAGGCTGGCACGATCAATCAGCAGTTCCTCCACCGGCACGCGGTAGCTGACCGGTAGATAGTTGCGGAACCCGTCTACCTTCGGCTCGAGCACGGCAAAGCCATCGATGTCGGTCTGTTCCTGCGACGCGTCGGTGCGGCCCGGTGTGAACGGCACGGTCACATCATGGCCTGCGTCCTTGGCCGCCCGTTCGATGCCGACACTTCCGCCCAGCACGACAAGGTCTGCGATGCTCACTTTCTTGCCTCCGGATGCCGCGCCATCGAACCTGACCTTGATACCTTCGAGCACGTCAAGAACGCGGGCCAGTTGGTCGGGCTGGTTCACCTCCCAATCCTTCTGAGGGGCAAGGCGGATTCGCCCACCATTGGCACCGCCGCGCTTGTCCGATCCGCGGAAAGTGGATGCCGACGCCCATGCCGTCTGCACGAGTTCGGACACGGTCAGTCCAGAAGATGCGATCTCCTGCTTCAGGGCAGCGATATCGGCTTCCTCGATTTGGGCATAGTCAGCCTTGGGGATCGGATCCTGCCAGATCAGGTCTTCGGCGGGAACATCGCTTCCCAGATATCGGCTCTTTGGTCCCATGTCCCGGTGGCACAGCTTGAACCAGGCACGGGCAAAGGCGTCCGCGAATGCATCGGGATCATTGCGGAAGCGTTCGGCGATCTTGCGATATTCCGGGTCTTCCCTGAACGCCATGTCCGCAGTGGTCATCATCGTCGGCAGCCGCTTGTCGGGGCTATGCGCGCCAGGCGCCATATCCTCCGGCTTCTGGTTGACGGGCTGCCACTGATGCGCGCCCGCCGGACTCTTCACCAATTCATAGTCGTAGTCGAGCAGCATGTGGAAGAAGCTCATGTCCCACTGGATCGGCGTTGGTGTCCACGCGCCTTCGATACCGCTCGTGATCGTGTGATCGCCAATGCCGCTTTCAAAGCCGCTTTGCCAGCCGAGGCCCTGCTGGGCGATGTCCGCGCCTTCAGGTTCGGCTCCGACCTTTGAAGCATCGCCTGCGCCATGCGCCTTGCCGAAGGTGTGGCCACCAGCCGTCAGCGCCAGCGTCTCTTCGTCGTTCATGCCCATGCGCGCAAAGGTTTCGCGAATGTCGCGGGCCGACTGCAAGGGGTCCGGATTGCCGCCAGGCCCTTCGGGATTGACGTAGATGAGGCCCATCTGGATTGCGGCCAGCGGGTCTTCCAGCGCCATTTCCTTGTCAGGCTGAATGCGCGTCTGGTTGTCGGCATGGCCGACCCATTGTTCTTCCGTGCCCCAGTAAATGTCCTTTTCCGGTTCCCATACATCTTCGCGTCCGCCGCCGAAGCCGAAGATGGGGCCGCCCATGGACTCGATGGCGACATTGCCGGTCAGGATCATCAGGTCCGCCCATGACAGCTTGCGGCCATATTTCTGCTTGATCGGCCAGAGCAAGCGGCGCGCCTTGTCCAGATTGGCATTGTCCGGCCAGCTGTTGAGCGGCGCGAAACGCTGCCCGCCCGAAGACGCGCCGCCGCGTCCATCGCCCGTGCGGTAGGTGCCTGCGCTATGCCAGGCCATGCGGATGAAGAAGGGCCCGTAATGCCCATAATCCGCTGGCCACCACGGCTGGCTGTCAGTCATCAGCGCGTGGAGGTCCTTCTTGACCGCTTCCAGATCGAGACTGGCGAACTCCTTTGCATAGTCGAAAGACTCCCCCATCGGGTTGGCGTGGGCGCCATTTTGATGAAGGATTTCGAGGGACAGCTGATTTGGCCACCAGTCGCGATTCGTGCGTCCGAGCAATGATCGCAGCGCTGCTGGTTCTTTCATCGGGCAGCCTAGCGGGCTTCCACCAGTTTTTGCGTCCATGATTGCGCTCTCCTCTTGAATACAGGAGCGCAGGCTAGGCCTCGCGAGCTAGTTACGGAAGCGATTAAGATTGGTCAGGGTGATCGAGCAAAGCGATCAGTAATGACGCGTCAATGGGATGACGTCCGGCAAGGTTCAAGGCTGCCTTTTTGGTTCCGCTCGATCACGCTTTGGTGTAATCTGCGGCCACAGGCCATGAGGCGTTCCTCATGCCGAGACGATGCGCCGTGCAGGTCAACAGGCCGCCTCCGTCACCAGTCCCGACTGAGGGTAAGGAAGCTTGAGCGTCCGTCATGGTGATTTCGCAAGGGAGAGCGACCATGGCGATCACACATTCGGCTGATGCGGCGAGCGGCCGGGAAGATTTTGAAACTCGCAGGATCGGCTTCGAAGATCTGCGAATTGCGCTGCGGCAGGGCTGGGAAGATTTTCAAGCAAAGCGCGGCGACCTGATCTTCATCGGGTTGATCTATCCCATAGTCGTGCTGTTCGCCATTCTGATCGCCAGCCGTGTATCGATCCTGCCCCTCCTGTTCCCGCTTCTGGCCGGATCCGTCCTGTTCAGCCCTGCCTTGGCGAGTGGCTTCTATGAGCTTGCCCGGCGCAGGGAGCATGGCCTTGACTCGCGCTGGCGGCATTTCCTGGATGTCGTGCGCGGCCCGTCCGCGCCTTCGCTGTTCGACTTGACCAGCATCACCGCCCTGCTGTTCCTCGCGTGGCTCGCCGCGGCGTGGTTCATCTATAATTCGACGGTGGGCAGGTTGGGGCCTGAAGTGATTTCGTCGCTCGGCGCCTTCATCAGCGCGGTGTTCGGGACCGCCCAAGGCTGGCAGATGATCATCATCGGCAATCTTGTGGGCCTTGGCTTCGCGATGGTGACACTGGCGGTCAGCGTCGTGTCCTTCCCGATGATCATCGACAGGCAAGTGAGCTGGGGCAACGCGCTGCGGACGTCGGTGCGGGTCACGCGGGAAAATCCCGTCACCGTGGCGACATGGGGGCTTATAGTCGTAGCGTTGCTGATTCTGGGCGCGCTTCCGGGACTTGTCGGGCTCGCCGTCGTGCTTCCGGTCCTGGGATATGCCACCTGGCATCTCTATACTCGCGCGGTCGTCCGCTAAGGCCATCCCGCCTTGGCGGAGCCCCCCGG
>JAEZCS010000116.1 GCA_023433445.1 Pseudomonadota bacterium | reverse complement strand
TGACCCTTTTTCAGTGTCGATTTCGGCCCGACTTCGACGACTTCGCCCATGAATTCATGGCCGAGGATGTCGCCCGCCTGCATCGTCGGGATATAGCCGTCGTACAGGTGCAGATCGGACCCGCAGATCGCGGTCGACGTCACCTTGATGATGCAATCGCGCGGATTGAGGATTTCGGGGTCGTCGACCGTGTCGACGCGAACGTCGTGCTTGCCGTGCCAGGCCAGTGCGCGCATCAGTTCTTTCCTTCTTCGAGGAGGCGGCGGTTGCGCGCGCCCGTGGCGATCTCGCCGGTTTCCATGAGCTGCTTGAAGGGGCGCAGGTCGCGCCGCGCCTGGATCGCGGGCTCGCGCTGGAACATCTTGGCGATGACCTTGCCGATGATGCCTGCGGGCGGATCATAAACTATGGTGGCCGTGACCCAGGTGCCTCGGTCGCCCGGCGCATCGCGAAACTCGACCCGGCCACTGTTGGGAACGTCGGCATCGTCTTCGGACGTCCAGGCGATAAGCTCGCCGGGCTGGTCTTCGGTGACCTGCGATGTCCAGCTGACGGTGCCGCCGCCCGGCGCCTTCACTGTCCAGCGTGACCGCCGGTCATCCAGCTTTTCGATCGACACGACATTGTCCATCACCTGCGGCAGGTTCGAAAAGTCGCGCCAGAAATCGTAGATCTCCTGCCGAGGACGGTTGATCGTCACCGTCTTGCCTGTGACGTCGCTGCCCGTCGCTTCGGCCAGCCCAGCCGTTGCGGCGGCCCGGTCTTCCTTATCCTTGGCGGTCAGGGGCGGGGCGTCGTCCTGCTGGCCCGGCGTCATGTCTGCCATGCTGCGCTCCTTTCGATTTTCGGGTGTCTGCTGATCCCTCGCCAACCAGCGGGGCCATGCGCCGTTCCCTCTTCATCGCTGAAAATCGCGCCTCGCTAACCTGCGTTAGACGCTTTGCCTTGTGGCGGACTGCGGGCGGAACGGGCCGGGTCGAGGGCCGTTGTCGGAGCATTCCAAACACACGGAGGATCAACATGGGCGCACATGCACGCCTTCACCGTTTCACCCATGGTTCAAACCGCGAAGCGCTGCTCGGCGCAGGCATCGGAGCCGGTCTGGCGCTGCTGGGAGCCGCCGGGCGCAAGCTTGCGGTGCAGGCTCCGACGGCGCTGGCAGGCGACTGGGACAAGGCGCTGGCGCTGGAGCACAAGATGACGCTCGCGCTGTTCGACAAGCTGCGGGACGCAAGCCCGGAGGCCAATGGCAAGCGGAGCATGTTGCTCACCCAGCTCAAACATGCGCTGGGCAAACATGCGATGGAGGAGGAAAACGCCATCTACGCCGCGATGCGCCAGGCGGGCATGCGCGAGGAAGCTGACGCGCTCAACAGCGACCATGGCTATGTGAAGCAATATCTGTACGAGCTGACCGACCTGACGCGCGACCATAGCGCTTTTCAGGCCAAGCTCGCGCAGTTCCGCCGCGATATCGAAGAGCATATCCAGCGCGAGGAGCAGGAGCTTTTCCCACGCCTCAAGCAGGCATTGAGCGAACAGGAAAGCGGCACGCTGACGCGCCGCATGAACCAGGAAGGGCTGAAGCTCGCCTGAGCCTGGCCCGGGAGAGAGGATATGAACGACCCCACACGCAGCAAGCGCGACGTGCCTACGGAACAGACGCGCAATCCCAACATCTCGACGGAAAACCAGCCCCCGGGTGCGGCGCGGCGGCCAAGCGCGACGCTGGACCGGGAGCCGGAGCGCGATCCTCAGAGCGGCGGGAGCATTCCATCCAACTATAACCCCGAAACCATGACGCGGCATGGTGAAGAACAGGACAGCCGCGCCGGACAGGCAGGCGCAGGCGCAAAGTCGCGCCAATCGGATGGGCCTGAGTCACATGAATAAGGACAAGCGATCGCCCGCGCTCCCGCCCATCTACCAGGGTGATGAGGACGCCAACATACAGGCAGCCAAACCTCTCCCCCTTTCGACCGGGCGCGAGGATAATCGCGGGCACCGGGCGCGTGGAGGCTCAGGCGTGGTCGAGGGAAGCGGCGCCGCGGCAGGCGGCGGCGGGAACCCCGAAGATTATGATAGCGACCCCGCCTCTGGCGGAGCCGCTCAGCAAGGACAGGATGATGACGACCGAAAATCAAAATCGCAGTGAAGGCCGCGATGACGCGACCCTGCATGACGATCCACCCGCGCCCAGCCAGGGTAGCGCAGCGGGCGGCGATCTGGCCCGGGATGTTGGATCGCGCGACGAGGAAAAGTCAGCGCGAGGCGGCGATCCCGAACCCACGCGAGTGACGAAGCAGGACAAGGTTCAGCCGCAGACCGGTACTCGATCCGACAATGAAGGCGCATAGCGCCAATCAGGGAAGACGCGGCGCTTAGACCAGCATCTCGTTGGGGGTAAGCGCCGCTGCGTCGCGGAGTGACGCGAGGTCAGGAATGCGCAGCCATTTGGACTGCAGTTCCACCAAGCCCCGCGCCCGCATCGACTGCAGCGTCCGGTTGACGTGAACCGGCGTCAGGCCTGTGAGGTCGGCGATTTCCATCTGCGTGAGCGGCATCGCGCATTGCTGGCCATAAGTGAGGCCAGACGCGCGCATCCGCTCGAACAATTCCAGCAACAGATGCGCCAGACGCTCAAGCGCGGTCTTGCGGCCCAACGTGACAAGCCAGTTGGTCTGTCGCTCAATAGCTTCGCCCAAGCTTTTCCAGCAAGCCTGCTGCGTTTCCGCCGGGAATCCACCCTGAGGCGTCGAGGGGAGCAGTGTCGCGCGTACATTGGTCAGGGCGACGATCGGCTGTGATGGCCGCCGACCAAGCGCCCAATGCGGCTCACAGATATCGCCGGGCAAATAGAGGCCGGTGATCTGGCGGCGGCCATCGGGCAGCAAGCGGTAGCGGCAGGCCCATCCCTCATCAATGCGGAAGATCGTTTCAGGCTGCTCATCCTCCCGGGCAAGAAACTGATGCGGTCGGAAATGGCAATGGGATTCGGTAACGGCAACTTGGCCTAACATGGGCGATTCCCCTGTGAAGCCCCCATGACAATCTTAGCCTAACCAGGTGAGTGGCCCTTTACCCATGTTGGAGTCCTGAAATTCTTGCGACGAAATGGTGCGGAGCGACGTTCAGCCGTCCGCACCATTAAGCTGGGCTTCACGGAGATGGTGGTGTGTCGGCGGCTTGCGCTGCG
This sequence comes from Pseudomonadota bacterium, assembly GCA_023433445.1. Taxonomy (GTDB): domain Bacteria; phylum Pseudomonadota; class Alphaproteobacteria; order Sphingomonadales; family Sphingomonadaceae; genus Sphingobium. The sequence continues at coordinate 24,125 of JAEZCS010000116.1, read as the reverse complement.
AGGAAGCCAGCGGCGTCGAGATCGACCTTGAATTCGCGATCCCACAGCCGGACCTGCCCGCACAGCGTCAGGAAAGGCTCGACATCATCCGGCCCTTCCAGCCGCACAAAGCCTTCGTCCATGTCGCTTTCCTGCACCCCTGCCCGCTGAATGAGCGGCAGAGCGTCGTCGACATAGGCGATGAACTTGCAATGCGCATGGGCATCGCTGACGAAATCCTTCGCCGCCTTGTCCATCGCAAGCTGCTCCGCGCCATCGGCAGACAGGATCAGCGCGACAGCATCATACAGGACGGACGGCCCGCCATCGATCTTCTGCTTGGCTTCGGCGATGGTGCCGTCATCCAATGTAGCACCGGCGGTCTTGGGCGCGATGATCTCGTAGACCGCGCCAAGGCGCTTTACCTCCTTCGTCAGCGCCTTGACCAGCGCAACGGGAGCGCCGTCGCTGACCAATATGCCGAGCTTTCGCCCAGCGAAGCTTTCAGGGCCGTTCTTGACGATGCTGAGCGCCGGCGATGGAGGGAGGTCCGTGCGCGGCTCTGCGGCGGCCGGAGCCGGATCCGGCAGCTTGGCTAGCCCCAGGCCGCCAGCCACGACAGTCGCGAGCGTCTCATCGATATTGCGCAGATGCGCGACCATCCTCTCCCGTATGTCGATCCGCTCGCATTTCGACAGCTCGAACACCAGCGCGTCGCCGATATGCTTTTGCTCGATAGGCGTCTGGCTGATGAAGAACTGGCGCGCCTGGCTGTAATGGTCGTTGAAGCTGGGCGAGCGGATCTGGAGCTTGGGTCCGGCCTCTCCAGCGGCAAAGTGGCGATAGCCCCGATCAGGTGACTCGCGAGGACCACCCCAGCTGTTGGGCTCGTAATTCACGCGCCCCTTGGGGTTCCGCATCGCCATGTGACCGTCCTGCTGGAAATTGTGGACGGGGCATCCGCGTGGCTGATTGATCGGGATATGCGTGAAGTTGGGCGAGCCCAGTCGCTTCAATTGCGTATCGAGATAGGAGAAATTGCGTCCCTGCAGCAGCGGATCATTCGAAAAGCCAATGCCCGGCACGACATTTTGCGTGCAGAAGGCGACCTGCTCTGTTTCTGCAAAGAAATTGTCGACCTGGGCGTCGAGGACGAAGCTGCCGATGATGCGAACCGGGACTTGCTCCTCGGGAATGATCTTCGTCGCATCAAGCACGTCGAATTCGAAGGATTCAGCGAAATCATCGTCGAAAATCTGCACGCCCAGATCCCATTCAGGCGGATTGCCAAGATCGATCGCATCCCACAGGTCGCGCCGGTGGAAATCGGGGTCGGCGCCGTTGATCTTCAGTGCCTCGTTCCACAATACCGATTGCAAGCCCTGTTTGGGCTTGAAATGAAATTTGACGAAGGTGCCCTTCCCTTCCGCATTGATCAGCCGGAAGCTGTGAACGCCGAACCCTTCCATGAAGCGGAAGGAGCGGGGAATTGCGCGGTCCGACATCGTCCACATGATCATGTGCATCGATTCAGGCGTCAGGGTGATGAAGTCCCAGAAATTGTCGTGCGCCGTCTGGGCCTGCGGAAATCCGCGATCGGGCGCCTGCTTGGCCGCGTGGACCAAGTCAGGGAACTTGATCGCGTCCTGGATGAAGAAGACGGGGATATTGTTGGCGACAATGTCCCAATTGCCTTCCTTAGTATAGAATTTTGCCGCAAAGCCGCGCACGTCGCGGGCAAGGTCGAACGATCCCTTGTTTCCCGCGACGGTGGAAAAGCGCACGAACATCGGCGTTTTTTCGCCAACCTCCGTCAACACCTTTGCGGAGGTGAACTCCTCCAGGCTCTCATTGAGCGTGAAAGTGCCATGGACACCAAAGCCGCGTGCGTGGACGACGCGCTCAGGAATGCGTTCATGGTCGAAATGGAAGATTTTCTCGCGGAAATGAAAGTCCTCCAGAAGCGTCGGCCCACGCTCCCCAACCCTAAGGCTGTTCTGATCATCAGCGATGGGTACGCCCTGCTGCGTCGTCAGGACATCGTCCGACGAGCCCGCAATCTGATGCAGTTCGCCACCTGCGCCTATTTTCGTTTCAAACTCGCGCGCGGCGCTCTTGGCGCCCTTGTCCTCACCGATCTTCCCGGCCATGCGACACTCTCCTGATGCAGATGGTTGCAGCTTGGGGAAGGTCCTCCCCGCTCCGTGCCCCAATCCCGCCAGCAGCCGCCTAGTTCCTGCTTCGACCCATCTAATCGCGATTAATTCCGCCCTGCATAATGCAGGTTAGCAACTTTCTACGGCACCCCTGGAACATGATCCCCCCGGCACTCGCTCTGATCTGTGAGAGGAGTTGCCATGCCCATGATGGACGTCGAAGCCAGAACCGAAAATCGGAGGCCGCCGGTTCCCCGCGACCTTAAACATGTGTCGCTGAAAGAAGATCTTGAGGTGCAATATTGGTCGCAGCGCTTCCAGGCATCCCGGCGCCAGCTGGAGGAAGCCGTGGAACAGGTCGGCCACAGCGTGAACGCCGTTGCAGACTATATCGACCGGAACCGGTAACAGCCGATGGATCAATCAGACCCGCCACCCCCTCCCGAAGCAGGCCGGGCTGCGGCGCTGATCATATTGGTCATCGCCGTCATCATCGCGATCATCTTCATCGGCCGCAACGTCTGGCATGGCGAGGAACTGCGGGATAATCAGGCAGCCGGCAAGGATCTCGCTAGCGATTATCAGGGCTAGTCACACTATTTGGGCAGTGTTGCGACGCAGCCTCAGCCGGTCATTACCGACAGATTGGTGAGCCCGTGTCGGTATGGCGATGGTCGGCAGGCTCATATTTCCTCCTCCGGTGCCGGGTGAGACGACGCATATCATGGCGCCTGTCTCCACGGTGCTGGCGCGAGGCTGTCTCGCAACGCCTGCAGGAATGCATTGGTCCGGCCGCTCCTGCCTTGACGGGCGTGCAGCAGGGCCACGACATCGGCGTCGGGCAGGGTCCATTGCGGCAGGATCTGCTTCAGGCGTCCGGCGGCCATCTCGCCAGCGACATCCCATTCGCTGCGCACCATCACGCCCAGTCCCGCCAGTGCCCAGTCCCGCACTATTTCCCCGTCGTTGCTCGACAGGCTGGGCTTGATGCGGATCGTGGTCTTGCCCTCCCTGGCATGGCTGAAGCGCCATAGCGTCACATCCTCATTATTCTCCCGCAGCGCCAGGCAGCGATGCAGGGCAAGGTCGGCCGGGTGCGTGATGGGCTCCGCCGCGTCCAGATAGGATGGAGCCGCGCACAGGATGCGCCGGTTCGGAGCGAGCGTCGTCACCAGCCGGTCGCTTTCCGGCAACCCGCCGATATGCACGATCATGTCCCAGCTTTCGGACATCTGCCGGATCGGGCTGTCGGACAGGTCCAACGTGACCGACACTGCCGGATGCGCCTTGGCGAAACGCTCCGCCACTGGCGCGACATAGCGCCGGCCGAAACCATAGGGCGCCGCGATCCGCAAATGGCCGCTCACCTGATTGGTCCGGCTCGCCAGCCGTTCGGACAGTTCGTCGATCGCGCCGATGATGCTGGCCCCGTCGGCCGCGACCATCTCCCCCTCGTCCGTCAGGCTCAAGCCGCGCGAGGTGCGCTCGATCAGCTTGACGCCCACCTTCGCCTCCAGCGCGCGCAGGCGCTGCGTGACGGCGGGCGGCGTCACGTTCAACCGGCGCGCCGCCTCCGCGAGCGAAGGAGACGTCGCAATCATGTGGAAAAAGCTCAGGTCATCCGTGGAGATCATTAGACCAGCCTTAATTCGACATAAAGAAGAGGTTAATTGCAGCATTCATGATTTCGCATATCCTGCGGCTGACGGCAACGGGCGGCGTAGAGCGAAACATGCCGCCACCCGCGCACAGAAAGGCTTGGAAGAATGGACCTGCAACCCTGCGATCACATCTATGTCGATGGCCGGTGGCAAGTCCCCGCAAAATCCGCGCAGCCCATTCCCGTCTTCAGCCCGGTTTCGGAAGAAAGGATCGGCTCCATCGCCGCCGCCAGCGCCGATGACGTCGATGCCGCAGTCGACGCCGCGCGCAGGGCCTTCATCCACTTCCCGCAAACCTCGCCCGCAGAGCGCGCCGCTTTGCTGCGCAGCATTCTTTCGCTGATGGAAGAGCGGTTCGAGGAGCTGGCGCTGGCGATCAGCCATGAAATGGGGTCCGCCATCGCCTTTCCCGCGCGTCGCAGGTTCCGTTCGGTATCGCGCATGTGCGCGCCGCCATAGACGTGCTGGCCGACTATCCCTTCCTCCGCCAGCAAGGCACGACCGCGATCGCAAAGGAAGCAATCGGCGTCTGCGGCCTCATTACGCCCTGGAACTGGCCGCTCTACCAGATCACAGCGAAGGTCGCGCCCGCGATTGCCGCCGGTTGCACCGTCGTCCTCAAGCCCAGCGAATTTTCCCCCTTCAGCGCGCGGATCTTCGCGCAGATCATGCATGATGCGGGCACGCCGCCCGGCGTCTTCAACATGCTTTACGGCACGGGTTCTGAAGTCGGCGCGGCAATGGCTTCCCATCCCGACATCGACATGGTGTCGATCACCGGATCGACGCGCGCGGGCGTACTGGTAGCGCAGGCGGCTGCGCCCACAGTCAAGCGGGTGACGCAGGAACTGGGCGGCAAGTCGCCCAACATCCTGCTCGACGACGCCGACTTTGCGCGCGTGGTGCCACTGGGCGTCACTGCCGCCTTTCGCAATGTCGGTCAGTCGTGCAGCGCGCCCACGCGGATGCTGGTGCCCGCCGCCCATCTGGCGGAGGTGGAGAAGCTGGCCGTCGCCGCAGCACAGGCGATGAAGGTAGGTGACCCGCTTGCCGAGGACACCGACCTTGGCCCTCTCGCCAACCGCGCCCAATTCGACAAGGTGCAGTCGATGATCCGCATCGGCATTGAGGAAGGGGCAAAGCTCCTGTGCGGAGGGCCGGAACGTCCCGACGGCCTGTCTCGGGGCTATTTCGCCCGGCCCACGATTTTTTCGGCAGTCGATCCCGCCATGCGTATCGCGCAGGAGGAAATCTTTGGCCCGGTGCTCTGCCTCATCCCTTATGAGGATGAGGAAGACGCGATCCGCATCGCCAACGACACCGTCTATGGGCTGGGATCGCATGTTCAGTCGCGCGACCTGGATCGCGCCCGCCGCATCGCCGCCCGGATCAGGGCCGGACAGGTGCACATAAACCATCCAGCCTGGGACGGCTTCGCGGCATTTGGCGGCTACAAACAGTCAGGCAATGGTCGCGAATATGGCGTGTTCGGGCTGGAGGAATATCTCGAGACCAAGGCGATCCTTGGCTACTTCCCGACACCGGAAAAGGCATAGCCACCGATCTCCGCCATTAACGTCAACCTTATGCAAACATGCAGCATCCGTTAATTGTGCGATTGCCGAACGTCATGCAGCATAGCTCCGCTCATCAGCAAGGATACCCATAGTGAATTTCGCAGACACGTTGGAACAGGACCGGCAGGCCGCCGCCGTCACCCGACTGGATGACCTGGAAACGCCCTGCCTGGTCCTCAACGCGGAGCAGATGGAGCGCAACGTCGCCCGTTTGAAGGACCGCCTTGCTCCGCTGGGCGTGACGCTGCGCCCGCACCTCAAGACCGCCAAGTCGGTCGAGGTCGCACGGCACGTCATGGCCTCGCCCCAGGGTCCGGCCACGGTTTCGACGCTGAAGGAAGCCGAATTCTTCGCCGATGCCGGGGTGCGCGACATCATCTATGCTGTCGGCATCGCCCCGTGGAAGCTCGCCAAGGTCATCGAACTGCGCCGGCGCGGCGTCGACCTTGCCATCGTGCTCGATACGGTCGAACAGGCTGAAGCCGTCGCCGCCGCCTCGCGGGAGGCAGGCTCTCCCATTCCCGCGCTGATCGAAATCGACTGCGATGGCCACCGCTCCGGCGTTCTGCCCGGTGACCAGGATCTTCTGCTGCGCATTGGCCGGGCGCTGGCGAATGGCGGCGAACTGCGCGGCGTCCTGACCCATGCAGGCGGCAGCTATGCCGCACGCGGGGAAGAGGCGCTGCGTCAATGCGCCGAGCAGGAACGGCAAAGCGTCGTGCAGGCGGCGACCACCCTGCGCGAGGCGGGGCTGCCCTGCCCCGTCGTCAGCGTCGGCTCCACCCCCACCGCGCATTACGCCACTGACCTCACCGGCGTGACGGAGGTGCGCGCGGGCGTGTTCGTCTTCTTCGATCTCGTGATGGCCGGCATCGGCGTCTGCCAGGTGGAAGACATCGCCCTGTCCGTCCTCGCCACAATCATCGGGCATCAGCGGGAAAAGGGCTGGATATTGGTCGATGCGGGCTGGATGGCCATGTCGCAGGATCGCGGCACGTCGAAGCAGGCAGTGAACCAGGGCTATGGCATCGTCTGTGACAGCAGCGGGCGGCCCTATGACAATCTGATCCTGTCCGACGCCAATCAGGAACATGGCATCATCACCGTGCGACCGGGCAGCGGCGCATCGCTGCCCGATCTCAAGATCGGCGATCGCGTGCGCATCCTGCCCAACCATGCCTGCGCCACCGGGGCGCAGCATCGCAGCTACCATGTCGTCCGTGGCTCTTCGGATGTCGTCCATGGCGAATGGCAGCGGTTCGGAGGATGGTGATGAACGGCAAGCCGCAGCCCATCCTGACCGAAGCCGCGCCCGCACCTGCAGGCCATTATTCCCAAGCCATGCAGTCGGGCGACACGCTGTACATTTCCGGCCAGTTGCCGATCCGCGCGGACAAGGCGCCCCTGCCCGACATGGGGTTCGATGCGCAGGCGCGGCAGGCGATCGCCAACATGCTGGCGATACTGGAAGAAGCGGGCGGCCAAGTGGACGATCTCTGCAGGGTCACCGCCTATATCGTCGGCGTGGATAACTGGCCCCGGTTCAACCAGGTCTATGCCGACATGCTGGGTGACGCGCGGCCTGCCCGCACCGTCGTTCCGGTCCCTGAACTGCATTACGGTTTTCTTGTCGAGGTGGACGCGATCGCACGCATTCCCGGCTAGATCTTAATTATGGTATAACATATCGTAGAGGCGCTCATGGCTACACTTGCACACACGCCCACCGCCGCCGCCAGCGCGCGCAGTCCTGCCGTCGCGACGACGCGACTGCAAAGCATCGACGCCCTGCGCGGTCTCGTCATGCTGATCATGCTGCTGGATCATGTGCGGGAAACATGGCTCCTCTACGTGCCGCTCGGTGATCCAGTCGATGCGCGGACGGTCATGCCCGCACTGTTCTTCACGCGGATCACCAGCACGCTGTGCGCGCCGATCTTCGTGGCGCTGACCGGCTTGTCGGCCTATCTCTACAGCCAGCGCCACACCCCTGCCGAAACCAGCCGCTTCCTGCTCAGCCGTGGCGCGTTCCTGGTGTTCCTGGAACTCACATTCGTGAATTTCTCGTGGCGCGCCGAACTGCCGCCGAACTTCATATTCCTACAGGTCATCTGGGCCATCGGCCTGTGCATGATCGTCCTGGCCGGGCTCATCCATCTACCGCGCAAGGCGGTGCTGCTGCTGGGCATCGCGATCGTTGCTGGCCATAACCTGCTCGACGGCATCGTTCTGCCTCCCGATCACCCACTGTTCGTGCCCTGGGGCATTCTGCATGAACGCTCGCAGATCGAGCTGGCGGGCGTGATCGTGAAATTCAGCTATCCCATCCTGCCTTGGATCGGCGTCATCTGCCTGGGATGGTCGGCGGGCAGCTGGTTCTCGGACCTGGCGCCGGTTCAGCGCCGCCGCACGTTGCTGACATACGGCGGGGCCATGATCGTCGGCTTCATCCTCCTGCGCGCGCTCAACATCTATGGCGACGCGCCCTGGTTCACGGTTCCCGGCGAACCTGTCCGCACCGTTATCAGCTTCCTGGCGTTGACCAAATATCCGCCGTCGCTGCTGTTCGTGCTCCTGACATTGGGTGTCGGCCTTATCCTGCTGCAACTGTTCGAACAGGCCAATGACGCGCGGGTAACGCACTGGCTGTCGGTCATGGGCGGCGCGCCGATGTTCTTCTACCTGCTGCATCTCTATCTGCTGCGCGTGCTCTATCTGACGGCGCTGGCGATCTGGGGTCCGAACCATGGCGATGTTTTCGGCGTCGACTCCCTTGGCTGGGTATGGGCCTGGTGCCTGGGCCTGATCGTGCCGCTCTACTTCCCGACGCGCTGGTTCTCGAACCTGAAAAAGCGCCGCAAGGACATCTGGTGGCTCAAATATCTGTGAGCCATCACAGGTGATCGCCTCCCCACGCCCATAAGGGATTAAATCGAATGCACCCTGCCGTACGGCCTATACAAAGCGATGAGCAGCTGCCTGCGGCCGTCGACGTGGCGATCATCGGCGGCGGTATCGTGGGCACTGCAACGGCCTATTATCTGGCAAAGCGCGGCCTGTCCGTCGCCTTGCTGGAAAAGGGCCATATCGCCTGCGAACAATCCAGCCGCACCTGGGGCTGGTGCCGCCAGCAAAACCGCGACCCGCGCGAAATGCCGCTGTCGCTCTTGTCCATGTCGCTGTGGGACAATCTGGCGAGCGAGATCGGGCAGGATCTGGGCTTTCGCCGCACCGGCCTCGTCTACGCGACCGATGATGCCGCAACCCTCGCCACCTGGGAAGCGTGGCTTCCCACCGCGCGCGAGTTCGGCGTCGACACGCATATGCTCAACGCCGCGCAGGCGGCCGAGCGCATTCCCGAAAATCGCCGCAAATGGGTTGGTGGCCTGCACTCCGTGGCTGATGGGAAGGCGGAACCCGCGCTGGCAGCGCCCATCCTTGCGGAAGGCGCGCGCGCCCTGGGCGCGACGATCCATCAAAATTGCGCCGTGCGCCGCCTCGACATTACCAACGGGCGCGTCACTGGCGTCCATACCGAAAAGGGCTTTGTCAAAGCCAACGCCGTCCTGTGTTCGGCGGGCGCGTGGGCTTCCGGTTTCTTGCGCCGTCACGGCGTTCGCTTCCCACAGGCGAGCGTGCGCCAGACGGCGCTGCGCACCAAACCGACCGTCAATGTCGGTGAAGTCGTCTACTGCCCCGATCTTGCAATGACGCGCCGCCTTGATGGCAGCTACACGCTGGCAATCAGCGGCCGCGCCTCGCTGGAAATGACGCCGCAGGGCATATCCTTCGCCCGCGCCTTCATGCCGCAGTTCATCCAAAGGTTGAAGGCGGTCAGGATGCAGGCGGGCAGCTCCTTCTTCAAGGGGCCGGAATCCCTGGCAGCCCTGTTCGGCAATGACCGCATCTACGAAAATAACCGGATCCTCGATCCTGCGCCCAGCCGCCGCCTGGTCGATGCGATCATGACCAATGTCAGCACCACCTTTCCGCAGCTTGCGGGCATGGAAATCGACCATGCCTGGGGCGCCTATGTCGACTGCACCCCCGATGCCGTTCCCGTCATTTCGGCGACCGATGGCGTCGACGGACTATATCTCGCCGCGGGCTGCTCGGGCCATGGTTTTGGCTTGGGTCCGGGCATCGGCTATCTGGCCGCGCAGCTGATCGTTGGAGCGACCCCGGCGGTCGATCACAGCCCGTTTCGTCTGGCCCGCCTGACCGACGGATCAAAGATCAAGGTGGGCTCTCTCTGATGGATCGCGCGCCGGAAAATGGGGGGTTCCAGCATTCATTGCGCAAACGAAACTTCAAGATACCGCCACGGCATAAATCTCTTTCCAGCGCATATATATTCACCATTTTGCGCCGTGAAATGGAACAGATCGACGTAATAATCCCGTAACATAATCCTAGCCTCGATTTAGCAGAGAGGTGAAAAGTCACCCAGTGGACCGGTCAACCCAAAGAACAGGACACAACAAGATGTCCGCTTGGGCAACATAATAAAAGGACCGGCTCACCCCGCTCGCAGGACATTTCGGGACAACGAATTTCTGAGGGGTAGCAATATGCAGACGTTTTCTATTATTCGTCTGGCGTTGACCGCCAGCGTCGCATCTGTAGCCATGACCAGTGGCGCTTATGCACAATCTCCGGTTTCTGAAGACAATAGCGAAATTGTTGTCACTGGTCTGAAACGCCAATATTTCGGCGACACACCGGTCAAGGAAATACCGCAGGCCGTCCAGTTCCTTGAAGGCAAGCTTCTCGACGACCTTAACATTACACGGCTTGATACAGCCCTGGAACTCGCGAGCGGCGTTACGCGGCAGAACAACTTTGGCGGACTGTGGGACAGCTTTGCCATTCGTGGCTTTGCTGGCGATGAGAACTTCCCCAGCGGCTTCCTGGTCAACGGCTTCAACGGCGGTCGCGGCTTCGGCGGACCGCGCGACGCATCCAATGTCGAGCGGATCGAAGTGCTCAAGGGCCCCAACTCCGCCATCTTCGGTCGCGGCGAACCCGGCGGCACGATCAACATCGTGACCAAGAAGCCCGTGTTCAAGGAAAGCGGCAGCTTTTCGGTGGCGGGCGGCAGTTGGGAAACCTACCGCGTCGAGGGTGACTATAATCTGCCGCTCAGCGACAATGTTGCCATCCGTCTCAACGGTTCGGTCGAAAAGGCCGAAAGCTTCCGCGACACGGTCAAAACGCAAAAATACACGCTGACCCCGTCCTTCCTGGCGAAATTGTCCGAAAGGGACATCTTCACCTACGAAATGGAGTTCCTGAAACAGGAAGTGCCGTTCGATCGCGGCGTCGTCGCCGTCCCGATCGCCAATGCTGACGGCACGATCAGTTATGATTTGGGCGCCATTCCCAATTCGCGCTTCTTGAGCAATCCCAATGACGGCCCGATCAAGGTCAGTGTTCTGGGCCATCAGGCACAATATCAGCATGACTTCAGCGACGACTGGACGCTGATGCTGGGCGCAGGTTACAAGGATACGACCTTCGAAGGCTATTCTAGCGATCCCGAACTGGCATTGGGCCGTCAGCTCATTGACAATGATGGACGGACGCTATCGCGCCAGCGCCGCTATCGCGACTACAGCACCACGCACATGGTGTTTCGCGGAGAAATCAGCGGCAAGTTTGAAACCGGTTCAATCGTCCACAACATCCGCATCGGCGCGGATTGGGACCGCTTCAAGATCGAGATGTTCCAGGCGCGCTATCGCCCGACGGCGGCAGACCAGTCCTATTCGATCGACATCTTCAATCCCAACTACAATATTCCAGCGCCCATCCCGACAGCCATTATCCAGGATGCCACGGAAATTCAGAAGGCCTGGGGCATCTATGCCCAGGACCAGATCGAGATTACCGAACAATTCAAGGTGCGGTTCGGCGGGCGCTACGACGATTTCTCTCAGAATATCGACAATCGCGTAGGCCCCACCAACCCGGCAGCCTACACCAAGTTCAGCCCGATGGCGGGACTGGTGTTTGAACCGTCCAACAGCCTGTCCTTCTATGCCAGCTATGGCAAGGGTTTCCGACCGAACAGCGGCGTTGACGAGCAAAACAATCCCTTCGCTCCGGAAGTCAGTGAAAGCTATGAAGTCGGCGCGAAGTTCGTCACGCCAGACGGTCGGATCACCAGCACGCTGTCGCTGTACAAGATGAACAAGACCAACGTCCTGACCGCCGATCTGCTGTCGGGCCTGTCGGTGGCAGTCGGCGAGGCCAAGAGCCAGGGCGTGGAGTTCGACGTCAACGCCAAGCTGCCTGCCGGGTTCGAACTGTTCCTGACCTATGCCTATACCGACGCAGGATGGTCGGATGATTATCTGTCCGCCGGGGTACGCAAGGACGATCCGCTGATCAATATTCCCAAGCATCAGGGCAATGCGCTGCTGTTCAAGAATTTCTCGATCGGCGGTCACGAAGCGATGCTGGGCGCGGGCGTGACCCATGTCAGCAAGCGCCTGGGTCAGACGGCAACGGACTTCTACCTGCCCAGCTACACCATCGCCAAGATTTTGGGGTCGTTCAATATCACCGATCAGATCAAGTTGTCGGCAGACGTCAATAATCTTTTCGACAAAAGATATTATGCTAGCTCCTATTCGGCGCTGTGGATACAGCCCGGTACACCTCGGCAATTCACTGTCCGGGCGGCATTCAACTTCTGAACCTCTATAGTTTCGGAACTTGAAGTTCCGACGACCGCCGGTGGCCCGCCCCTCCAAGCCTGAGGGCCACCGGCGGTCATTTCATTTTGCAGGAAAGAGTGTCGGGCATGACCCTGCTTTATACCTCGGACCCGGAACGCGGCCGCCTCTGGCGCGGCATCTTCGCGGCCGAAGCGCCCGATATCGCGTTTGTGACCCCGGACAAACTGAACGATCCCACCGCGATCCGCTACCTCGCCGCCTGGGACCCGCCGTCCGATCTGCTGGATACACTGCCGAACCTTCAGGCCCTCTTTTCCGTCGGTGCGGGCGTCGATCAGTTCGACATGTCGAGGCTCGCGCCGGATGTGAAGCTGGTGCGCATGATAGAGCCCGGCATGACCGAAGGCATGGTCGAATATTGCTGCGCATCGGTGCTCGCTCTCCATCGCGACTGGATCGACTACCGCATCGCCCAGCAACAGCATCGCTGGACGCCCATTGGCCTGGTCGCTGCAGCGGACCGTCGCGTTGGCGTCATGGGCCTTGGGCATCTGGGCCAAGCCGTGCTTGCCGCCCTCGCCCCCTTCGGCTTTTCCCTGTCCGGCTGGAGCCGGTCCCAACACCAGATCGATGGCGTCTTGTGCTACGCGGGGGCTGGCGAGCTTGCGCGGTTCCTGTCGACATGCGACATCCTTATCTGCCTGTTGCCGCTGACGCCGGAGACACGCGGCATATTGTGCCGGGACACCCTCTCCCAACTGCCCCGTGGTGCTGCGCTAGTGAATGTCGGCAGGGGCGGACACCTGGTGGAGCAGGATCTGCTGCGCCTGCTCAATGGAGGGCATGTTTCGGCCGCGATCCTTGACGTTACCGATCCTGAGCCGCTGCCTGCCGATCATCCCTTCTGGGATCATCCCCGCATCATCCTGACCCCGCACATGGCCAGCGTGACCCGCGCTGACACAGCCGCGCGCGCGCTGATCGCCAACATCCGGCGGCACCAGTCGGGCCAGGCGATGCATGGCGAAGTCGACCGGGAGCAGGGCTATTGAGCATTTCGACATTATCTGCCGACAAAGCCCGTTCGAACCCCTCCGCTACGGCGGGTTTCGCCATGGATTGCCGCCACGTTCAAGCCGCGGCAAACTATGCCGAAACGGGGCGATAAATAATGCCCATCTGCGTTCACCACCAAACCAATCGGGGACATGTTCCGGCCAGCCCATGCCGTAATGCAATCATCAAAGCGGCCTGCGGGCCGACAGATGCCAACTGAGGGGGATTGCACCCATGCCCAACTTCCGGCCCAAATATATCAGCTTTGACTGTTACGGCACGCTCACCCGGTTCCGCATGACCGAAATGGCCACCGCCTTCATGGCCGACCGGATCGCGGCGGAAGACCTCCCCGCCTTTTGCCGGGACTGGAGCGCTTATCGCTTCGATCAGGTGATGGGCGCGTGGGAACCCTATCAGGACATCCTCCGCAATTCGCTGCGCCGCACCTGCAAGCGCTGGGGCGTGGACTATCGGGAAGCGGATGCGGACGACGTCTATAACACCGTGCCCACCTGGGGCCCGCATGACGATGTGCCGGGTGGCCTGTCGAAGATCGGTGACAAGATTCCGCTCGTCATCCTTTCGAATGCGATGAACGACCAGATCCATCACAATGTGGAAAAGCTCGGCGCGCCGTTCCACGCCGTATACACCGCCCAGATGGCGCAGGCGTACAAGCCCCGCATGCAGGCGTTCGAATATATGTTCGATCAACTCGGCGCGAAGCCCGAAGAGATGATGCACGTCTCTTCCAGCTTCCGTTATGACCAGAATACCGCCACCGACCTGCATTTCGGCTGCCGCGTGTTCGTGGGCCGTGGGCATGAACCGTCTAACGCCTATTATCGCGACGTCGAAATCCCGCATATCGGCGCACTGCCGGCGGTCGTGGGCCTCTGACCGCAGCAATGACCGCCTCCCCCCTCTCCTACTGGCTTGCGAGCGCCCCGGCCTTCACCGGCGGAGCGCAGGGCAGCGTCGAGGGCAAGGCGGACGTCGCCATCATCGGCGGCGGCTTCACCGGGCTTTCGGCGGCGCTTGCGCTGGCGAAGCGGGGAGCAAGCGTCACTCTGCTGGAGGCCGGCCGCATCGTCGGAGAAGCCTCGGGTCGCAACGGGGGTCAGTGCAATAATGGCACGGCCCACAATTATGGCGCGCTGTCCGCGCGCTTTGGCAAGGATGTCGCAAAGGCCTATTACCGCGCCCATTGCGACGCGGTCGATCTGGTCGCGCAACTGGTGCGGGACGAAGGCATAGATTGCGCCTTCAACCGCTGCGGCCGGGTAAAGCTTGCCGCCAAGCCGCACCATTATGACAAGCTGGTTCGCGCGCATGATCTGCTGGCGGCGGAGGTGGACGCCAATGTCTGCCTCGTCCCGCCCGACCGTATCCGGGACGAAGTCGGATCGGACGCCTTCCACGGCGCGCTGATCCAGACGACCAGCGCGCAACTGCATCCGGCGCGCTTTGGCGTGGGCCTGGCCGAAGCGGCGGCGCGGGCGGGCGCGAAGATCCACGAAAATGCGGAAGTCACCGGGCTGGATAAATTGGCAAGCGGCTGGCGCCTCACCACGCCCAAGGGGCAGTTGATGGCCGATCAGGTGCTGGTCGCCACGGGAGGCGCGCCCGCAGCCGCACCTTTCGGCTTCTTCCGCCGCCGCATCGTGTCGGTCGGCAGCTTCATCATCGCGACTGAGCCGCTCGACCCAGCGCTGACCGAAAAGCTGCTGCCCAACCGTCGCAACTATGTCACCAGCAAGAATATCGGCAATTATTTCCGCCTGACCGCCGACAACCGGCTGATCTTCGGAGGCCGCGCCCGCTTCGCCATCAGCGACCCCCGTTCCGACCTGAAAAGCGGGTACATCCTTGAACAGACGATGGCGCAAATCTTCCCGGAATTAAAAGGCACGCGCATCGATCATGTCTGGGGCGGGATGGTGGACCTGACTGCCGATCGCCTGCCCCGCGCGGGCGAGCAGGACGGGCTCTACTATTCCATGGGCTATAGCGGCCATGGCGTGCAGATGGCGACCTATATGGGACAGATGATGGCGCGTGTGATGGCGGGCGATGCCGCCGCCAATCCCTGGGCCAATCTCGACTGGCCCAGTGTCCCTGGCCATTTCGGCAAGCCCTGGTTCCTGCCGCTCGTCGGCCTGTGGTATAAATGGCAGGATGTGATCCATTGATGGACGATCTTCCCTTTTCCCGGCGGGAACTGCTGGGCACCTTGGGCGCGGGGCTGCTGCTGCCTGAAACCGCCCTCGCCGCGCCCTCTCGTCCCCCCGTCGGCGGCCGCATCCGGGTCGCGGGCATGTCCAGTTCGACGGCTGACACGCTGGACCCGGCAAAGGGCGCGCTGTCGAACGACTATGTCCGCCACTTCATGTTCTACAATGGCCTGACGGAACTCGACCGGCATCTTGTCGCCCGTCCCGCGCTAGCCGAACGAGTCGAGAGCCGCGACCAGACGATCTGGCATTTCCGCCTCCGCCGTGGCGTGACCTTTCACGATGGCGCGACCTTCACCTCGCGCGACGTGGTCTGGTCGCTGCTGCGGCACAAGATCCCGGCTACCGGCTCCAAGCTCGCCACCATCGCCGAACAATTTGCGGAGGTGAAGGCGACCGGTCCTTACGACGTCACCATTCGCCTCATCGGCCCCAACGCCGACCTGCCCACCATCCTTGCGCAGTCGCATTTTCTGATCGTGCGCGCGGGGCAAAAGGATTTCCGCACCGCCAACGGCACCGGCCCCTATCGCTGCGCCCAGTTTCGCCCAGGCGTGCGCACGCTGGCGCGCCGCAATCCCAATTACTGGAAACCCGGCAAGCCCTATCTCGAGGAAATCGAGCTGATCGGCATTCCCGATGAAGTCAGCCGCGTAAACGCGCTGCTGTCGGGCGATGTCCAGTTGATCAACGCCATCAACCCGCGATCGACCAAGCGCGTCCTCGCGTCGCCCGGCCATGGCCTGCTGGAAACCAGGTCGGGCCTCTACACCAACCTGATCATGCGGCAGGACAAGCTTCCGACGGGCAACGCGCATTTCGTCGCCGCGATGAAATATCTGATCGACCGGCCACTGATCCGGCGCGCGCTGTTCCGCGATTATGCGACGATCGCCAACGATCATCCGATTCCGCCTTTCCACCCCTATTACCGCAATGATCTGCCGCAGACCCATCTCGATCTCGACAAGGCGAAATGGCATTTGCAGCGGGCCGGGATCGGCCGCGCGCGCCTGCCCGTCTACGCGTCGACCGCAGCGGAAGGATCGGTCGACATGGCGTCCATCCTTCAGGAATATGGCTCGCGCGTTGGCCTCAACCTCGCGGTCAACCGGGTTCCGGCGGATGGCTATTGGTCGACCCACTGGATGCGCCACCCGTTGAGCTTCGGCAACAACAACCCCCGGCCCACTGCCGACCTCATCTTCAGCCTTTTCTACAAATCGGACGCCGCATGGAACGAGTCCGGCTGGAAGAACCCCCGCTTCGACCGGCTGCTGATCGAGGCGCGCGGAGAATCCGACCAGGCCCGCCGCAAGCAGCTCTATGGCGAAATGCAGGGCCTGGTGCATCACTATTGCGGCGTGGGCATCCCGGTCTTCATCAGCCTGATCGACGGCCATGACAAGCGGCTGAAGGGGCTTTATCCCGTGCCGTTGGGCGGGTTCATGGGCTATCAGTTCGCCGAACATGTGTGGTGGGAAGGCTGATGGCGGGCGGCTCTTCCGCGTCCGGCCTCAAGGTGGCGCTCGTCCTTGTCGCCAAGCGCTTCGCATCATCGCTGCTGACGCTGTTCCTCGTCTCGCTGGTCGTATTCACCATCGCCCAGCTCCTGCCCGGCGACGCGGCGGAGGAAACGCTGGGGCAGAGCGCGACCGAACAGCAGATCGCCGCCCTGCGTCACGAAATGGGGCTCGATCGTCCCGCGCATGAACGCTACGCCTCCTGGCTCGGCGGCATGGTCAAGGGCGATCCGGGCCAATCGCTGGTCGCCAACATGCCCGTCTCGCAAGTCATCTCGACCCGGCTGCCCAACAGCCTCCTGCTCGCTGCCCTGACCGCTCTGGTGGCCGTTCCCGTGGCTCTTTCGATCGGCATCGGGTCGGCCATGAACCGGGGCGGCCGGATCGACCGGGCGCTCAACATCTCTACCCTTTCCATGGTCGCCGTGCCCGAATTTCTCGTGGCGACGCTCGCTGTGCTCATCTTTTCCGTCAAGCTGCGCTGGCTGCCCTCCATCGCCCTGGTGTCCGACGACATGAGCTGGGGCGAATATCTGCGCGGCGCGGCGATGCCCATCCTCACCTTGAGCATCATCGTCATTGCGCAGATGGCCCGCATGACGCGCGCCGCCGTCATCGACCAGATGGATCGTCCCTATGTCGAAATGGCGGTGTTGAAGGGCGTGCATCCCGTGCGCGTGGTCCTTCGCCACATCATGCCCAACGCCATCGCGCCGATCGTCAACGCCATGGCCCTGAGCCTGTCCTACCTGCTGGGTGGCGCGATCATCGTGGAAACGATCTTCAACTATCCCGGCCTCGCCAGCCTGATGGTGAACGCCGTCACCAGCCGCGACATGCCACTGCTCCAGGCCTGCGCCATGATTTTCTGCGCCGCCTATCTCATCCTCATGCTGATCGCGGACGTGACCGCCATCCTCGCCAACCCCAGGCTGCGCGCGCAATGACCGCTCCCTCCCTCCGCTGGGCCAGGGCCCTTCCGCTGTCGGCCAGGATCGGCCTCAGGTTCGTCATCTTCTGGCTGGCGGTCGCGCTCTTCGGGCCGATGCTGGCGCCCTATCCGGTCGGCGCGTTCGTCGCCTATGACGTGTTCGACGGCATGTCGACGCAGCATTGGCTGGGCAGCGATTATCTTGGCCGCGATGTGCTGAGCCGGCTGCTTTCCGGCGCGCGCTACACCGTCGGCCTCGCCGCCGCCGCCGCGCTGCTCGCCAGCACCACCGGCACCGCCTTTGCCCTGACCGCAGCAGTGGGCGGCGCGAAGGTGGACGAGCCCCTGTCCCGTTTCATGGACACGCTCATCTCCATCCCGTCCAAGATCCTGTCGCTGGTGCTGGTCGCGGCCTTTGGCTCCTCGCTGCCGCTGCTGCTGCTGATCGCCGCCATCACCTATGTGCCGGGCAATTATCGCATCGCCCGCGCGCTGGCGGTGAACCTTGCGCAGATGGATTATGTTCAGGTCGCCCGCGCCCGCGGCGAAGGCCGCATCCACCTCGCCCTGACCGAGATACTGCCCAACATGATCCACCCGCTGCTCGCCGATTTCGGCCTGCGTTTCGTGTTCATCGTGCTGCTGCTGTCGGGCCTCAGCTTCCTTGGCCTGGGCGTCCAGCCGCCCGACGCCGACCTCGGCTCGCTGGTGCGCGAGAATATCTCCGGCCTTGGTGAAGGCGCACCCGCGATCCTGATGCCCGCCATCGCGATCGCCACGCTGACGGTAGGCGTGAACCTGCTGATCGACGGCCTGAAGGGGAAGCGCCCATGACGCCCCATGTCGAGGTGAAGGGCCTGCGCGTCACCGCTCGCAACGCAGCGGGCGAAACATTCCCCATCGTCAGCGACATCGACTTCACGCTCCAGCGTGGCGAAGTGCTCGCCCTGATCGGCGAGTCCGGTTCAGGCAAGACCACCATCGCGCTCACGCTGCTCGGCCACGCCCGCCCCGGCGCGAGCATCGCGGGCGGCTCCATCCGCGTGGGCGATGCCGACATCCTCTCCCTCGATGCCAAGGGGCTGGCCCAGCTGCGCGGCAATCGCATCGCCTATATCGCGCAGTCCGCTGCCTCCGCCTTCAATTCGTCCCGCACGATCATGGATCAGGTGATCGAACCCGCGCTGATCCACGACCTGATGCCGCGCGCGCAGGCGCAGAAGAAGGCGATCGAGCTTTTCCGTGCGCTCGCGCTGCCCTTTCCCGACACCATCGGCTCCCGCTATCCGCACCAGCTGTCGGGCGGCCAGCTTCAGCGCCTGATGGCCGCCATGGCGCTCATCACCGATCCTGAACTGGTGATCCTGGACGAGCCCACCACGGCGCTCGACGTCACCACCCAGATCGAAGTGCTGCGCGCTTTCAAGGCCGTCGTGCTGGAGCGCGGCGCGACCGCCATCTATGTTTCGCACGACCTGGCCGTCGTCGCCCAGATGGCGGACCAGATCGTCGTCCTCAATTAAGGTCGCATGCGGGAACAGGGTAGCGCGGATCAGATCCTGCACCGCCCCGCCGACGAATATACCAAGACGCTGATGGCCGCCGCCCGCCCTGCCATCCGCCCCACGCCCCGGCAAGCCGACCTGCCCACCGCCCCGCTGCTGGAAATCCGCAACATGACGGCAGGCTATGGCAAGATCGGCAAGGATGGCCGCCCCAGCATCCCCGTGCTGCGCAACATCGACCTTGTCATAGAGCGCGGCGCGACGCTCGGCGTCATCGGCGAGTCCGGGTCGGGAAAATCCACCATGGCCCGCGTCATCGCCGGATTGCTACCCCCGGCGCAAGGCGAAGTGTTGCTGAAAGGGGAGCCGCTTCCACCCGGCCTCAAAGGCCGCACCCGCGACCAGTTCCGCCGCATCCAGCTTGTCTTCCAGAATGCCGACACCGCGCTCAACCCCGCGCACAGCGTCGGCCAGATCCTTTCCCGCCCCCTCGCCTTCTACCATGGGCTGAAGGGCAACGCCGCGCGCCTGCGCGTGCTCGAACTGCTTGACCTCATCCGGCTGCCCGCGACCGTCATCGACCGGCGGTGCAGCGACCTGTCGGGCGGGCAGAAGCAGCGCATCAACCTTGCCCGCGCGCTCGCCGCCGACCCGGAACTCATCCTCTGCGACGAAGTCACCTCCGCCCTCGACACCGTGGTCGGCGCGGCGATCCTCGACCTGATGGCGGAGCTGCGCAAGGAACTGGGCGTCGCCTATATGTTCATCAGCCACGACATTTCGACCGTGCGGGCGATCTGCGACGACATCCTCGTCCTCTATTCCGGTACCATGGTCGATATCGGCAAGCGCGAAGCCTTTGGCGAGGCGCCCTTCCACCCCTATACCGACCTTTTGATCGGCTCCGTCCCTAAGATGCGCGCTGGCTGGCTGGAGGAAAGCGTGGCCGGCGGCCCGCCTCCCCCGGTCGGCGCACCTTCCGCCGATCCCGATCTTTGCCGCTTCCTCGCCCGCTGTCCCGCGCGCATCGACGGCCTTTGCAACGTGACGCCCCCACCGCGCCACAGCCTGTCGAAGGGCAACGACATCCTGTGTCATCACGGCGAAGAAGCACTGACCAGAGTGCAGGGCGCCGCCGCATGAACCCACGCAAGACATGCGGCATTTGTCGCGCTTGCGGTCGAAAAGTTCCGCGATAATCTTCTGAAAAGAAGAGGAAGGCGGCAGCCTATGCTTTGCCGGGCACCCTAAGGATCGGCGGAGTGACAGATGAACCAGAGGCGGTTCCCGCCCGCCAAGGAGCAATTAAGGCATGGCGACAGACTTACAGGCGAAGGTGCAGCTGCGGCGCATGACCGCAGCGGATCTGGTCGCCGCCCACGAGCTTTCCCGTGAACAGAAATGGCCCCACCGGATCGAGGATTGGGAAATGATGTTCGCCCTCGGCTCCGGCTATGTCGCGGAGGTCGGCGGCGAAGTCATCGGCACTGCGATGAGCTGGCTCTATGGCGATGACGCCGCGACGCTCGGCATGGTCATCGTTTCACCCAAGACGCAGGGCATGGGCATCGGCCGCCGCCTGATGGACGCGGTGCTGGACGATCTGGGCGACCGCACCGTCATGCTGAACGCGACCGATGAAGGCCTGCCGCTCTACCGCAAGATGGGCTTTGAACCGATCGGTCCCATCTTCCAGCATCAAGGGGCGGCTTTCACCGTCCCCATGGCCGAACTGATCCCCGACGAGCGCGTCCGCCCATTGGGTAACAAGGATATGGACACGCTGCGCACGCTCGCCCGCCGGGCCACCGGGATGGACCGGGACAGGCTGCTCGACATGCTGGTGCCGGGCGCGCAGGGCGTCGTGCTGACGCGCAGCAATGAGCCGATGGGTTTCTCCCTCTTCCGCCGTTTCGGTCGGGGCTATGTGGTCGGCCCGACCATCGCCCCCGATACCGGAGGGGCGAAGGCACTGATCTCCCATTGGCTCGGCTCCAACAGCGGCATCTTCTGCCGCCTCGACGTGCCGGAAGAAAGCGGCCTGTCCGGCTGGCTCGATGAACTCGGCCTGCCCTGCGTCGGCCGCGTCATACGCATGACGCGCGGCCAGCATCCAAAGGCTGACCCGGATATCAGGATCTTCTCTCTCACCACGCAGGCCCTCGGATGACCCTTTCCCTCTCCAATCCCGCGCTGCTCATCCAACAGGCCTATATCGGCGGCGAATGGACCGGCGCACGATCGGGCGCGACCTTGCCGGTCGACAATCCCGCGACCGGGGCCGTCATCGGCACCATCCCCGATTGCGGAGAGGCCGAGACGCAGGACGCCATCGCCGCTGCTGAGGCCGCCTATCCCGCCTGGCGCGCCCGCACGGCGGCCGATCGCGCCGCGCTGCTCGAACGCTGGCATGGGCTGGTGCTCGACAACCTGTGCGATCTCGCCCGCATCATGACCGCCGAGCAGGGCAAGCCGATCGCCGAGTCCGAAGGCGAAATTCGCTATGCAGCGACCTTTATCAAATGGTTCGCCGAAGAAGCCCGCCGCATCGACGGATCGATCATCCCCGCACCGGAGGCCAATCGCCGCATCCTCGTCATGAAGGAGCCCGTGGGCGTCGCTGCTGCGATCACCCCCTGGAATTTCCCGGCGGCGATGATCACCCGCAAATGCGCGCCTGCCTTGGCCGCAGGATGCCCGGTTGTGGTGAAACCATCCGAACTCACCCCCTATTCCGCCCTCGCCCTTGCCAAGCTGGCAGAAGACGCGGGCATTCCCGCAGGCGTGTTCAGCGTCATCACCGGCAACTCGACGCCGATAGGCGGCGTAATGACGTCCAGCCCCATCGTGCGCAAATTGTCCTTTACCGGCTCAACGCGCGTCGGTGCGCTGCTGATGCGCCAATCAGCCGACACCATCAAGCGGCTCAGCCTTGAACTGGGCGGCAACGCGCCGCTGATCGTGTTCGACGACGCCGATCTTGACCTCGCCGTCGCCAGCGCCATGGCCAGCAAATTCCGCAATGCCGGGCAAACCTGCGTCTGCGCGAACCGCATATTGGTGCAGGACGGCATTTACGATGAGTTTGCTGAAAGACTTGGCAAACAAGTCGCCGCGCTCAGAGTGGGGCCGGGCGACCAGCCGGGCAGCACCATAGGCCCGCTCATCAACCGCGCAGCCGTCGACAAGGTGAAGGCTCATGTCGAAGACGCCCTGTCCCATGGCGCGAAGATCTTCGCCCAGGCCCCTGAAGGCGCGACCGGCGAACGCTTTGCCACCCCCCTCATCCTGACCGGCGCGACCCGCGACATGCGCCTCGCGGACGAGGAAACCTTCGGCCCCGTCGCGCCCCTGTTCCGCTTCACCGATGAAGAGGAAGGTATCGAATTGGCCAATGGCACCAGCTACGGCCTCGCCAGCTATTTCTACACCGAAAATCTCCATCGCGCCTTCCGCGTGGCGGAACGGCTGGAAGCAGGCATGGTCGCGCTCAATACCGGTGGCATTTCGATGGAAATGGCCCCCTTCGGGGGCGTCAAAATGTCCGGCCTTGGCCGCGAAGGCGCACATATGGGCATCGAGGAATATCTGGAGACGAAAACCTTTCATGTGGGCGGGTTGAAGCTCTAGCTTCCCGCCGCTGCCCCCCCTCAAAGTCATTTCATTTCGACACAAAAGCGCTGGGACGAACTTGGCGCGCACGGAGGTTTCATGGCCCGCAACTACACCATCTCCGTCATTCCCGGCGACGGCATCGGCAAGGAAGTGATGCCCGAAGGCATCCGCATCCTCGAACGCGCCGCCAGCCTCTACGGCTTCACCATCGACCAGAAATGGCACGACTTCGCCTCCTGCGACTATTATGCCAGGCACGGCCAGATGATGCCCGACGACTGGAAGGCGCGGATCGGCAATCCCGATGCGATCTTCTTCGGCGCGGTGGGTTGGCCGGACACGGTGCCCGACCATATCTCGCTCTGGGGATCGCTGCTCCAGTTCCGCCGCGAATATGACCAATATGTGAACCTGCGCCCGGTCCGCCTGATGCCCGGCGTGCCCTGCCCGCTTGCTGGCCGTGAGCCGGGCGACATTGATTTCTGGGTGGTGCGGGAAAATACCGAAGGCGAATATAGCTCGGTCGGCGGCAAGATGTTCCCCGGCACGCCGCGCGAAATCGTGATCCAGGAAACGGTCATGACCCGTCACGGCACCGACCGGGTCTTGCGCTACGCCTTCGACCTCGCCGCGACGCGCGACCGCAAGCATGTCACCTCGGCCACCAAGTCCAACGGCATCGCCATCACCATGCCCTGGTGGGACGAGCGGGTGGAGGAGATGGCGAAAAACTATCCCACCGTCACCCATGACAAATATCATATCGACATCCTGACCGCGCAGTTCGTGCTGAACCCGGATCGTTTCGACGTGGTCGTCGCCTCCAACCTCTTCGGTGACATTCTTTCTGACCTCGGCCCCGCCTGCACCGGCACCATCGGCGTCGCGCCCTCCGGCAACATCAACCCCGACCGCACTGCGCCGTCGCTTTTCGAACCCGTCCACGGCTCCGCCCCGGATATTGCGGGCAAAGGCATCGCCAACCCCGTCGGCCAGATCTGGTCCGCTGCCATGATGCTGGAACATCTGGGCGAGGCGGAAGCCGCCGCCGCCATCATGCGCGCGGTCGAAATCGTGCTCGCCGAACCGGCGCTGCGTACCGGCGACTTGAAAGGAAAGGCCAGTACGGAACAGTGCGGCAGGGCGATTGCCGACGCGCTTTCCTGAACCTCCCGGGGGGGGGGGGGCGGCGAGACCCCCGC
>JAEZCS010000070.1 GCA_023433445.1 Pseudomonadota bacterium | reverse complement strand
TCCCAGCACCGTGCCATGGACGGCGGCGATGATCGGCTTGGTCGAATGGTCCATCATTTCCATGACCAGCGGCAGGCCGGGATCAGCCATGGGCTTGCCGAATTCCTTGATATCCGCGCCAGCGATGAAGGTCTTGCCTTCGCAACGGATGACAAGCGCCTGGAGGGCGGGATCGGATTCCAGCTGGCGAATGGCTTCGGAAAGCCCCTGCCGCACGCTGGCGGAGGTGGCGTTGACCGGCGGATTATCGATCACCGCTTCGGCGATCGCGCCATGGATGTGGAAGCTGACTGTTTCGGACATGAAGGATTTCCTGTTCAGGACGCAGGCTGGAGGGTCAGGAGCACCTTGCCCTTCACCTTGCGCTTTTCGAGATGCTGGAGCGCGGCCGCCGCGTCAGGCAGGGCGAAGCGCGTGTCGATGACCGGTTTCAAGGCTCCCTCGGCCAGCCAGGCGAGCAATTGGCGCATATTTTCGCCCTGCGCGACTGGATCGGCACGGACGCTGTTGCCCCATAGGACGCCGACCGCCGACGCGCTTTTGAGCAGCAGCAGATTGGCGGGAATGGACGGGATTTCTCCACCGGCAAAGCCGATCACGAGCAGCCGACCACCCCAAGCGAGGCTTTTCACGGCCGTCAGGTTCATGGGGCCGCCGACAGGATCATAGACGACGTCGACGCCCTTCCCATCGGTCAGTTGCTTGATGCGTTCGCGCAGATCCTCCTGCGCATAGTCGATGAGTTCGTCCGCCCCCTGCGCCTTGGCGAGCGCCAGCTTTTCCGCGCTGGACGCGGCGGCGATCACACGCGCGCCCATATGTTTGCCCAGTTCGACGGCAGTAAGGCCGACGCCGCCGCCTGCGCCCAACACCAGCAGCGTTTCGCCCGCTTTTAGCTGAGCACGATCCTTCAACGCATGATAGGAGGTGCCATAGGTGATGGAGATGCCAGCCGCGACCTCCAGATCGACGCCGTCGGGCACTGGCCAGACCTGCGTGGCGGGCACCCGGACTTGCTCAGCGAAAGCACCGCTGCCGGTGAAGGCGATGACGCGATCGCCAATTGAGAGGCCGGTTACATCGGGTCCAACCGCGGCAATGCGCCCCGCTGCTTCACTGCCGGGAACGAACGGTAGGGCTGGCTTTGTCTGATATTTGCCCTGGACGATCAGCACGTCGGGATAATTCACCCCGGCGGCCGCAACGTCGATCACCACGTCCCCCGGCCCTGCTTGAGGCGCTGGGAAATCGCCATATTGCAACTCTTCGACAGGCGCGAACGCGCTGCAGATCATGGCTTTCACATCACTCTCCTTCAACACACCTACCGAGCGTGTGTGACCTGATTAGGCCTTCGCGAGCGAAGCTACCATTTCGTATTTCCGACGTACCACATCAGAAAAACTGATGGATCGGTGGTTGAAACCCCTATTTTCCTGATCTGCCAAGTTGCTTGCCCCAGTGACGGGCGAAGTCGCGGAAGGCGCGACATGCCTGAGGTTGCTGCGTGTCGCTCCGGCTGACCAGGCTGACGATGCGCGTGAAATGCAGTTCCGGGACGGCCAGTTCGACCAATTCGCCGCGCGCCAGCTCATCGGCGACGGTCAGGCTGGACAGGCAGGCGAGCACGGCGCCGTCGCGAACGATGCGCTTGATCGCCTCCACGCTTTCGCCTTCGAACATGATGTTGAGCGAATTCATGGATTTGAGCGTCTCAACCGTGAAAGAGATGCGTTCGCTCGATAAGGTTTTTTCCAGCGCCCAGGGCTGGTCGCCAAGGTCCGCGAGCGGCACTGACTTACGTCCTGCCAGCGGGTGAGCGGGGGCGGCGCACACCACCAACCGATCCCGCAGCCATGGCTCTGCCTCCAGATAGCTGCTGTTGACGGGCGCGCCGACGAAGCCGACGTCAAGCGCCATGTTGCGCACCCCCTCCATCACCTCATGCGACGGCATGATGCGCATTTCCACGCGGACGCCAGGATGCAGGCGCATGAACGCGGCGCACAGGCCGGGGAGCACATAATCGCCCACCGGAACTGCCGCGCCTATGCGGAGCCGCCCTCTTACTTCTTCCGGCAGGGAGAGGGATTCGAGGTCCGCCACCTGCACCAATATGCCGCGTGCCATTTCAAGGATCGGCCGACCACGGTCGGTCAGCAGCATGCGGCGGCCCGAACGGGCAAACAACTGCACGCCCAGATGGGTTTCAAGATCCTTGAGCGACATGCTCGCCGCCGAGGGGCTGAGCCCGATCTCGTCAGCCGCGCCCGCAACGCTACCGGTGCGGGCTACGGCTTCGAATACCGCGATCTGGCGTAATGTTACCCTCACCCGGCAACGGCGATCAGCTGATCTCGCCCCGGTGCATGGCTTCGGCACGGGCCTTCAGAGCCTTGGCCGTGTCGTTGAAGGCGCGCGTCACCCAATCGCCGCAGAAGCGCATGACGTGGATGCCATTGGGTCCGGTAAACGCGTCGGTAGACTGATAGCGGCATTTTTCCGGCCCAAGTTCTTCGATGATCTGGTCGCGACGGGCGGGATAGGGCCATGCTTCATTGTCGGGCAGCTCCCAGG
>JAEZCS010000016.1 GCA_023433445.1 Pseudomonadota bacterium | reverse complement strand
GGTGGGATCAGTGCTAGTCCCTTGGCTCCGCAATATGGGGGTGGTTGTGATCGCCCATAGCGGCTCTGCAGAAAAAGCCGCTCGGGTAAATGCCGACCACAGCCTGCATTGCCCGCTCACAGACCTTGCCGACGAAGTCCGCGAACGGACGGGGGGAAGCGGTGCGGATGTCGTCTATGATGGCGTGGGCAAGGACAGCTGGGCTGCATCTTTGGCCTCGCTCAAGCGGCGCGGCATGATGGTGAGCTACGGCAATGCATCAGGCCCCGTGCCGCCCTTTTCGCTGCTGGAACTCAGTCGGGCGGGATCGCTCTATGTGACCCGGCCTACCCTGTTCGACTATATCGTCACGCGGGAAGAGCTGGATCATGTCAGCGATCGTCTCTTCGACCACATGCGACGCGGCATCATCCAAGCCCATATCGGGCAGCGCTACGCCCTCTCGGATGTTGCTGAAGCGCACCGGGCCCTAGAGGGGCGGAAGACGGTGGGTAGCACCATATTGGAACCCAACGGGGTTTAAGCGCCACTTGGAAGCAGTAAAGCGAGCGGCGGGCCGTCAAACCCGCCGCTGCCATTCGACTAGGTGAACAGCATCAGAATGCCGACCTGGCGATCGACGACGCCTTCATAGATCATCTTGACAGCGACATAGATGATCACGGCGAGGCCGACATAAGCGATCCACCGGAAACGTTCGATATACTTCGCGATGATGTTCGCCGCCACGCCCATCAGCGCGACCGACAGGACAAGGCCGATAATCAGGATGCCGGGATGATCCCGCGCCGCACCTGCGACGGCCAGCACATTGTCCAGGCTCATCGATACGTCAGCAACGGCCACGGCCCAAGCGGCGGCTGCGAAGCTCTTGGCGGGACGTACACCTGATATGTCATCGTCGCTTGGATCGTCGGGCGTGTCCATGCCCCGCTTCGGATGCAGTTCGCGCCACATCTTCCAGCTGACCCACAACAGCAGCAACCCACCGGCCAGGATAAGGCCTACGATCTGCATCAGTTGCGTCACGACAAGGGCAAAGCCGATACGTAGCACCAATGCGGCGATGATGCCGATCAAGATGACACGCTGGCGCTGCTGCGCCGGCAGGCCGGCCGCCAACGCGCCCACGACAATCGCATTGTCGCCAGCCAGCAGGATATCGATCATCAACACTTGGCCGAAGGCCGACAGGGCGGCGGGAGAACCGATATTGCTGAAGTCGTTGACGATGTGCGCCCAAATGTCCGCAGGCGATCCCAAACCCTGCGCGGCCGCAGCGGCAGTCGTAAGAAGGTCGATCATAACGGCCTGATATAACTCCGCTTACTGGTTCATCGAGTCGAAGAAATCTTCATTGGTCTTTGAATCCTTCATCTTGTCGAGCAGGAATTCCATCGCATCGATGGTCCCCATCTGCATGAGGATACGACGCAGCACCCACATTTTGGACAGCTTGGCCTTGTCGACGAGCAATTCTTCCTTGCGGGTGCCCGACTTGCCTACGTCCAGCGCCGGGAAGATGCGCTTGTCCGCGACCTTGCGGTCCAGCACGATTTCCGAGTTGCCGGTACCCTTGAACTCTTCGAAGATGACTTCGTCCATGCGGCTGCCGGTGTCGATCAGAGCGGTCGCGATGATGGAGAGCGAACCACCTTCTTCGATGTTTCGCGCCGCGCCGAAGAAACGCTTGGGACGCTGCAGTGCGTTGGCGTCGACACCACCGGTCAGAACCTTGCCGGACGATGGTACGACCGTGTTGTAGGCACGGCCCAAACGCGTGATCGAGTCGAGCAAGATCACCACGTCCTTTTTATGTTCCACGAGGCGCTTGGCCTTTTCGATCACCATTTCAGCGACCTGGACGTGGCGCTGCGCCGGTTCGTCGAAGGTCGAAGACACGACCTCGCCCTTCACGCTACGCTGCATGTCGGTGACTTCTTCCGGACGCTCGTCGATCAGCAGGACGATCAGGAAGACTTCAGGGTGATTATCGGTGATCGCCTTGGCAATATTTTGCAGCAATACCGTCTTACCGGTGCGCGGCGGCGCGACGATCAGCGCGCGCTGCCCCTTGCCCTGCGGCGATACGATATCGATGACACGCGCCGACTTGTCCTTGACCGTAGGGTCCAGCGTATCGAGCACCAGCTTCTGCGTCGGGTAAAGCGGCGTCAGATTGTCGAAATTGACGCGGTGCCGGACGACATCGGGGTCATCGAAATTGACCGAGATCAGCTTGGTCAGAGCGAAATAGCGCTCACCATCCTTGGGCGCCCGAATTTCTCCTTCCACCGTGTCACCGGTGCGCAAACCGAATTTGCGCACCTGGTTAGGCGACACATAAATGTCGTCCGGACCGGCGAGGAAATTTGCTTCAGGGCTGCGCAGAAAGCCAAAGCCATCGGCCAGCACTTCGATCGTGCCCTCTCCCATGATCTGCTCGCCATTTTCGGCCTCGGCCTTGAGGATGGCGAACATCAGATCTTGCTTGCGCAGGGTCGATGCGCCTTCCACGCCCAACTCTTCCGCCGTGGTGACAAGATCGGCAGGGGATTTTTTCTTGAGGTCCTTAAGGTGCATTCGACTTGAGTCCGATGGAGAGAGATGAGGAACGAAACTGCGATAGCAAAGGAGAGTCGCCCGGTATCGAGAAACACGGGACTCCGGCGCTGGACGGCCGGGATAGACTGTCCGCGTTTAGCGATCAGCGCCCGTGCAAGTCAAGGCGTCGTGTGGCTTCCAGTTCCCTAAAATGCTCGCTTAGCCCGCACATGTCGGCAAATAGTGCCACTGCTGCGGCAATGGACCCGAACCGGCCAATCATGCTAAGATCTGGTCCTCCAGTTTGAGAGGCGAAGGGCATGAGAACGCCATATCTCGTCCCTGCATTGGCGATGCTGTTCATCTGCCCACCCCTCGCCGGTCAGCCTGCCCCGGCGACCGATCCGCCCGCGATTGTACGCACGCTTGCCGCCAGTGACGACCGCGTCTCCATACCAATCCACATAGGTGGCCGCGGCCCTTGGCACTTCATCGTGGATACCGGGTCCCAGCGCACCGTCATCTCCCGTGATCTGGCCGACCAACTCGCACTGTCCCCCCGCCGCTCCGTCACCATCGTCAGCATGGCGGGCCGCAGCGAGGCCCAGACAGTCGCCCTCCCCGGCCTAACCTATGGCAAGGAAATGATCGACGATATCGAGGCCCCTGTGCTGGAGGGGGATCATCTCGGCGCGGCGGGGCTGCTGGGGCTCGACAGCCTGCACGATAAACGCCTTCTCCTCAATTTCCGCACAGGGCGCATGGAAATCGGTACAAGCCGCCCGTCGTGGCGCGATCCTGACGCGATCATCGTGGAGGCGCGGAGGCGCAAGGGGCAACTGATCCTGCTTCATTCCGACGCAAACGGGCTCAAGGTCAACATCATCCTCGACACCGGCACGCACCTCAGCGTCGGCAATTTCGCGTTGCGCGACAAGCTGATCCGCAAAAAGCGCGCGCCTGCAATGAGCGAGGTCAGCCTCATCAGTGTCACTGGCGGGAGGCTGACGGGCCAGCTGGGGCGCATTGGCAGGATTCGCATGGGGCCCATCGCCCTCACTGACCTGCCAGTGATGTTCGCCGACGCGCAGCCCTTCCGGGAACTGGGCTTGTCGGACAAGCCCACCTTGCTGCTCGGCATCCAGGCGCTCAAGATGTTCGACCGCGTCGCCATCGACTTCGGCCGGGGAAAGATCGACTTCCTGATGCCGGACGCCAGCACGCTCGATCGGCAGCGCCTTGCGACCGCGCCTCGTCGGGCCGGCTAGAGCATTTTCGAAGCAGATGGCATCATCGGCTTGTTCGTAAAATGCGGAAAACCAACGATAAATGAGGCCTGATCCAATCCAGTTCGATCGGATCAGGCTCTATTGCGGTGGCGGCCGTCGGCCTTCGCGGCCCAGCACCTGGTCGATCCATTGCTGATCCAATCGGGGTGGCGTCGTGCGAGCGGGAGGCGCCTGCTCGATGGGCTGGCTTAGCCCCTCCGCACCGTCATCCTCTTGCCGCCGATTGTCCTGGCTGATCGGCATGCCATTTTCATCAACCATCATGCCATCGCCAGATCCGTTGTCGGGCTGGCCATAATATGCCTCTTCGTCAGGCTCCAACTGCCATTCGGGCAGCGTAACCTGCGTTTCGAACTGTTCCACCGGACGGCGCGACACGGCAACTTTCATATAGTCGGCGAAGGCACGAGCAGGCGCGCGGCCACCTTGAAGCACGCCGACCGGACGCGCATCGTCCCGACCCATCCAGACGCCGGTCGTAATGCCGCTGGAGAAGCCGAGGAACCAGCCATCCTTGTTGCTGCTGGTCGTGCCGGTCTTGCCCGCGGCGGGGCGGCCGATCTGCGCGGCCTTGCCCGTGCCGGTGCTGACCGCAGTCTGCATGAGGTCGGTCATGCCTGCGGCCACCCACGGCGCGACGAGCACGCGGCTGGTATCATCCTGATGCTGGTAAAGCAGGCGCCCGTCGGCCGTCGTCACCTTGGTGATGCCATAGGGCGTTACCGCCACGCCCTTGCGCGCGATGGAAGCAAAGGCTCGCGTCATGTCGATCACGCGCACGTCAGAGGTGCCGAGCACCATCGAGGGGTGCGTGTTGATGGGCGTCGTCACGCCAAAGCGCCGCGCCATGTCGGCCACCGTGGGGAAGCCGACTTCCACCCCCAGCTGCGCGGCAACCGTGTTGATCGAATAGGCAAAGGCCGTACGCACATCGATGTCGCCGGAAAAGCGCCCGGAACTATTGCGCGGACTCCAGCCGTTGATCGTCACCGGCTTGTCCGTGACGCCCGTATCCGGCGTATAGCCAGCCTCCAGCGCCGCCATGTAGACGAAGATTTTCCAGGCGGACCCCGGCTGGCGCGTCGCCGTGGTCGCGCGATTATAGTTGGACGTCACATAATCGAGCCCACCGACCATCGCCCGCACCGCTCCGTCACGATCGAGCGAGACCAGCGCGCCCTGCGCACCCGCAGGCACATTGGCCTTGATGGCAGCGGTCGCCGCCTTCTGCATGCCAAGGTCGATGGTCGTATAGACTTCCAGCGGTTCATTGGGCTCGTCGATCAGCAAATCAAGCTGCGGCAAAGCCCAGTCCGTGAAGTAACGGACGCTGTTCTGCGGCGGCACCGGCGCCAACTTGACATCGTTCAGGTCGATGCTGGCCCGCTCGGCCGCGCTGATCACGTCATTTTCCTGCATCAATTGCAGCACGACGCCCGCTCGGCCGATCGCTGCCTCAGCGTCAGCAGTAGGGGAATAGCTCGACGGCGCCTTCACCAGGCCTGCGATGATCGCGGCTTCCGGCAGATCAAGCGTGGTCGCGGGATGGCCGAAAAACTTGCGGCTGGCGGCATCAATACCGTAGGCGCCGCCGCCGAAATATACCTTGTTGAGGTAGAGTTCCAAAATCTGGCGCTTGGAAAATTTGCGCTCCAGCGCCAGCGCCAGGATCATCTCCCGGACCTTGCGGCCCCAGCTGTAGCTGTTGTTGAGGAAGATGTTGCGCGTCACCTGCTGGGTGATCGTCGACGCGCCCTGCAAGCGGCGGCCCTTGCCCCGGTTCTCGATTGCGACCCAGGTCGCACGCGCCAGGCCGATCGGGTCGACACCGGGATGCATGTAAAAGCGCTTATCCTCGGTCGACACCATCGCATCGACCATCACTGTCGGGATCTGGTCATAGGACAGCCAGCGCCCGAAACTCGGCCCCAATGAGACGATCACGCTACCGTCTGCCGCGTGAACGCGGATCATCTGGCCGTTGGGCGAAGATTTCAGCGATTCATAGCTGGGAAGCGACTGATAGGCGATCACAACCGCCACGATGATCGCCAACAACGCGCCCACGGTCGCGACCATTCCGAACTTGAACGCTCGCATGAGCCATCGCTTAGCGCCCTTGGGCGTGTCCTTGCTCTTGCCTGATCGTGCCATCTATGCCGCCCGGATACGCGCTAACTGATCGAGCCGCCAGCGCAAATCGGACGCTCGCCTGCCCATGAGCCTGTTTCTCAAGAGGGACGACGCTTTACCGGCGATGAATGATTATTCAACCTCGTCGCGCGGCTTGAAATCCAGCGATGCGCTGTTCATGCAATAGCGCAGGCCGTTGACCCCGGGACCATCGGGAAAGACGTGGCCCAGATGCCCTTCGCATTTGGCGCAGCGCACTTCGGTGCGCATCATGCCATGGCTGCTGTCGCGCACCTCTTCCACCGCGTCGATATCGACCGGCGCGGTAAAACTCGGCCAGCCCGAACCGCTGTCATATTTTTCCTCGGCGTCGAACAACTCGGCCCCGCATCCGGCGCAATAATAGACGCCATCGGCCTTGTTGCCGTTATATTTGCCGGTAAACGCCCGCTCGGTCCCAGCCTCGCGCAACACATGAAACTGTTCGGGGGAAAGGCGCTCGCGCCATTCGGCGTCAGTCAGGTTGAGCTTGTCCATGGCCGCAATATGGCGGCGGCCCTTCCGGCGATCAAGCGCTTAGCGTTCCCGCGCCGCCTGCCGGGTAATGGCGAGCAACTCGTGCCGCACCATCAGGTCACCGATGCCCCTGCCAGACCGGCTCGCCCGCTCCGCCTGGGCCAGCCGCTGGATCACGCGGGCGATGCCATGCGCGTCCCACAGCCGCACTTGCCGGGTCACGACAGCCTTGTCCTTCCAGAACACCTGCTTGCCCGCAGCTTCAACCGCGCTGTCAAGCCGCCCGCTTTCATCAAATGACGTCCGAATATTGGCGAGCAACATGGCCCGCGTCAGCAGCGGCCGCAGCACTGCCGCCATCGCCGTTCCCGCCTGGCCCAGCCGCCCCAGTTCCCGATGCATGGCACGCAGGTCGCCCCCCAACACCGCGTTGACCAAGGGCGCCGCGTCCGCATCGGGGTTGTCGGCGGACAAGGCGTCCAGTGCTTCGGCGGTTGCTTCGCAAGGGCGGTCCGGTGCAGCGTCGAGATAGAGGATCAGCTTCTCGACCTCACCGCTGATGAGCGCGCGGTCGCCATTGGTGAGGTCGACGATCCGCTTGGCAAGCTCGTTGGGCAGGCGCAGCCCCCCTTCTCGCGCGACCGCGACGGCGATCTGCTCGGCCTCTCGCGCGTCGGGATGGTAGGAAATGAATGCCATGGCGCGCGGACTGTCGAGCACCAGCTTCAAAAGCTTCGACGTGCCCTTCAACGCACCTGCTGTCGCGATAACGGGATTGCCTGCCGCCTCCGCTTCCAGCAGCGCCGCCACCGCAGCCAGCGATTCCTCGCCCATGCCATTCACCCGCACCCAGCGGCGGTCGCCGAACATGGAAAAGGACGCGGCTTCATCAGCCAACCGCGCCGGATCGTCGCGCAGGGTGGAACCGTCCAGATCGATGCGCTCAGCCTCTGGCCCCATCGCCCGCTCAAGCCTTTTGCCCAGCGCGCCGCTTCCCGCCTCATCGGGACCGTAGAGCAGGAAGAAACGAATATCGGCCGGGGGCGCGTCGAGCGCCTTTTCAATCTGGCCGCGATTGGCCTTCAACGCTGCTGGTCCCTCGCCGCGAAAAGGGCGAGCCGGGATATGATCTGGTCGGCGATCGTCTGCGACAACCGCTCAAGCGCCGTATCTTCCGCCGCGATCGTCGCATATTCGCTCGACGTGACGTCGATACCGGCGTCCGACCCAGCCGTGTCGTCGATGATCTGCGCGCCCTGGTCATCGATCAACTGATAGCGCGCGCGCAACGTCCGCCGTTCCCGCGTGATTGCCTGGTCACCGCGCAAACCAAAGCCGCTGATCTGGTCGTCCAGCTTCACAACAAGGCGGTATCTGGGTCCCTCGCCGTTCATCGCGGCCAGGCGATCGTTCAGCGCGTTGCGAACCAGCCAGCCCGCCTTACCCTCGATCGGTGCAATGTCGATGCTACCCAGCTTCTGCGCGACAGCGCTATGACTACCGCCGCCATAGACTGGCCGCAGCCCGCAGGCGGAAAGAGACGACAGGGCGATCAGGAGGAACGGCCAAGACTTCATAAAAGCTATCCTTAACCGTTCGCCCCAGGCTTGTCGAAGGCTCCTCTTCTTCTTGTGCAGAAGGGAGAGGCTTCGACAAGCGCAACCCGAACGGTGATTCTTTAAATCACCAGATTGACCAGCCTGTCAGGCACCACGATCACCTTCTTGGGCGTCGCGCCATCCAGCGTCCGCGCCACATTGGGCGCCGCCAGGGCAAGCCGTTCCAGCTCATCCTTGCTCGTCCCCTTGGGCACGGTGATGGTGTCACGCAGCTTGCCCATCACCTGGCAGGCGATCGTCACTTCATCCTCGACCAGCAAGGCGGGATCGACCTGCGGCCAAGCCGCGTCGGCGATCAGGCCGCCCTCGCCCATGTCGGCCCAGGCCTCCTCCGCCAGATGTGGCGTCATCGGAGCAACCAAGAGGGCCAATGCCCGAATCGCCGCGCTCCGGCTGGCGGAAGGCTTGGCCTTTTCCACCGCATTGGTCAGCTCGTAGATCTTGGCCACCGCCTTGTTGAAGGACAGCGCCTCGATATCCTTCGCCACCCCGTCGATCGTCTGGTGCAGCTTACGGTCCAGCGCCCGATCCTGACCAGAAACTTCCTGCCCCTCGGCCGCCTTGTCAGCGTCCCCGAACAGCCTCCACAGACGATTGATGAAGCGCCACGAACCCTCGATGCCGCTTTCAGTCCAGGGCAGGTCGCGCTCCGGCGGGCTGTCGGACAGCATGAACCAGCGCACCGCGTCCGCGCCATATTGGGCGATGATGTCATCGGGATCGACGACATTCTTCTTGGACTTGGACATTTTCTCGACGCGGCCCACCGTCACCGGCGCGCCCCCCTCGACCATGACCAGCTTGTCACCCTGCCGCGCCACATCCTGAGGAGCGAGCCAGCTGCCCTCAGGCGACTTGTACGTCTCATGCGTCACCATGCCCTGCGTGAACAGGCCGGTGAATGGCTCGGCAAAGCCGATCTGCCCCATATGCTGCAACGCGCGCGTCCAGAACCGGGCGTAGAGCAGATGCAGGATCGCATGTTCCACGCCACCGATATACTGACCCACCGGCAGCCACTTCTCGACCGTTTCCCGATCGAACGGCCTGTCCTTGGGCTGGCTGGCGAAGCGGATGAAATACCAGCTGGAATCCGCGAAAGTATCCAGCGTATCCGTCTCGCGCCGCGCCGCCTTGCCGCACTTCGGGCAATCGACATGTTTCCACGTCGGGTGACGATCCAGCGGATTGCCGGGTATGTCGAAGCTTACATCTTCGGGCAAAACAACCGGTAGCTGATCCTTGGGTACGCCGACCGGCCCACAATCCTCGCAATGGATGACCGGGATCGGCGTTCCCCAATAGCGCTGGCGCGACACGCCCCAATCGCGCAGGCGGAACACGGTGGTGCCGGTCCCCCAGCCCCCCTCTTCAGCGCGGCGGATCACCTCGGCCTTGGCATCCTCGACGCTCATGCCGTTCAGGAAATCGGAGTTTACAAGGCGGCCCGGCCCTGAATAGGCCTCGTCGCCAATCCCCTTGCCCTCGTCGCCCTCGGCAGCGACCACGCGCTCGACGGGCAGGATATATTTGCGCGCGAAGTCGAGGTCGCGCTGGTCATGTCCCGGCACCGCCATAACCGCGCCGGTGCCATATTCCATCAGCACGAAGTTCGCGACGAACAGCGGCAGCTTGCGCCCGGTGAACGGATGGATCACCGAACGCCCGGTATCATAGCCCTTCTTCTCCTGCGTCTCGATCTCCGCCGCAGCCGTACCGCTATGACGGCATTCCTCGGCGAATGCGGCAAGCCCCGCATCCTTCGCCTCCAGCGCCAAAGCGATGGGGTGGTCCGCTGCAATCGCCGCAAAACTCGCGCCGAATATCGTGTCGGGCCGGGTCGAGAAGACCTCCAGTTCGTCGATCCCGTCCACCGCTTCGTCCAGCTTGAACCGGAACTGCAAGCCGACCGACTTGCCGATCCAGTTCTCCTGCATCAGCCGCACCTTCTCCGGCCACTGGTCGAGCGTCTTGAGGCCCGCCAGCAGATCATCGGCAAATTGCGTGATCTTCAGGAACCATTGGCTGAGCTTCCGCTTCTCGACCGGCGCGCCGGATCGCCAGCCCTTGCCGTCGATCACCTGCTCGTTCGCCAGCACGGTCATGTCGACTGGGTCCCAATTGACCGCCGATTCCTTGCGATAGACCAGGCCCGCTTCCATCATGTCCAGGAATAGCGCCTGTTCCTGCCCATAATAATCCGGCTCGCAGGTCGCCAGTTCGCGGCTCCAATCGAGCGCGAATCCCAGCTTCTTCAACTGCGCGCGCATCGTCGCGATGTTGGAACGGGTCCAATCGCCCGGATGCACCTTCTTTTCCATCGCGGCGTTTTCAGCCGGCATGCCAAAGGCGTCCCAGCCCATCGGATGCAGCACTTCATGCCCCGTCATCCGGCGGAAACGCGCCAGCACATCGCCCATCGAATAGTTGCGGACATGGCCGATATGGATGCGCCCGGACGGATAGGGGAACATCTCCAGCACATAGGATCGTGGGCGGTCGCTGCTGTCGGACGCCTTGAACGTCTGCTTCTCGTCCCAGACGGCCTGCCAGCGGGCGTCGGCCTCCAGCGGGTTGAAGCGCCTTTGCATCTATTCCAAGTCCTCAAAATGCAGGCGGGCTGAGCTTTCGAGAAGCCCAGCCCAGTTATTCAGAAAATCCTTTGAAGGAAACGGCTTATCCCGCAATGGCCATGCGGCGCAGGTCGCGCGCCTTGGTCAGGATGATCTCTTCCAGCTTCTGCACGGTCGCGGCCTGCACCGGCGCATCGACCCACTGGCCGCCCTGGTTCACCTGACGGCTGGCCGCGACGCGCAACGCGTCGGCGCGCAGATCCTGGTCCAGGATCGATACGGTCAGCTTCATCCGCTCACCCGGCGTATTCGGATTGGCGTACCAGTCGGTGACGATGACGCCGCCGTTGGAGTCGGTCTGCACCATCGGCATGAAAGACAGCGTGTCCAGGGTCGCGCGCCACAAATAGCTGTTGACGCCGATCGTCGTCACCTTGGACGCGGCGAGGTCGGCCTTGGGCCGGTCCTTGGCCCCCCCACCGCACGCAGCGAGCGGCAGCAGCGCGGCCAGCAGCAGACCGGCGGAAACAGGAGCGGGTAGGCGGCGGACCATCAGGACATGTCCCATATTTGAAGAAAAAACGCCCCGCATCTATAGAGAAGCCGTGGCAATGGGCAAGGGGGCCGTCGCGGTCGCTGAAACGCTTGGCCGCCTCGGGTGTTTGGACTCTGTGTGTTCCGTGCAACAGCGCAGACAAAAAGGTCATCAAGCACTACCCATTGCAGATACATCGGTGTACAGATTAAAAAAATTAGTCGGTGGGGAAGAGATTCGTGTGATGCGCGTGAATAGGGGACATTTGGCGTTAGCAGGCGCGGCCGTTGCCGTCGCTGGCTTCATGCTGTCTCCTGCCATCGGCGCGGCGTCCGATATTGCGAAGCTTCGTGCCGAAATGCCGGTTTCGCTCGGCGCTCTGGGCAGCATCTCCTCTTTCACGCCCACGACCAAGGACCCGCGCCTGGCCGCTGCTTATGCGCGCATTGCGGCTTCTGCCGGACGTCAGAATTTCAAGTTCACGCCCACCAGCGGTTCGCTTAGTGGACAGCGCTCGGTAACGGTGATGGTCCGAGCAGCCGACCTGAACGATCGCGTGACGGTCAGCCGCACGATTGATCCTGTCAGCATCGCGCCTGTCGCGTTCAGCCTGAACAGCATACATAACTGGCGCAAATTCGCCCTGCCGGAAGCGGTTGGCCGCAAGGAACTGGACCCGGTTTCGATCGAGCAGATAGCTGGCGCGAAGAATTTCTCCCTGGATCAGGACACGAAGAATCGTTTCAGCACCAAGGTGATGATCGAAAGCCGCCGCGATCCGGGCACTGCAATCCGCAACCCGAATGCGGACAAGGATTATTCGCTGGATCTTGCCAGCTCCTATTCGCTGACGCGCAATCTGAACGTCACAGCGGGTCTTCGCTATAACAATAGCTTGACCGGCCGCCTGACGCCTATGACGGACGACCGCCAGGATAATCAGGCTGTTTATCTCGGAACTGTGTTCAAGTTCTGATCCCGGTGAGCTGAGAGTCGCGCCGTCTTGAGTCAGATAGACAGGCGGAGCCGTTTGATTGCTCGCCCTGCTGTTTGCACCGGTAGCTCAAACCACACCTTCGTCCTCGCAGCGAATGCTGGGATCGCGCGAGGCTGGCCGAGCGCGGAAAACCAGCGCGCTCACAGCGGATCGCAGCGAACCAGTCCAAGGCATTCCCCTCCCGCAGACGGGGGTGGCTAGGGGTGGGCGCGAGCGAAGCAAGCTTCTAAGCAAGCCTTGGAAGAACATCGCTAAAGTTGCGCTAGCCCACCCCCTAACCCCCTCCCGCCTGCGGGAGGGGGGATGGCCGCTTTCCACCCCAAGCCCCTATAATCTCGCCACCGATACTCCAGTAAGACCGTCGATCGCCGCCCAGCCCGAAGCGCCCAACCCTTTCAGCATCCGCCGATGTTCCGCGCGAACGCCCCCCAGCGCGACAACCGGCATCCTCGCGCTTTGCGCCAATCCCGCGAAAGCTATCCGCCCCAACACACTCCCCCCCGGATGTGAACGCGTGGCGAAGAGGGGCGAGAGGAAGATGAGGTCCGCCCCCACGCGCTCTGCCGCTTGTAACTCCAGCGCGTTGTGAACGGCCATGCTCCGAAACAAAGGCCGTGTCGCCCGCCCCGCCCCTCGCCCATGCCAGCCATCAGCACCCCAGGCCGCCGCCTCACGCGCCGACCCGGCCACCAATATCATGAGCCGCCGCCGCTGCGCGACTTGCGCCAGGCGATCGAACAGCTCCCGTCGCTCACTACGCCTCGTACGATAATGCCGGAACAGGATTCCTCCCCGTCCCTTGGGCAAGTGCGCGGCACTCTCCAGCAGCGCCTGATTCGACACGCGCTCATCCGTGACCAGCCAGACCGAGGGCAGATTTTTAACGTAGCGAGCTGTCATCACCCTCGCCTATAGCAGCCTGCATGACGACCGACAGCATCGAAGCCGCCGACCGGCTGAACGCCGTGCGCGACACAATGGGGCGCGCGGCCCGCCTCACCGACCGCACCGCCGATGATATCACGCTCATCGCGGTCTCAAAGACGCAGGAAGACGCCGCCATCCGGCCACTCATTGCTGCCGGTCAGCGCGTGTTCGGCGAAAACCGCGTTCAGGAAGCGCAGTCCAAATGGCCCATGCTTCGAGAGGAAACCCCCGGTATTTCCTTGCATCTTGTCGGCCAGTTGCAATCCAACAAGGCCGCTGACGCCGTCGCCCTGTTCGATGCCATCCATTCGCTCGACCGCCCATCCCTGCTCACAGCACTCGCCAAAGCCATGGACGCCGCCGGCAAACGCGTTCCCTGCTTCATTCAGGTCAATATCGGTGCGGAAGAGCAGAAGGGCGGCTGCCCGATCGCGGAGACGCCAGCACTGATCCGCGCTGCCCGCGACGCCGACATTCCGGTAGCTGGCCTCATGTGCGTCCCCCCCGCCGACGTCGAGCCCGCCCCCTATTTCGCGTTGTTGGTGAAGATCGGCAGGGACGAGGGCATGGATCAACTATCCATGGGCATGTCGGGCGATTTTGAAACGGCGATCATGCTGGGCGCGACTCACATTCGGGTCGGCACGGCCTTGTTCGGTGAAAGACCTTCTCCCGCCCGCCCGGTTCCGGCGAGCGGGAGAGGCATGATCAGAAACTCCCGCGAAGGGTGATGCCGTAGGTGCGGGGTTCAGCCAGATAAGCGGAAATCAGCTGGTTCGCCATTGGTGCGCCCAACGCGAACTGACCCGTCGTGGACGTCGAAGGGCTGCTCGACTGCAACGGGCTACTGAACGCCACCTGGGTATAATCCTGGTTGAAGATATTCTGGCCCCAGAATTCCACCGCCCAACGCTGCTGCGGTCCACGGACGCCGACCCGCGCGTTGAACACGGCAAAGCCATCCTGCCGCTTTTCGGGGAAGAGGTCCGACCCGGTGTTGAAGTCGCTGGTCATGCGCCCGTCGATGTAGAACAGCGCCGACAGCCCGGAGGAGCCGATCTCCGGCGTCCAGGATGCGCTGACCGTCGTCACGACTTCGGGCGCCTGGCTGTTGATCGATCCGGGCAGCAGGAACAGCGCCGGGTCAAGCGGCACTGATCCATCGCCACTGCCGACAAGCCGGTTGGCGAATTTGGCCCGCGCGTAGGTAAGCCCGCCCGCCACGCGAACATTGCGCGCTGGCGACGCCGCCAGTTCCAGCTCGACGCCCTGGCTGATCAGGCCCGGGCCCACATCATCGTTGTCGCAGGTTCGGCCCGCCGAAAGCGACCCGTCACAGCCATTGATATTCTGCACGACGAAGCTGGTGCCATTGAAGGTGTTCAGCTGGAAATTCTTGAACTCCTGCCGGAACGCCGCGATGTTCACGCTCCATTTGGGCTGGGTATATTTCAGCCCCACTTCAAAGGCGTCGACCTTCTCCGCGGCAAAGCGAAGGCTGCTCACATCGGCGTCGCTGCGCGGAGAAAAGACGGCGGGCACCGGGTTCAGCCCGGTCGATCCCAGCTGGAACCGATCGAGATTATAGCCGCCTGCCTTATAACCCTTCGAATAGCTGCCATAGACCAGCAATTCGTCCACAGGCTTCCACGATAGCACGGCTGTTCCAGAGAGCTCGCCATCGCTGATCCTGTCGTTGAGGTTCAGCGCGTTGAGCCCGGTCGAACTGTTCCCGAGACAACCAAGCGTCAAAATGCCGCCTGCCAGCGCCGCTGCCTGACCCAGAGCCGGGGTCGTCGCCAAGGTCGGCAAGCTCGACCCCTGCAATGCCGCGCAGGTGGCATTGTTGTTGTCAAAATCGGCCGAGAACCTCTTGCTTTCATGCGTGTAGCGCAGCCCAAGCGTCAGATCGATCTGCTTGGTCAGGTGGATGATATTATGGGTGAACAGCGCCCAATTCTCGCTTTTCTGCCGATAGATGGACGCGACATCGCCCGTCCCGCCCGGGATGGCAGCCAGCGCGCGAAGCCCGTTGCCGAGCCCGGCGGAAATCGCACCCGCCTGTCCGGCGCCAACTGCCGGGGTCAGCGCCGCATTCAGCTGCGCCTGCGTGCCAGTAATCAGCGCCTGCGTCGCCAGTCCTCTGCCGCACGCCGCCAGTTGCTGCGCAGTCAGGTTGCTGTTGGCCCCGGCCCCAGCCATCAGGCGGCACGCAGCGAAGCGGCCATAGTCGTCGCCAAAGACGATATTGTCCTGCAGCGTCAGCTTTTCATGCGCATAATAGCCGCCGACCAGCCAATCCAGAACCTCGCCAAAGGCGGACCCTTGTGCGCGCAACTCCTGCGTGAAGGTGCGGAACTGGCGGTAGGTGTTGGGGTCGCGGTACAGCAGGTCAGCGCCGCTGTAATCATAATCGCCATAATCCTGGCTCTTATAGTCGCGATAGGCTGTGATGCTGGTCAGTTTCGTCCCGCCCAGGTCATAGTTGACCTCGCCCGACAGGCCCCAATCCTTGACCTTGCTGACATAGTCGCGACCGGGCGTGATCGTCAGTTCGCGGTCATAGGGATCGGATGGGAAAACGCTGCCCTGCCCTGCAAGGATCGCAGCGATGCGATTGAATGGGGCGGTGCTGTATCCGCCGCCCGCGACCGGCTGCCGCTCGCGCGTTTCGATATAGGCCGCGCCACAACAGCTTTCGTCACGATTGGTATAGTCGCCGATCAACCGGATCGACAGCGCGTCATTGGGTTCGAACAACGCCTGCCCGCGCAGGAAATAGCGATCGCGATCGTTGGTCTCGCCGACCTTGTTTCCGCTCGTGTCC
Source organism: Pseudomonadota bacterium (assembly GCA_023433445.1). Lineage (GTDB taxonomy): Bacteria > Pseudomonadota > Alphaproteobacteria > Sphingomonadales > Sphingomonadaceae > Sphingobium. Next base: position 52,762 of record JAEZCS010000016.1, on the reverse strand, counting down.
ACCAGATCGTAAAAGCCGTCCCGCTTCGACCAGACCCCGTCCAGGCTGAGGGCAAGCTTGTCGGATACCGGCCCGGTGATGCGCCCGGCCAGCCGCCAATAATCATAATTGCCGTAGGTGACTTCGGCCTTGCCGCCCAGTTGGAACTCCGGCGCCTTGCTGATCACGTTGATGAGGCCAGCCGAGGCGTTACGCCCGAACAGCGTTCCCTGCGGCCCGCGTAGCACTTCGACGCGCTCGATCTCGCCCAGTTCATTGAGGCCCGCGCCAGTGCGAGAACGGTAAACCCCGTCAATGAACACCGCGACGGAGCTTTCCAACCCCGGATTGTCGCCGACCGTGCCGATGCCGCGAATGCGCGCAGATGCGTTGGCTTCTGATCCGGTCGAAGACACCAGCAATGATGGAGCAAGCTGGTTGAGCGACCGGATATCGCTGGCGCCGCTATTCTGCATGGCCTGTGCCGTCACGGCCGATACCGCGATCGGCACGTCCGACAAGGGACTGGCCCGGCGTGTCGCGGTGACGATGATGATGCCTTCATCCTCAACCACGCCATTTTGTGGTGGGCTTTCCTGCGCCTGCGCATGGGAAACGGATCCAGCCAGCGCGATCATGCCGGCGGACAACAGCCAAAGACTTTTATTGCTCATGAGACCCTTTCCTCTCCTGCAGCGCATGATTTTCCCATGTCGTCTACGGAGTGCGATTATGCGGCCACAGCAGGCCAAAGGCAAGGCACGCCAGCTTTTCCAGCCCTTTGCGCATCGACTGACCTGATTGCCGCTTCCTGTGGCTTAACAGCAACAGCTTAACGCTACGTTTCCGTAACGTAGCTAGCCAAGCGGGAAACGCAGCATCCTGTCCGCCACCGGCACCATTGCCATGGCGCCTGGTCCAACGGCGCGGCGAATCTCACCATGTCCCGCATCCAGACCGCCAGTCAGCGCACCCAGCGCAGGGAGGATAAGCTTGGAGGAAGAGCCGACGAAGCAACGCCGCGACACCCGCCGCCCGCGCAGCGACAGCCGGAGCTTGGGGTGAAAATGCCCTGAAATTTCCGGGCGCGAATCGACCGGGTCGGCCTCATGGCGCAGCCAGATCCCATCCACCTCGGCTTCCACGACGCGCCGTCCACCCGGCGTTGCGTCCATGCCCGCGTCATGATTCCCTGTGATCCACAACCAATCCAGACGAGACGTAAGCGCCTCCAGCCGCTCGCGCGCCTTGGACGGCAGCCTTGCCGCGCCGTCGGCATCGTGAAAGCTGTCCCCGAGCGACCACACCGCCCGCGCCCCCGTCCGCGCCACCAACGCCTCGATCACGTCCAGTGTCGCCTGGCTGTCATGCGGCGGCAGGAACACGCCGAACCGGCTGAACCAACTGGCCTTTTCAAAATGCAGGTCCGCCACCAGCAGCGCTGATCGGGCGGGCCAGAACAGCGCCGCCTCAGGCAAAGCCAGGAACTCGTGACCCGCGAACGAAAAGGGAACCATTGCTCGCCTATGCGCGCTCGCGCCCGCCCTTTCAAGAGCGGTTTGAAGCCGCTATGGGCGCCCCATGGCATCGCCCTTCACCATCGCCGCGCTTTACCGCTTCGCCAGCTTCGCCGATCCTGAAGCTCTGGCCGTCCAACTGCGCGACATTTGCGCGCAGCTTGGCACATGCGGCACGCTGATCCTCGCGCATGAAGGTATCAATGGCACCGTGGCAGGCAGCGCGGAAGCGATCGACGCCCTGCTCACCCATCTCCGCGCGCTTCCGGGCTGCGCCGACCTTGACGTTAAATTCGCGACGGCGGAAGAACCGCCCTTCGCTCGCATGAAGGTCAAGGTGAAGCCGGAGATCGTAACGCTGGGCGCAGGCGATCTCGACCCTGCCTCACAGGCCGGTCGCTATCTCGACCCGGCCGAATGGAACGCGCTGATCGCTGATCCCGACACGATCGTGATCGACACCCGCAACGCCTATGAGGTCGCCGTCGGCAGCTTCGACCGTGCGATCGACCCCGGAACGCGCTCCTTCCGCGAGTTCCCCGTCTGGTTCGACCGTTTCGCCGAACAACTGCGGGAAGAAGGCCGCGAACCCCGCATCGCCATGTTCTGCACGGGCGGCATCCGCTGCGAAAAGTCCACAGCGCTCGTGCGTTCGCGCGGCTTTGACGATGTCTATCATCTGCGCGGCGGCATCCTGCGTTATCTTGAAGAAATGCCGGAAGAACAGAGCCGCTGGCAGGGCGACTGCTATGTGTTCGATGAACGCGTCTCGGTCGGCCACGGCCTCACGCCCGGCAAACACGTCATCTGCCGCAGCTGTGGCCTCGCCCATCGTCAGGACGCCGCACATATGTGCGTATCCGAGGGCGAAACTTAACCCTCAGGCGATGTAGCGGTGCAGCCCCGACCCATGCTCCCTTAGCCATGCGCGGGCGGGCTTGGGATCTTCCCCCAATATCCGCGCATGGGCTGCATGGAATGCTGGGCTGTGATCCATGTGCAGCAGGTGAGCAAGTTCATGCGCCACCGTCGCGCGCCGAACATGTGGTGGGCACAGGATCAGGCGCCAGCTGTAGCGGATCGCGCCGCTCGACGCGCAACTCGCCCAGCGGCTACGCGGATCGCCGATGCCTACGGATGCCACGATCAAATCATGATCGCGCGCCATTGCATGGCTCTCTTCCTCCAGCACCGCCCTCGCCCGCGCCTTCAGCCAGCGCAGCACGCGCGGCCCCACCGACTCGCGCATGCCTCCCAAAATCAGCCGGTCGCCATCGATCCGAACCGTGCGAGACGCATCCGCCATCCAGCAGACCTGAATCTCTCGCCCTTCCAGCGGAAAGCACGTCCCATCATCGAACCGCACCAGCGCAGGCCGCGCCGCCATCTGCGTCCGTACCCAACCTTCATGTCCCTGAGCCCAGCCCAGCGCGCGGTTAAGATTGGCCCGCATCGGCAGCGACAACCGTAGTTCCCCGCGCGCATGGTCGAGCGACAGGCGGTAGGCCTTGGCCCGCGCCGACCGGCGGATTCGGACCGGAACGGCAATGCCGTCGATAGTGATGCTGCTGTCAGAGCTCGCGGTCGACAAGATGATTTTCCCAATCGCCTGCGTCCGCCTCCGCAATCGTCCAGCCGCGCACCGATTCCTGCGCACGATGCACAGCCTCGCGATCGCCGCTGATCAGATAGTGCCAGGCCGGCAGCGGCTTGCCCTCGCCCCGCAGCCGATAAGCGCAAGTGCGTGGCAGCCAGCTGATGGTCTTCACCTTTTGCGGGGTCAGCCGGACGCAGTCAGGCACGAAGCGCCGCCGTTCACTGTAATTGCTGCACTGTCCGCTATGCCGGTCCAGCAAGCGGCAGGCGACGTTGGTAGGATAGACGCGCCCCGTATCCTCATCCTCTGCCTTGTGCAGGCAGCATTTGCCGCACCCGTCGCACAGTGCTTCCCACTCCGCGCGGTCCAGCTTGTCGAGTGGTTTTTCCCAGAAGTTCAAACCGTCACTTGATCCATTTTTCCAGGAAGCCGCGCACATCATCCGCCGTCCCTTCCTGCTTGTCCGCCGTTCCCGGATCATCCACCGGCACCAAGGCCACAGGCTGACCATCGGGCCCGAAAAGATAAGGCGTGCGGCTATGGCTTACCAGATAGCTGCTGGCGCCTTCCACCTCTTCCTTATTGGCGATCACGACGAAATCCTTCGCGACCTTCGCGATCTCCTCCGGCGTGCCGGTCAGGCCGATCAGCTTGGGATGAAAGGCCGCGACATAGGTTTTCAGCACAGCGGGCGTATCGCGTTCCGGATCGACGCTGATGAAGATCGGCTGGACCTTCGCCGCGCGCTCCGCATCCACCTTCTCGAACTGGGAAAAGCCCTGCATGATGTGCTGCAGGTCCAGCGGGCAGACGTCGGGGCAATAGCTGTAACCGAAATAGACGAGCCGGTACTTGCCCTCGAAATCATCCCAGCGCACCTTCTTCCCGTCCTGGTCGGTCAAGGTGAAAGGCGCTCCGATGCGTGCTCCGGCCAGATCGCCGCGCATGCTCTCCGCCTCGCTTGATGCGTTTCCGCCAGCACCCATATTACAGGCGGCCAGCAGGGCGATGATCGGCAGGACGAGGGAACGGATTGCTTTGTTCATGGCGCCGCCAGCCATGCCCTGCTATGGCCGCCATTGCAAATGCCAACGGGGCTCGAGAACGTATGATGAAGGCTTTTTCGGCTTGGATGAAGGGGGCTCGCGCAGCGGCGCTGGCGCTGACATTGCTGTCGCCGGTCGCAGCGCATGCGCAATTTTCGGACGCCTATAATTTCCTGAAGGCGGTGAAGGATGCCGACGGGCAGAAAGCCACCGACCTGATCCAGAAACCGGGTTCGACCGTCATCAACAGCCGCGACGTCAATAGCGGCGAAACCGCGCTGCATCTGGTCATCGCCAGGCGCGACAACACATGGCTGTCCTTCCTGATCTCAAAGGGCGCCAATCCCAACCTCGCCGACAATCGCGGCAATACCCCACTCATGAATGCAGTGCAGGCCCGGTTCGAGGATGGCGTCCGCACGCTGCTCGCTGGCGGCGCGCAGATCGACAAGACCAACGGCAGCGGCGAAACCCCGCTGATCCGTGCGGTGCAGTTGCGGGACATTGGCCTTGTTCGCCTGCTGGTCGGGCAGGGCGCGAATGCGGACAAGCGCGACACGATCGCCGGCATGTCCGCGCGTGATTATGCTGAACGGGATGCCCGCACATCGGGCATTGTCGAAGTGCTGGCCGCTGCCAAGCCCAAGGCCGCGCCATCCGGTCCGGTTCAAGGTCCGACTTTTTAACGGGCCTGCTTCTGCCTCTCGCCAGTGAATATTGAGGCACGCGCCCTCGATAAAGGTCGAGGTTGCGACGTCAGCCGTCACCACCCCAGTTCCGCGGCATGGTCCGGGTCCGCCAGTGCGGTCAGCCGCCGCGCCGCCCGCCGCGCAAAACGCAGCGTCTCTGCCTTTCGGCGCGCAGCAGCGAGCGGCTCGACTGGCGCTGGCCGCAGCAGTTCGGCATCATATTGGTCCGCAACGATCAGGCCGGTTCGCGCTGGCCACAGCGCTTCGCTATCGAACAACGCCAAGTCGAAGCCGGAAGGCACCGCCCAGAAGAAGCGATCGCAATAATCAAGATAATCGGGCCACTTCATGTCGCCCAGCAAATCAGCGCGACTGCATTTGATCTCGACGATGGTGATGCGGCCCGCGCTATCCAGCGCCATGATGTCGGCACGGCGGCCATTGGGCAGCGGCACTTCCAATATCCCACTCATGTCGTGGCGATAGAATAGCCGCAACGTCCCGCGCGCGACGGCCAGCGCCGTACCGTCAGTCAGCGGTGAGCAGCCCTCATCGGGCGCGGGCAAGGAAGAAGCCGGACTCATGCTGCGCTTTTAGAACAAGAAGGGAACAAAAGAAAAGGCCGATTCAGTTTCCTGAACCGGCCCGCTGTCCTTGTGATGTGCGACCCGAGGATCAGCGATAGAAGATATGGTTGTCGATCGCGGCCAATTGACGCTTGCCCCAGTTCGGCGACACGCGGCGGGCGTGAAAGAACAGGGCGCCTTCCGCCTTGCTGTCCCAACGATCCTGCATGGCGATCTGCGCGATCGCGACCGCCTGCCGCCAGCTTTCGCTTGCCGTCGGAATTGCGGGCATGCCACGTCCGCGAACAAAGCTGAACTGGCCGGGCTGATAAACAACGCCGCACAGGCTGCTGGCGAAACGGCCCGACTTCGCGCGATTGATGATGACACGAGCGACCGCCAGCTGGCCTTCCAGGCTTTCGCCCTTCGACTCGAAATAGACCGCGCCGGCCAGGCACCTCATGTCGCCCTCGACGCTTTCGGCCTCGCCATGCGCATCGACCAGGGCAGACAGATTGTCGGCGCGCACATCGGCACTGTCGGAAAGATCGGCCAGCGGCTGCGCGACTTCGCGCGGTGCGGCGAAAACAACAGCGGGCTTGGAAGCCGCCGGAGCTGCATTCAGCTCTTGATTCCCTGTGAGGGAGACGACCGATGGAGCGGCTTCACTGGCGCTCGACATATCGGCCGCAGTAACCGCCACTGTTGCGGTCAGGGCAAATGCCGCGGCAGTCGCGGCCTTCAAACGTAAACTCATTATAACTCAGAAACGTGCGGTTCTTGGCCAGGGACGTCGGGAAAAACCCCATCACATACTATCGACGTCAGGCCGCCCCCCGTCTGCGTGTTTACCTCGCCCGCCCCCCACGGGCGAATTCGGCAACCTGCGCGTTAAGCGTTGGGAGGGGCCAGTGCCCTCACCGCCCGGGAGAGTCAACGATCAGCAGATCGTTTCAGCGGCGAACCGTTCAGCATCCGCGATATCGAGTTCGATCACCCACAGGTCGGGGTCCGATCTTTTGCGCCTGGCTATATATTGATTGAGGGACTCGGTTCCCTCTTCCACCGCAGGCCCGCACCGTTCCATCCGATACCCGCCTTCAAAGTCGGACATGCGCTCGAAAAGGCCGGAAAACTGCCCTCTTTCGGCCGCTTCGATCAGGATGACGCCGCTGATATCGTCGCCTTTTACCAGCACCGTAGCAAAGCCGCCCGCCGCTGCCGCGCGCCTCACCAGCACGCCGACCAGCATCGCGCTGGTCAGTCGGTCAGCCTGCATAGCCTGGCAGCGATGACAGGGGGATGTGTGACCGCATGAATGTGCCGGTTCCCCGGCCAACCTCTTCGCCGTCCATGTCGACAAGGCTTGCTTCGGCGACGAATACACGTCGCTTGCCACTGATCCAACGGCCTTCGGCGCGAATTCGTCCAGGCCCGATCGGCCGGGTGAACAGCAGGTTGAACGCGGTCGTCAGCAGGAAACGATCGCTGACCAGACTGTTCGCCGCATAAAAGGCGGCGTCGTCCATCATCTTGAAATAGACCGTGCCATGGACCGCGCCCGCCGCGTGGAACTGCTCTTCATCGACGTCGAATTCGATGATGGAGCGGCCCGGCTCTGGAATCGTCAGCTCAGATCGGAACAGCCGGTTGATGGGTGCGGAGCGGTAGAGATTCTCCAGCGCCCGAAAATGCGCTGCCTCGCCGCTCGGCACTTGGGTCATCTCAGGCGGCGTCCCGCGTTTCACCGCCAGCCAGCAAGGCGTGCAGCGCCTCGGCTGATTTCGCGCCTCGCAGCCGCGCGACATGGCCTTCGTCGCGCAAGTAGCGCGATACCCGCGCCAGCGTCTTCAGATGCTCCGCGCCGCTATCGACTGGCGACAGCAAGGCGAAGACGATGTCGACCGGGGCATCGTCCACCGCATCAAAGGCAATCGGCGGATCGAGCAGCACGACAGCTCCGCTCATACGCTCAAGCCCGGGAATCTTCGCATGCGGGATGGCGACTCCGCCGCCAAAGCCCGTCGAACCCAGGCGTTCGCGCTCGAACAGGGCTTCTGAAACCATGTCGGGGTTCAATCGATATGCAGACGCGGACAGCTGCGCGATCTTCTGAAACAGGGCTTTCTTGCCGTTTGCCGAGACGTCTGTTGCTACGGCTTCCGGCGCGATGATGTCGTTGAAATGAACCATGACCAACCTGGAACAGCCGGGGGTGCGCCATACCCCAACAAATCGCGCGTGCCCGGGGATATAAAGCCCGGCCCCATAGGCCGCCTGCCGCTTCGGGTCAATGGCGGCCCGGGACCGGGCTCGGTGGTCAGGCGTTCGCCTGCGCGCGTGGCTCGACCCAGCCGATCGTCCCATCCTGGCGGCGATAGACCATGTTATAGGCCGATGTGCCGGCGTTCAGGAACAGCAGCGCGTTGGTATTGCGCAGGTCCAGCATCATGACCGCGTCCGACACGCTGGCTTCTGGAATGTCGACCCGCGTCTCCGCCACGATCAGGGGTGCGTCGGCCGGTTCCTCTTCCTCATGCGACGAAGCGAAGATGGTGTAGCCCGCGCCATCCATCCCATTGAGGTCATAGCCATTGGCGCGCAGCGCTTCGGCAGCGACAGCCTGTGGGTGGCGGTCCTTCAGGCGGCGCATGTAGCGCCGCAGCTGCCGTTCGATCTTTTCTGCCGCCTGATCGAACGCCGGATGCGCTTCCTGCGCCTCGCCCGCTCCTTTCAGGATCAGGCCGGTCATCACATGACAGACGATATCACAGTGGAAAGCCCCATGGGGCGCAGGCCGGAACGTGACCTGGGCGGAAATCGTGCGCGAAAAATATTTCTCGGCCATCGCCTCCAACCGGGTCGCCACATGCTCCTTCAGAGCCTCGCCCGTATCGACCTGATGCCCGGAAACACGAATATCCATATGCCTTCTCCTTGTTCTTGCCGGGCTGCGGGACGCAGTCCGGTTGGGCGAAGCGTGAAGGGCAGTATGTCAAACCAGCCTTCAAGCCTCTTCCAGCCAGAGCGGCTTTTCCAGCATCGCGACAAACGCTGCATGCCTCTCCAGCTCCATCGCGCTGGCCACGAAAACCCGCGCGGGACGAACAGGGCGAACCGCGATATTGGCCGCGAGTTCCACCCGAATGGCGTCTTTCTCTTCCTCCTGTGCTAGACCAAGGCCGATCTGACGGCCTCCTTTTAGCTCGATATACAGCTGCGCCAGCAATTCGGCGTCCAGCAAGGCGCCATGCTTGATGCGGTGGCTGCGATCGATGCCATAGCGGGTGCAAAGCGCGTCCAGGCTATGTTTGGCGCCAGGATGCAGCTGCCGCGCGATCGCGACCGTGTCGATCATCCGGTGCATGCCCACTTCAGGCAGACCGCAAAGCTTCAACTCATGGTTGAGGAAGCCGAAGTCAAACCGCGCATTGTGCGCGACGAGGTGGCTGTCCTCCAGAAAGTCCAGCAGCTCCTCGACTCCATGCGCGAAAAGCGGCTTGTCCTTCAGGAATATGTCCGACAGCCCGTGAATCGCTTCGGCAGCGGCGGGCATCGATCGCTGAGGATTATAGTAAGCGTGGAAGGTGCGGCCCGTGGGCACCCGGTTCAGCAGTTCGATGCAACCGATCTCTACCAGCCGATCGCCCGAGGCCGGGTCGAACCCAGTGGTTTCTGTATCGAAAATAATCTCGCGCATTGACCTCATTCACGCCGACTCTCGGCTATTCCTTATCGGCCTGTCTTTGATCCAAGGCAAGCAACCAAGCGCCGCACCTGAGCCTGCGTGGCGGCAAATGTGGTGCCTGTATGAATGATATAGTCTGCCCGCCGCTGCTTTTCAGCATCCGGCGTCTGCAAATGCAGGATTCTGCGGAATTTCGCCACCGTCATGCCCTTCCGGGCCAGCACGCGCTTGCGCTGTTTCCATGCTGGCGCGGTAACGACAATGACCCCGGCCAGCTTGCGCTCCATATGCCCTTCAAACAGCAAGGGAATATCCAGCACGACAAAGGCGCGCGACCTGTGCCGACGCAGGAACGCCATCCGCTCTTCCCTTACCGCCGGATGGACGATTGCTTCGAGCGCCTTCAATTCCTGCGGATGCCCGAACACCGCCGCACCGAGCTTTGCCCTGTCCACGCCCGCAGGCCCCGTCGTTCCGGGAAAGCGCGCTTCGATTGCCTGCAACAGCCTGCCCTGCGGCCCCTGCAACCGATGCACCTGCGCATCCGCATCAAAGACGGGCACGCCCTCCCGCCGCAACATGGCGGCAACAGCCGATTTTCCCATGCCGATCGATCCGGTCAGCCCGTAGATCTTCATGGCGTTTCAGGCCGCCAGCAGCAGAGCGCGCAATTCATCGTCCCGTTCACGCGGCGCCTGCGCATCGAAAAAGATGTCGAAGGCGAGCGCGGCCTGCCCGATCAGCATCTCCAGCCCGTCCAGCGCCTTCAATCCCCTTGCCCGCGCGGCCTTGAGCAATTGAGTCTCCAGCGGCGCATAGACAATGTCATAGACGGTCGCATCACCGGGCAGCGGGGAAAGGTCCAGGTCCAGCACCGGCTGCCCGACCATCCCTAGCGAACTGGTATTGACCAGCAGATCGGCGGCCGGAAGCGCGTCGCCCATTGCGATCACCCGTCCCTTCACCTTCGCCCGGTCCAGCAGCGCCTGTCCCTTGGCCGCATCGCGCACCATGACGGTGATGTCCGGCACGCCAAGGCTCGTCAGCGCGAACAGGATCGCCCGCGCCGCACCGCCCGCGCCGATCAGCACGGCGCTATCCCCCTTCCATTTGTCGCGCAGCAACGGCTGAAGGAACCCGCCCGCATCGGTATTGGTGCCGATCAACGGCCCGCTCGTTTCGCTGGCGATCGTGTTCATCGCCCCGATCCGCTCGCGCACGCCGCCTGGGTCGTCCGTATAGTCCATCACCGCGATCTTGTGGGGAATGGTGACATTGCACCCCAACCAGTCGGGGTCGGCCCTGCGCTCCAAGAAATAGGCGGAAAGCCCCTCTGCCGTCACATGGGTCTTTTTATATTCCGCCTCGATACCCAGGCAATCGAGCCAGAAATTGTGGATGAGCGGCGATTTGCTGTGCGCGATCGGATCGCCGATCACCTCTGCATAGGGAAGCTTGTCAGTCATGACGGCAGAACGCTCCGCACGCGCAGAAAGTCAAGCAGCGGCAGCAGCGGAAGCCCCTGAATCGCGAACTGACTCCCTTCCACCTTGCTGAACAGCTGCACACCCGGCCCCTCGATCCGGTAATTGCCGACGCACCAGCGGCAATGCTCCCATTCCTCGTCTAGATACTTAGCTATGAAACTATCTGACAAAGGGCGCACGGTCATGCGTACCCGTTCAATATGTCGCCAGATCGGCTCACCATTCAGCACGATGACGGCAGCGCTATGCAGATGATGCACCCGCCCGGACAAGAGGCGCAGGATCCGTTCGGCATCGGCCCGATCCACAGCCTTGTCGATCATGCTGCCGTCATCCAGGCTCAAAGTCTGGTCGCAGCCCAGGATCAATCCACCCGGCACCCGGCGCGACACCCGCAGCGCCTTCAACTCGGCGAGGGCATCCGCCAAGGCTCGCGCGTCCAATCCGTCAGCCCGCAGCGATTCCTTCGCCGCTTCCTCATCCACGCCGGGCGAGAGCGCTTCGAACGGAACGCCCGCCGCCTGCAACAACGCTCGGCGGCTTGCGCTTTGTGACGCCAGCACGATCATGCTTCACTTCCTTCCGCCAGCACACGGTCATTGAACAGGTTGATGATGGCCGCCGCCGCTTCCTCGATCGACCGGCGCGTCATGTCGATCACCGGCCAGCCATTGTCGGCAAACATGCGCCGGGCAAAGGCCAGCTCCTCCTGCACCTTGTCCAGATTGACATAGCTGGTCTCCGGCGCCTGATTCAAAGACAGAAGGCGATTGCGGCGGATCTGCACCAGCCGCTCCGGGCTGACCGTCAGCCCCACAACCATCGGATGCCTCAGCGAATAGAGGCTGCGCGGCGGCGGCGATTGCACCACCAGGGGAATGTTCGCCGTCTTGTATCCGCGATTGGCAAGATAGATGGAGGTCGGCGTCTTGGATGCGCGCGACACGCCCGCCAACACAATGTCCGCCTCTTCCCAATTTTCATGGCCCACGCCGTCATCATGGGCGATGGTGAACTGGATCGCCTCGATCCGCGCGAAATAGGCTTCGTCCAAAATATGTTTGCGCCCCGGCCGATTGCGGGTTTCCTGCCCCAATATGTTGGACAGGGCGTCAGTCACGCTATCGAGCGCCGCGACATGGGGCAGGCCCAGCGCCCGGCACCGGGTTTCCAGCCGCCGCCGCAACTGATGATTGGACAGGGTGAACAACACCAGGCCGGGATTGGCGGCAATCTCCTCCATGATCCGGTCAAGGTGGACATCGGACCGCACCATCGGCCAGAAATGCCGTACCGCCTCGACATTTTCAAAGGCACCGATCGCTGCCTTGGCGATATTCTCCAGCGTCTCGCCGGTGGAGTCAGAGAGCAAATGCAGATGGATACGCGACATGACGCATATCTCTGTGTGGAGCCTGTGGATAAAGCAAGGGATAGGTTGCGGATGAAATACCCCCATTTGGGTAGCCCCCATTAGCCGGAATCTTATCCACATGGCTCCCACAGGTCGTCATTTTCATCCACAAGCTGTGGGTAACGGGGATGAATGAACTGACTCGCGTCGGAATCCTTGAGGTCAGGGAGTCAAGCTGTTGGCAAATCGGGGCACAGCGCATAAACCCCGCTGCCAACGCCTCTACTATCTCCATCATCCTTTTTAAGAATCTAAATAAGAGAGATTATGACGGGACAAGATGCCGGCCTTTCCGCTGGAACTTCCAAGCCGCTGCTTTCCGTCCTGAAGGGTGAAAGCCTGCCCGTGCCGCCCATGTGGCTGATGCGCCAGGCGGGCCGCTATCTGCCAGAATATCGTGCCTTGCGCGCGCAGAAGGGCGGCTTTCTCGAGCTGGTCTATGATAGCCCGGCTGCTGCTGAAGTCACGATCCAGCCGCTTCGCCGCTTCGGCTTTGATGGTGCGATCCTCTTTTCCGACATTTTGATCGTGCCTTATGCGATGGGGCAAAATCTCTGGTTCGAAACGGGGGAGGGGCCGCGCCTCGCGCCAATCCTCAGCGAAACCGACCTGTCGGCGCTCAAGCCTGATCTGAGCCGCTACGAGGCGGTCTACGACACCGTGGCGCGCGTGAAGGCGGCGCTGGACCCATCCGTCACCTTCCTTGGCTTTGCAGGTAGTCCCTGGACCATCTCGACCTATATGGTGGCAGGGCAGGGCAGCAAGGATCAGGGGGCAGCACGCCGTCTCGCCTATCAGGACCCGGAACGCTTCGGCGCGATCATCGACGCCATCATCGAGTCCACCGTCACCTATCTGTCGGGCCAGATCACGGCGGGCGTAGAGGCGGTGCAGCTGTTCGACAGCTGGGCCGGCAGCCTTGCGCCGCTTCAGTTCAATCGCTGGGTCATCGAACCCAACCGGCGGATTGTGGAGAAGTTGAAGGTGCTCCACCCCAATATCCCTGTCATCGGTTTCCCCAAGGGCGCGGGCGCCAAGCTCGCCGATTATGCGGCTGGAACGGGCGTCGACGCGATCGGCGTCGATGAAACCATCGATCCCCATTGGGCGAACCGTGTGTTGCCCAAGGGCTTGCCTGTGCAGGGCAATCTCGATCCGCTGGCGCTCATCGCCGGGGGCAGGGCGGTCGAGGAGTCGGTCGACAATATCCGCGCCGCCTTTGCGGGCAGGCCGCATATCCTGAACCTCGGCCATGGCATCCTTCCCGATACCCCGATCGCGCATGTCGAGGCGCTCATCGCCTATGTCCGGCAAGGAAAGAGTAGCTGATGCCCTATCTCGGAGCCGCCTATCTGTGGGTGAAGGCCGCCCATCTCATCTTCGTCATCTTCCTGATGGCGGGATTGTTCATGATGCCGCGCTTCTTCGTCTATCATCATCAATGCGCCATCGGATCGGATGAGGATCGCAAATGGATCGATCGCGAGAAGCGCTTGCTCAAGATTATCCTCAACCCCTCGCTGATCCTCGTCTGGGTCTTCGGTCTCATGTTGATGGTGGAAATCGGCGCCTGGCATTTCGGCTGGTTCCACTTGAAGCTTCTCTTCGTCCTGGGCCTCTCCGCCTATCATGGCTGGATTGCAGGCTATACGAAGAAGCTTGCCCGGGGCCTGCGCCCTCTAAGCGAGAAAAAGCTGCGTCTAATCAACGAAGTCCCCGGCATCGCTGCGGCGGTGATCGTGGTGGCGGTAATCGTCAAACCCTTCTGAGTCCCCGTCATCCCAGCGCAAGCTGGGATCTCATGAGGCAGCTCTGAACATCGGCAGACTCCAGCCTCCGCTGGAATGACGAATCTCAGGAAGGCTCGACCACGATATTATCAATGAGCCGCGTCCGCCCCAGCTTCGCCGCGCCCAGCAACCGGGCCGGGCGGTCCAGCACATGCATCGGTTCCAGCGTCACCGCGTCGCACAGCGTCACATAATCGATGGGATCAAAGCCATGGGCGCTCAGCATCGCGATCGCCTTGGCGATGGCCGCCTCGACGCTCGCGCCCTTCTCCATCTGTCGTGCCGCTTCGCCAAGGGCGCGGGGCAGGGCGAGCGCGTCCTTGCGCTCCTCGTCCGTCAGATAGGCGTTGCGCGATGACAGGGCGAGTCCGTCCTCGGCCCGCTGGGTCGGCACACCGATGATCTCGATCCGCATGTCGAGGTCTCGCACCATCTGGCGGATCATTGCGAGCTGCTGATAATCCTTTTCCCCGAACAGCGCGGCATCGGGCTGCACCTGGTTGAAAAGCTTGGTGACGACCGTTGCGACGCCATCGAAATGCCCCGGCCGCGCCGCGCCATCCAGTACTTCGGTTATCCCCGAAACGGAGATATTGGTCGCGTAGCCGTCGGGGTACATGACTTCCGCCGTCGGCGCCCACAGCGCATCGACTCCCGCCGCCTGGCACATCTGGGCGTCCTTCGCCTCACGCCTTGGGTAGGCGTCCAGATCCTCGTTCGCGCCGAACTGCCGCGGATTGACGAAGATCGACACCACGACATGCCCGGCATGCCGCCGCGCTTCCTCGACCAGCGCCATATGCCCTTCATGCAGCGCGCCCATCGTCGGCACCAGCGCGACGGGCCGCCCATCGCTTTTCATCGCATCGATCGCGGTTCTTAAGGAAGGAAGGTCACGCAGGGTTTGCACGGGACGAGGGGCTCCGATATGGCATGTGCACGGGGACTATCCTGCTAAAGGCACGACCCGGCAATAGGGTCAAGAATCGTTGCGGCAATTAACGGGGTTATCAATGGGTCCGAACACCCAAACGCATCATATCGTCTTCGCCAATGAAAAGGGCGGGACCGGCAAGTCGACCACCGCCGTGCACACCGCCATCGCCTTGACCGCGCTCGGCTACAAGGTCGGCATGATCGATCTCGACCCGCGCCAGCGCACTGTCACGCGCTACATGGAAAACCGTGCCGAGACGGCCCGCCGCCGCAACATCGACCTGCCCGCGCCCGACTTCGCGGTGCTTAAAGGTGATACGATCGAAGCGCTGGAGGAAGAAACCGCCGCCGTCGCCGAGGGCAAGGATTTCCTGGTCGTCGACACCCCCGGTCGTGATGACCTGTTCGCCCGCCACATGGCGGCCCGCGCCCACACGCTGGTGACGCCGATGAATGACAGCTTCGTCGATTTCGACCTCATCGGCCAGGTCGACGCGGAAACCTTCAAGGTCCGCCGCCTGTCCTTCTATTCCGAACTGATCTTCGAAGCGCGCAAGACCCGCGCCAAGGCCGATGGCGTCTCGATCGACTGGGTCGTGCTGCGCAATCGCGTCCAGCATCATGACGCCCGCAACAAGAAGCGCGTCGGCGATGCCCTCATGGAACTGTCCCGCCGCGTCGGCTTCCGCGTGATCCCCGGCCTTTCCGAGCGCGTCATCTTCCGCGAACTCTTTCCTTCGGGCCTCACCCTGCTCGACAAGGGGCATCTGGGCGATCTCGGCGTCAGCCACATCGCCGCGCGTCAGGAACTGCGCGAGATGGTCTCGGGCCTTGCCCTCCCTTCGCGTGAGGAAAGGACGCCGGTCGATCTTCTCGGCGCGGCCTGATGGGTCTTTTCGCCTTTCTTCTTCTCGGGCTCGCCGCCTGGCTCATCTGGACGGGACGTTTGCAGCGCATGAGTGTGAAGGATGGCATGGTGTTGGGCAGCGCGCTGGTGGGCGCGGTCATGGCGGCGAAGGGCAAGCCGCTTGCTGGAGCGCCCCTGCTCCTTGGCGCAGCTCTTTTTTTCCTCAACCAGGCAAAGCAGAAGAAACGACGCTCCACTTCTCCCAAGGCAGCCGCCGAACCCGCCAGCATCGCCAGAGCCCGGGCCCTGCTCGGCGTCCCTGAAGATGCCGACGAGAATATGATCCGCGCGGCTCACCGACGGCTGATCGCCTCGGTCCACCCCGATCGCGGCGGCACGGAAGCTCTGGCCGCGGAAATCAATGCCGCGCGCGACCTGCTGCTCGCTGAGCCAGAGAAAAAAGATCAGCCACCCCGCCGCTAGGGTGTAGAACCCAAGCCCATGTCCCACCGCTTCCACCCATCGCTGCTGCGCGAATATGACATGCGCGGCATCGTCGGCAAAACGCTCAGGGAGGGGGACGCCTACGCCCTCGGCCGCAGTTTCGGCACCATTGTCAGGCGCAGGGGCGGATCAGCGGTCGCGCTTGGGCGTGACGGCCGCCTCAGCTCGCCCATGCTGGAGCAGGCGGTCGCCTCCGGCCTCGCGGACAGCGGCATCGACGTGCTGCGCATCGGCATCGGCCCCACGCCAATGCTCTATTATGCCGAAACGGTGCTCGATGTTGATGGCGGCATCCAGATAACCGGCAGCCATAATCCCGCCGATCACAATGGCTTCAAGCTGGTGCTTGCGCATGAAGCCTTTTTTGGGCCCGACATCGCCCGGCTTGGCGTCATGGCCGCTGCCGGAGACTGGGAAGAGGGCAGCGGCAACTGCTCTGCCATCGACATCATGGACCGCTATGTCACGCGGCTGATGGAAGGATTTGACGGCGGCGCCTGGCGGATCGGCTGGGACGCCGGCAATGGCGCCGCTGGACCGGTCATCGAAAAGCTCGTGAAGCTCCTCCCCGGTGAGCATCATACGCTCTTCACCGACATAGACGGCAATTTTCCCCATCATCACCCCGACCCCACGATCGAGGAAAATCTGCACGACCTGCGTGACCTTGTCGTCGCGAAAAACCTCCATTTCGGACTTGCCTTTGACGGCGATGGCGACCGCATCGGCGTCGTCGACGGGCGGGGCCGCACCATCTGGGGTGACCAGCTGCTCGCCCTGTTTGCAGAATCGGTGCTTCAGGACAGGCCCGGCGCCACCATCGTAGCCGACGTGAAATGCAGCCAGCTGCTGTTCGACCGGATAGCCGAGCTGGGCGGCCAGCCGCTCATGTGGAAAACCGGCCATAGCCACATCAAGTCGAAGATGAAGCAGGTCGGCAGCCCGCTCGGCGGCGAGATGACCGGCCACATCGTCTTTGCCGATGAATATCTCGGCTTTGACGATGGCCTTTATGCCGCCCTGCGGCTCATTCGCATGGCGGGCCTGCACGGCAAGACCATCACTGCGCTGCACGACGATCTGCCGACGCTGGTAAATACCCCGGAACTGCGCTTCCCGGTCGAAGAGGAACGCAAATTCGACATCATCTCGGACATCATTGTCCAGCTCCGATCGGAGGGCGCGGTCCTGGATGATATCGACGGCGCGCGGGTGAGCAGGAAAGACGGCTGGTGGCTGCTACGCGCCTCCAACACCCAGGCGGAACTGGTAGCCAGAATCGAATCGCCCGATGAACAGGGACTCGACCGTCTCAGGCAGGATCTGATGCGCTATCTTTCGCGTCATTTGCCGAGCTGAAACGACTGAAGACGCTTGGATCAACTGAAAAAAGAGGCAAAAGTCAGCAGGTCCGGGTCTGACTTTCCCCTACGGTATTCTTCAATTTTTCTTACAATTGCAATAAACGCAACCGCACGTTTTCCTTTCGCAGTTGCGAACAACCATGCTGCCCTGCACAAGGGACGGGCCTTTCAGGCATCCTCTCCTAAAACTTCCAGCCGTCCTTCGGGGCGGCTTTTTTTTGTCCTCGGCAGCCGCGGTGGATTTTCTGAACGGCAAATTTACCATATCGCAGCATGTTCGCGCCATATTTGCGCGTTTCGCGCCGCGATGGCGTTTGACGAGGGGGATCTGCATGTTTCTAAGCCGCCGCACCGCTACAGCGTGGCTGTCCATAGGGCTGGCCGCGTTGCCTCTACCGGCGTTCGCGGGCGGCTTCTATCTTCAGGAACAATCGCCCAAGGAAACCGGTCGGGCGCTGTCTGGCGCAGGCGCGGCAGCCGATGACCCATCCGCCATCTATTTCAACCCCGCCGCGATGACGGAGCTTCCCGGCGTCCAGTTGTCTGCTGGCGTCATCGCTCTGTTCGCAGAGGCCGGGCAGCAAAATCAGGGCAGCTACCGCACCGTTGCCGGGTTGCCTGGCGCGACGGTTCCGGTCTCTGGCAATTCCGGTGGAAACCCCTTTGGCAAGGTGATTCCCGTGCCCAGCTTCTATGTCACGGGGCAGGTCACCGACCGACTATGGCTTGGGCTTGGCGCTACTGCCCCGTTCGGGCTGAAGCTGACCTATGATGACGGCTTTTTCGGCCGCTACGATTCCACCCACACGGACCTTAAAACCTATAATGTTCAGGGATCCGCCGCCTATAAGCTGGACGACAATTTCTCGATCGGCGGCGGCGTTGACGTCCAACATGTAAAGGTCACGCTGGCGAACGCCTTGCCTCAACTGTCGCCGTTGGCGGCGACGGATGGCCTTGCGGAGGTGAAGGGCAAAGATTGGACCGTCGGCTGGCATGCGGGTCTTTTCTACACCAATGGCGACACCAATATCGGCATCTCCTATCGCTCGGGCATTGATCATCGCGTGACCGGTACGCGGACCATCTCGGGCCTGCAAAGCCTCCTCGCGGCCCAGAACGGCAGCGCCGATGTCGACGCGCCGCTCAATCTTCCCGACATCGTGACCGTCGGTTTCATGCACCGGATGACCCCGCGCCTGCGTGCCATGGTCAGTGCCCGCTGGTATAATTGGTCGGTCATGGAATCGATTGTGATCACGGCCGCTGGCCGGACCTCGGTCAAGGAACTGGATTATAAGGACAGCTACAGCGTCAGCCTGGGCGGCGAATATGATGTCAGCCCCGCGCTGACCGTGCGCGCAGGCACGATGTTCGACCGCACGCCTACCAATCCGCAATTCCTCACGACCCGCGTACCCGATGGCGACCGCGCATGGCTGTCGGCAGGGGCGACCTACAATGTCTCGCCCGGCCTCGCGCTCAATCTCAGCTACGCTCATAATTTCGTGGAAAAGGCGACAATCGTCCGTCCCGACACCTATTATGGCGGAACGGCAGCGGCCACGACCGTCACCACCCTGTCGCGGACCAGCGGCAATGCGGACCAGATCGCCGCATCGGTGACGGCGCGCTTCTAACTTGCCCCGTGAATCACTATAGGGGCTGCATCAGCACGGAGCCCCTATTTCATGTCCGACCATAATCCCGGCCTGCGCCCCTGGCGCGACATCGCCCGGCGTCAATGTCGCCAGATCATGGTGGGCAATGTGCCCGTGGGCGGTGGCGCGCCCGTCACTGTGCAGACGATGACGAACACGCCGACCCATGATGTACGTGCGACAATCGACCAGATTCGCCGTTGCGAGGAAGTCGGCGTCGACATTATCCGCGTGTCCTGCCCGGACGAGGAATCGACCGCCGCCTTGAAGCAGATCGTGCGCGCGGCCCGCGTGCCCATCGTGGCTGACATCCATTTTCACTATAAGCGCGCGCTCGAAGCGGCTGACGCAGGCGCGGCCTGCCTGCGCATCAATCCCGGCAACATCGGGTCGGAAGCCCGCGTCAAGGAAGTGGTGGACGCTGCCAAGGCCAATGGCTGCGCGATCCGCATCGGCGTCAATGCGGGCTCGCTCGAAAAGGACCTGCTCGAAAAATATGGCGAACCTTGTCCCGAAGCGCTGGTCGAAAGCGCCCTCGACCATATCAAGCTGCTGCAGGATCAGGACTTCCACGAATATAAGGTCGCGGTGAAGGCGAGCGACGTCTTCCTGGCCGTCGCTGCCTATATGCAGCTCGCCGAAGCGGTCGATTGTCCCCTGCATCTGGGCATCACCGAAGCGGGCGGCCTGATCGGCGGTACGGTGAAAAGTGCGATCGGCATCGGCAACCTGCTGTGGGCCGGGGTCGGCGACACCATCCGCGTCTCCCTCTCCGCTGAGCCGGAAGAGGAAGTGCGCGTCGGCTATGAAATCCTGAAGTCGCTCGGCATCCGCACCCGCGGGGTCAAGGTCATCTCCTGCCCCAGCTGCGCGCGGCAGGGTTTCGACGTCATCCGCACCGTTCAGGCGCTGGAGGAACGGCTCCAGCATATCCACACGCCCCTGTCGCTGTCCGTACTGGGCTGCGTCGTCAACGGCCCCGGCGAAGCCCGTGAAACCGACATCGGCCTCACTGGCGGCGGCGCTGGCAAGCACATGGTCTATCTCTCCGGCCTCACCGACCACACCATCCAGGACGAAGGCATGATCGACCACATCGTTGGGCTGGTCGAAGCCAAGGCGGCAGAAATCGAAGCCGCAAAGATGGAGGCGGAAACGACCGACGCAGGACGGGCGCAAGCGGCGGAATAGGGGAGGGGGCTCTCCCTGACCGCGAACCCGCCGAACCTCCGTTCGGGAGCTTGTCGAGGCCTTCTCCTGAACGCCTGCTGCAAGCAGGCATCCGAAGGCTTTTTCTCAAGCACGTCGTAACGCCAGGTATCCGTCCACCGTCACGACCAACGACATGAACATGATCCAAAGCCGCTCCCTCGCCATCCCCTTCGCGGTCTCCTGCCTCGCCGTCCTGCTGTTCGCCATCATGGACGCCACGATGAAGGGATTGAGCCTCTCGATCGGCCTCTTCAACGCCCTGTTCTGGCGCGCGCTGGCGGGGACGCTGCTGGGCCTTGCGATCATGTTGCCGGGCGGTCATCGCTGGCCGGAACGGGCTGTGCTGCGCCTTCATGTCCTGCGCGGCACGGTCGTGGCGTTGATGGCCAGCCTCTTCTTCTGGGCGCTGATGCGGATGCCGCTCGCCGAAGCCATCGCGCTGTCCTTCATCGCGCCGCTCATCGCCCTTTACCTTGCCGCACTCCTCCTCGGTGAACGGATCGGCAAGCGCGCCGTCAGCGCATCGCTGCTGGGTCTCGTCGGCGTCGTCGTGATTCTGTCGGGCCGCATGCAGGACAGCTATGATCGGGACGCCCTGCTCGGCGCCGCGGCCGTACTGATTTCCGCCGTCCTTTTTGCCTGGAATCTCATCATCCAGCGTCAGCAGGCGCAGCTTGCCTCGCCGGTGGAGGTCGCCTTCTTCCAGCATGGCATCATGTTCATCCTCTTCGGATCCTGCGCCGTTGCAGCCTGGGCCTTGCCTGGCCTCGTGCCGCTCCGCCTGGACCTGCCCCGGCCGGATTCCTTCCTGCTGATCGCCGCCTGCGCGGGGTTCGCCTTCACCTCGCTCGCCGCCTTCGCCTGGGCCTATGCGCGGGCGGAGGCGCAATATCTCATCCCGATCGAATATACCGCCTTCCTTTGGGCCGCGATCATCGGCTGGCTTGCTTTTGGCGAACGTCTGACCCTGTCCACCATTGCAGGCGCGGCGTTGATCGTCGCTGGCTGTCTCATCGCGATGCGTTCGGCTCCGGCGGTGCAAATGCATGAAGGAATCGCATGATTGGCGATCTCAACGCTCTGAAAAACGCGTTTTTCTCGCCACTTTCTTCATGACTTTCCCACGACCAGCCGAAACACCGGACTCTTGACGCACACTCCCCGCTCGGCGCATTGTGCCGGAACGGAACATTTGGGGGACATTCAAAAACCATGGCTGTCAGCCGCGGAGCCAAGCGCACGCCGGAATGGCGCGAAATGCTGAAACGCAGCCTCATCCGCAGCGGCGCGCTGATCGGCGCGATCGCGCTGATGCTGGCCACTCTGTTCCTGGCGCTCGCGCTGCTCAGCTTCCGTCTGAGCGACCCGTCGATGATGACGGTCGCCGACAATCAGGTCCAGAACATCATGGGTTGGCCCGGAGCCTGGGTCTCCGCCTTCCTGTTCACCCTGCTCGGGGTGCCCGTCGCCCTCGTCCTGCCGCTGCTCGCCATAACTGCCCGCCGCCTTTGGGGCGATCAGGACATGACCGGCTGGAAAGGGCAGTTTGGCAAATGCCTGCTCGGCATCATCCTTATCGGCATCGCGCTCGCGATATTTCAGCCGGATTCGCTTATCGATCTGCCTTCGGGCTGGGGCGGACTCATCGGCCTCGCCACCGCTAATGGCGTCCGCAGCCTCACCTCCGCAGCCCCCGCCGCGCAGGGGTGGATCACCGGCATTCTCGTCGTGCTGTTGCTGCTCGCCGGCTTCTTCACCTGGTATCGCAGCCTTGCGCTGGAAAAGCCGATCATCGCCCTGCGCCGTCCGACCTTGCCGCGTCTCAGCCTGCCAAAGCCGGCCCTCGCCTTCGCCGGCAACGCTGCTGCCGAAGCTGATGAAGAAGAAGGTGTGGAAGAACGGGTCATCGCTCCCCGCCGCGCGGTGTCGAACGAGCCCAAGCCGCCGATTACTATCCAGACACCCAAGCCTGCCCCTGCCCAGCGGCAAATGGTGCCGGTGTCTCAGGATGACCTGTTCGGCAATAGCTCTCTGCCCTCCGCCGATCTGCTCAATCCGATCCCGGCGAGCCAGGCGCAGAAGATCGACAAGGCCGCGCTTGAACGCAATGCGCGCCTGCTTGAGTCGGTGCTTGATGACTTCCACGTCAAAGGCAACATCGTCGAAGTGCGCCCCGGACCCGTGGTCACCATGTACGAGCTGGAGCCCGCGCCCGGCATAAAGGCAAGCCGCGTGATCGCGCTGGCCGACGACATTGCCCGCAACATGTCCGCGCTCTCGGCCCGCGTCGCGACGATTCCTGGTCGCACCGTCATCGGCATCGAGCTGCCCAACGCCAATCGCGAAGGTGTCTCGTTCCGTGAGCTAATCACGTCCGAACAATTCGCGCAGGACGCCACTCTGCCGATCATCCTGGGCAAGAACATATCGGGCGAGCCGATCATCGCCGACCTAGCGCCCATGCCACACCTGCTGATCGCGGGCACCACCGGCTCAGGTAAGTCGGTGGGGCTCAATGCCATGATCCTGTCGCTGCTCTATCGCATGACGCCCGACCAGCTGCGACTCATCATGATCGATCCCAAGATGCTGGAACTGTCGACCTATGACGACATCCCGCATCTGCTGTCGCCGGTGGTAACCGAACCCAGCAAGGCGATCCGCGCCTTGAAATGGGCGGTCGAGCAGATGGAGGACCGTTATCGCATGATGGCGTCGATCTCCGTCCGTAACCTTGCCAATTACAATGAGAAGGTCCGGGCTGCGAAGGCCAAGGGCAAGCCGCTCGGCCGCCGCGTCCAGACGGGCTATGATCCCGAAACCGGCAAGCCGATATACGAGGAAGAGCAGCTCGACTTCCAGCCGCTGCCCCAGATCGTGGTCGTGGTGGACGAACTGGCCGACCTGATGATGACTGCGGGCAAGGAAGTCGAATTCCTGATCCAGCGTCTCGCGCAAAAAGCGCGCGCTGCGGGCATTCACCTGATCCTTGCTACGCAGCGCCCGTCGGTCGACGTCATCACCGGTGTCATCAAGGCGAACTTGCCGACCCGCATCAGCTTCTTCGTGACCTCGAAAATCGACAGCCGCACCATTCTCGGTGAACAAGGCGCGGAGCAACTGCTGGGCAAGGGCGACATGCTCTACATGCACGGCGGCAAGGGGTTGACGCGTGTCCATGGCCCGTTCGTATCGGACGATGAGGTACGCGTCGTCGCCGATCATTGGCGCGCCCAGGGCCAGCCCGACTATATCGCCGCCGTCACTGAGGAACCCGAAGAGGGCAGCTTTGCCCTGGATGGCGTAGACCTTGGTGACGACAGCCCCGACGCGCAACTGTTCCGCAAGGCATGCCAGCTGGTGTTCGAGAACCAGAAGGCATCGACCAGCTGGCTCCAGCGCCAGCTTCGGATCGGCTATAATTCGGCAGCGCGCCTCATAGAGCGAATGGAGGAAGAAGGGCTGGTCGGCGCCCCAAACCATGTCGGTCGCCGTGAAGTGCTGCGCGATGAAAACGGCAACCCGCTCTGACGATTGCGCAAAACGCAATCGGGATGATGCTCAACGCATTTGCGAAAAAGATCGATACCGTTCAATAAGGAGGTGCCTTTCAGGCATCCTCTCCTAAAACTTTCCAGGCTGGTCTTCGGATCAGCCTTTTTTTTTGGTCTGCGACGACTATACATCTCGCTGCAGAACGGCCTTTTCGGCGCGCAAGACCAGGAAC
This sequence comes from Pseudomonadota bacterium, assembly GCA_023433445.1. Classification (GTDB taxonomy): domain Bacteria; phylum Pseudomonadota; class Alphaproteobacteria; order Sphingomonadales; family Sphingomonadaceae; genus Sphingobium. The sequence goes on along the minus strand of JAEZCS010000016.1, from coordinate 28,738 downwards.
GCATCAGTTCACGATGGGTTCAACGCCCGACTTCTAAATCTCATTTTCTCAATAAGCGGAGAAGAATGCATGAAGCGCCTGGTTGCGCCCCTCGCCTTGGCTCTGGCCGCCGCACCCCTGATCATTCCTGCATCGCCTGCACCAGCGCAGCAGGCCCAGGGCGACATGGCCCAAGTCAATGCCTATATCCGTGGGGTCACGACGATGACTGCGGATTTTGTTCAAACCGATCGAGCAGGTCAGGCATTGTCAGGCAAGCTCACGATCAAGCAACCGGGCAAGGTGCGGTTCCAGTATCAAAAGGGTGTGCCGCTACTGATCGTCGGGGATGGCAGGGCGCTGACCATGATCGACTATGAAGTCCGTCAGGTGCAGCGCTGGCCGATCGGCAGTTCCCCGTTAGGCGCTTTGCTCGATCCAAAGAAGGACCTGTCGCGTTTCGGCAAACTGATTCAGACCGGCGATCCCAAGGTCATCAGCGTACAGGCGCGCGATCCCAAGCGGCCTGAGTTCGGGACGATCACCATGATTTTCGAGAAGGATCCGGCTGGCCCGGCTGGCTTGCAACTGTATGGCTGGGTGGCGCTGGATTCGCAGAACAATCGCACGACGGTCCGTCTTTCGAACCAGCGCTACGGCGTTACTGTCGCTGATTCGGCGTTCCGCTGGACCGATCCCCGGCCGAAGGGACGTGCTGCCGGCGGATGAGACGGACCTAGCGTGAGACGGACGGAGATACAGTAAATCCTGTTCATCTTGGGCTCATATCCCGGGCTCTAATAAGGAGTTCACGGCGCGAGACGAAATCCGGGATTTCCCCCCTGTTACCCGGAAGCCGCTCCCGCCGCAAAGCGCTTCAAGGGCGCGATCGAGACCCCCGTTCCATGCCCCCGGAGCGGGGGTCTTACTATGTGAGGATCATGCAGCGCGGTGCCCAAGCTTGCGCGGACCTTCGCACGGTCTTAGGGGATCAGCATGCCGGAAACACTCAGCATCGCCTCCTGGAACATCAACAGCGTCCGCGCCCGAATCGATATCGTCGAGCGTTTCCTGACCGAAGAAGCACCTGACATTCTTTGTCTTCAGGAAACCAAGGTCGTGAACGAAACATTCCCGACGGACATGTTCCGGCGCTTGGGTTATGTGCATCAGGTGCTGAATGGACAGCGCATGCATCATGGCGTTGCCATCATGAGCAAGGTGCCCATCCACGAGGATGACCGCCTGGACTGGCAAGCCAACGGGGAAGCGCGTCACGTCGGCATTCGCCTGGACAACGGCGTCCGCATCGAAAATGTCTATGTCCCGGCGGGCGGTGATGTTCCCGACCGGACGGTCAATCCGAAATTTGGCCAGAAGCTGGATTTCCTGGAGCGGATGATCGATTGGTCGTCGCGACTTGAGGACAAGCCCACCATATTGACGGGCGATTTCAACATCGCTCCGATGGAATGCGACGTGTGGAGTCATAAGCAATTGCTGAACGTCGTCAGCCATACGGCGATTGAGTGCGAACTGCTCAGCCGGCTACAGGATTCCAACAATTGGGTGGACATCGGCCGCAAATTCTTTCCCGCACCCCAGCGCCTTTATACCTGGTGGAGCTATCGCGCGCGCGATTGGGCGGAATCGGATCGGGGAAGGCGGTTGGATCATATGTGGATGACACGAGACGTCGCCGACAAGGCGGTCTCCCATCGCGTCGTTGAACCCGCGCGCAGCTGGATCAAGCCTTCGGACCATGTTCCGATCATCACGGAGTTCGCCTTCTGATGAGGCTCTTGTCATGACCGCCCGCGCCGCAGCCCGAGCGATAGACGCCCTTCGTCGTGGCTGGGCCATCAGCGTCCACGCAGCCGACGGCGTTGTGCATGTCATGGCTGTCGAAGGCGCGGACAAGGTGACGCTGAAGGCTTTCGACCCGGCTGACAAAGCCGACATATTGGTTGCGGCTGCCCGAGGCGAGACACTGAAGCTGGCGAACCAGTTGGCGGCAGCTGATCCCGACATGCCAGTGCTGATCGCCCGGGCCCCATGGATCGATAGCGATGTGGCTGCTGCAATCGCTGATCCCGTGCTCGACCTCTCATCGCCTCTGAAGGGGCCATTTGCCGCAAAGCCGCTTGGCGCTCCTCTGGCGGCGAAAGCGACGCTCAAGCTCGCCCGCCTCGCTGGCATCCTTCCCGCCTTCTTTGTTGGATCGGAAGGGGCAAGTGAAGCGTCGGTCGATGCGGCCGACATCGATGCTTATGACGATGCGGCGAACCTCGCGATCGCAACCCGCGCCCGCTTGCCGGTATCCACCAGCGAAACGGCCGAGATCATAGCCTTTCGCAGTCCCGACGAGCCGCGCGAACATATAGCACTGGTCATCGGCACACGCGACACATCGCCGCCAGTGGTGCGGTTGCACAGCGAGTGCCTGACGGGCGATGTTCTGGGGAGCCTCAAATGCGATTGCGGTCCGCAACTGCATGAAGCTTTACACCGGATCGCCGATTCTCGGTGGGGTGTGCTGCTTTATCTCAGGCAGGAGGGGCGTGGCATTGGCCTGATCAATAAGCTTCGGGCGTATGCCTTGCAGGATCAAGGCTTCGATACGGTTGACGCCAATGTCCGCCTTGGCTTTGCCATAGATGCGCGGGATTTTTCCGTCGCGGCGCGCATGCTGGAGTTGCTCGGCATCGACGAGGTGCGGCTGCTCACCAACAATCCGAAAAAGGTCGAAGGGTTGGAGCAGGCCGGCATCAAGGTCGCCGAGCGCCTGCCGATCATCCTGGCGGCGAACCCGCACAATGAACACTATCTGGCGACCAAGCGCGACCGCACCGGCCACCAGCTATGAGGGTCATCCATGTCGACAGCGCCACCGGCCGGCTCCGCGTCGGTGCGATGGAGTTTGCCTGCACGCTGGGCCGAGGCGGTGTTTGCGCCGCCGTCGATAAGCGGGAAGGGGATGGCTGTACACCGTTGGGGGAATGGCCGTTGCGTGGCGTGTTGCTGCGTTCTGGGAAGGTTGATCCTTCCGCCATCCAGCTTCCTTGGCGTTGGGTGAGGGAGGGCGACGGATGGTCCGATGATCCGGCTGATCCTGCCTATAATCGCCCTGTCCATCTGCCGCGCACTTACTCCGCCGAATCGCTTCTGCGCGAAGATGATGCTTATGATGTCATCGTCGTGCTTGGCCATAACGATGCGCCACCGGTGTCTGGGATGGGAAGTGCGATCTTCCTTCACCTTTCCGAAAGCCGCCCGACCGCAGGCTGCATTGCGATCGAACGCGCTGACATGCTGAGGCTGCTGCCGATGCTGGTGCCCGGCGACAGCTTGAAAATTGTCTGAGGACAGCGATCAGGCGCGCTGAAGCGCCTCGTCCAACTGATCACCCGCAGCCTCCAACAGTCGCCGTTCCAGCGTTTGGAGTCGGGCCTTGCTCTCGATCTTTCCGCCCAGAAGGTCCGTCAAGTAAAAGGTGTCGACCGCCCGCTCACCATAAGTGGCGACATGGGCGCTGTGCACCGTGACTTTTGACTGAAACAGTGCGTTTGCGAGGCTGAACAGCAGGGCAGGGCGATCGCGGGCATTGACCTCGATCACGGTGAAGCGATTGGATGCCTTGTTGTCGATCAGCACATTGGGTTCGATGCGGAACGCCTCGGCGCGGGTGCGCGACAGTGGGCGCGCTTCCAGCTTCGTGATCATACGGTGACGGTTGGCGAGGGAATCCTCGATCGCATTGCGGATACGCGTCAGCTGTTCCGGGCTGTGGAAAGCTCCGCCCAACGGGTCTTGCACCAGGAAATTGTCGATCGCGACGCCATCACGCGTGGTGTGGATGCGCGCGTCGATGATGTTGCCGCCTGCAAGGTGGATCGCACCGGCGATCCGGTAGAACAGGCCGGGATGGTCGGCGGCATACACGGTGACCAGCGTCGCCCCGCGCTGCGGATAATATTGCGCAGCGATCGACAGCGGCGCGTCGCCGGACGCCAATATATGCTGCGCATTGTGCATCAGAATGTCTTCGGGCTCGGCGATCCAGTAGGATTCGGGCAGCCGATTACTGAGCATTTGGAACTCGGCCTTTGACATACCAAGCGCATTACGGAGCGACTCTTGCTTGGCGGTGACACGTTCGCTGCGCCCCTTTTGCTTGTGGCCAAGGCGCAATACTTCCTCGGCAGATTCATAAAGGTCACCCAGAAGCTGCCGTTTCCAGCTGTTCCACACGCCAGGGCCGACGGCGCGAATATCCACCACCGTGAGGCAAAGCAGGAGTCGCAGCCGCTCGGCGCTCTGGACCACCTCTACGAAATCCAGGATCGTCTTGTAATCTGCCAGGTCGCGCTTGAAGGCGGTGGCCGACATCAGCAAATGATGGCGTACCAGCCAGGCAACGGTCTCGGTTTCCGCTGCGGACAGGCCGAGACGCGGGCAGAGGCGCTCCGCAACCTCAGCACCTAATATGCTGTGGTCGCCTCCTCGCCCCTTGGCGATGTCGTGGAGCAAAACCGCCACGTAGAGGACCCGGCGCGACAGCAGCTTTCCCATAATCTCAGTGGAAAGGGGGTGATCCACGTCAAGATCGCCCTTTTCCACACGCGCCAGAAGCCCGACAGCGCGGATCGTATGCTCATCGACCGTGTAATGATGGTACATGTCGAATTGCATTTGCGCCACGACGCGGCGGAAATCGGGGATGAAACGACCAAAAACGCTCGATTCGTTCATCCAGCGTAGGACGGTTTCCGGATCGCGACGGGATGTGAGCACATCCATGAATGCGGTGTTGGCTCGCGGATCACGGCGGACCTTGGCGGTGATCAGGCCAGCGTCCCGGCTCGCGGCGCGCATGGCACTTGGGTGAATGCCCAGTTCGTGGCGATCTGCCACGGCAAAGATTTCCAGCAGCCGCACTGGATCCTGCTGAAAGAAGTCGTCGCTCGGCAGCGCTAGTCGGCCGCGGTCCAGCACGAATCCGTCCAATTTCTTCGGACGGCGGAAAATCGACGGGATGTAGCGTCGGCCCTTGGCGCCCAACTGGTCATCGAGATGCGCCAGGAACACGGCGGTCAGATCGCCGACGATCTTCGCGTTCAGAAAATAGTAGCGCATGAAGCGCTCCACGCCGGACCGGCCCTGCCGCCCGGTGAAGTGCATCCGTGTCGCCGTCTCCAGTTGCAGGTCGAACGTCAGGCGGTCTTCAGCGCGCCCGGTAATCATGTGCAGATGGCAACGCACCGCCCACAGGAAATCCTCCGCTCTCTGGAACTGTCGCAGTTCAAGGTCGGTCAGCAGCCCGACATCCACCAGATCGGCGACGGACTTCACCCTGTTCACATATTTCCCGATCCAGAAAAGCGTATGCAGGTCGCGCAGGCCCCCCTTGCCTTCCTTGACGTTGGGCTCAACCACATAGCGGCTGTCGCCCATCCGCTTGTGCCGCTCGTCGCGTTCCTCCAGCTTTTCAGTGACGAATGCCCGGGCGGTCCCCTGCATCACCTCTGCATCGAAACGCCGGGCCGTCTCCTCATACAGCGCACGGTCGCCCCATACGTAGCGTGCCTCCAGCACCGCCGTGCGCACCGTCAGGTCCGCCTTGGCCATGCGCATGGTTTCGTCGATCGACCGGCTCGAATGCCCGACCTTCAGCCCCAGGTCCCAAAGCGAATAGAGCATCGATTCGATGACCTGCTCGGTCCACCCCGTAGGCTTCCATGGCGTGATGAAGGCGATGTCGACATCGCTGTGTGGCGCCATTTCACCGCGGCCATAGCCCCCAACCGCCATCAAGGTGATGCGCTCGCCGGTGCTGCGATTGCTTGCAGGATAGAGATGATGCGTCGTCGCGTCGTAAAGCAGCCGCAAAATCTGATCGACCAGAAAGGCAAAGGCGGTCACCGCCTCCCGGCCGCGCGTCGGCTTGGCTTCCAACCGTCGGGCGACGTCCAGACGCCCCGCTTCCAACGCAGATTTTAGTTCCCGCACGATCAGGCCGCGCAGCTTAGCCGGATCGCCCCTGTGTTCCCGCGCCAGATCGCGGATGCGGTCGGAGATCGCACGCCGATCGATGATAGAGCGGCGGGAGCCGAGGGAGGGGTACTGCATGACCATCGGCTCAATCTAGTGTCAGCTGCTGGCTGCGGCCAGTTGTTTCAGGTGATAAAGCTGCTCCAGCGCCTCACGGGGCGACAGGGCGTCGGCATCGATCAGGTCGATGGCGGCGCGCAGGGCATCGACCTTCTCCTCCTCCTGCGCAGCGGCAGCGGCGAAAAGAGGCAAGTCGCCAAGCCCCGCCGCTATGCCGCCCGTCTTGGCACGTCCCGCCTCCAGCCTGTTCAGCACATCCTTGGCGCGCTTCAGGACAGCTGGGGGCAAGCCTGCAAGCCGTGCGACGGCGAGACCATAGCTTCGATCCGCTGGTCCGGGCGCCAACTCGTGCAGCAATATGAGATCGCCCTTCCATTCCCGCGCGCGCACATGATGCAGTGACAGCGAGGACAGCGTCTCCGCCAGCCGTGTCAGCTCGTGATAATGGGTCGCGAAGAGGCAGCGGCAACGATTGACCTCATGCACCGCTTCAACGACCGCCCAGGCGAGAGCCAGCCCATCATAAGTCGATGTACCACGTCCGACCTCGTCCAGGATGACGAAGCTGCGTTCGGTCGCCTGAGCCAGGATGGCGGCGGTTTCGACCATCTCGACCATGAAGGTGGAGCGTCCGCGCGCGAGATTGTCGGACGCGCCGACCCGACTGAACAACCGATCGACCAGCGTCAGCGTCGCGGATTGCGCCGGAACATAGCTGCCCGCCTGCGCCAATATGACGATCAGCGCATTTTGGCGCAGGAAGGTGGACTTGCCGCCCATATTGGGGCCCGTAACCAGCCAAAGACGATCATCCGCTCCGAGGCAGCAGTCGTTGGCGACAAAGGGCTGCCCATCCTTGCGCAGCGCATCTTCAACAACAGGATGACGGCCGCCGATGATCTGCAGGCAGGGTCCTTCGCCATCCTGCGGCAGGAAGTGGGGCCTCTGCCAGCCTCCCTCGGCGGCCCTCTCGGCCAACGCAGCGGCGACGTCCAGCCGGGCAAGCGCATCCGCCGCGGATGCGATCTCTGCCTTGCGCGCCAGCGCCGTCTCGATCAGGTCTTCCAGATGGGCCGCTTCGGCCACCAGTGCATGGGCACCGGCCTGCGCGACACGCCCCGCCTGCTCGTGTAGGTCGACCGAGTTGAATCGCACCACGCCGGCCAGCGTCTGGCGATGGGTGAAGCCGCTGTCCGGCTGCATAAGCGGGTCGGCAGACCGGGCGGGTACTTCGACATGATAGCCGAGCACGCCATTATGCCGGATCTTCAATGCCGCAATGCCGGTGCGCTCGCGATAGCTGGCCTCCAGAGCGGCAATGGCGCGCCTGCCATCGCCTGCCATCCGCCGCAGTTCGTCCAGAGCCGGGTCATAGCCATCGGCAATATAGCCGCCATTGGCCGTCTCGGTCGGCGGGCTGGGCACCAGCGCGCGGGAGAGACCATCGACCAGCGCTCCATGGCCGTCGAGCGCCGGCAATAATTGCTGGAGCAGCAACGGCTGATCGGCCAATCTACCCAGCCTCTCACGCAGCATTCGCGCCTCATTAAGACCGTCGCGAAGCTGCCCCAGATCGCGCGGACTCCCTCGACCCACAGCGATCCGCCCCAAAGCTCGCCCGATATCCGGCAGAGCCCTCAACGCCGCACGCAACTGATCGCGGAGCAACGGATCGTCATGGAGCAGCTGCACGAGACCAAGCCGCGCTTCGATCAACTCTTGATCCATCAGCGGAGCCGAGAGGTCCTGCGCGAGCAGTCGCGCGCCTGCGCCCGTGACGGTCCTGTCCACCGCACCCAAGAGGCTTCCGGCCCGCGCGCCGCTCATCGTCGCGGTGATTTCCAGGCTTTCCCGGGTGGCTGCGTCGATCGCCACATGCGCGCCACTAGCCTTTCGCACAGGGGGAGCCAGGAAAGGCAGAGTACCCTTGCCCGCATGGTCAAGGTAGGCGATCAACCCGCCCATCGCGGCAAGTTCCGCCCGGCTGAACTGGCCAAAACCATCCAGAGTGGCGACACCGAATAGCCGCTTGAGTGCCGCCTCCGCCCGGTTGCTGGAGAAGGCCGCACGGTCGAATGGATGCGCCTCGGGCAGATCAAGATCGAACCCTTCGGGCAGCACGATTTCGCTGGGCCTCAGTCGCGCCAGCTCTGCCGTAAGATCGCTGGACCGCAATGTCAGCGTCTCGAACCGCCCGGTGGAGATGTCGGCGGCGGCTATCCCGACCTCGCTGGCGCCTTCACCACCTGTCTGTGCAAGCGCCACCAGCATATTGTCGCGCCGGGAATCGAGCAGCGTCTCCTCAGTGAGCGTGCCCGCCGTCACATAACGGACGATAGCCCGCGCAACGAGCGCCTTGCTGCCCCGCGCTTTCGCCTCGGCGGGCGTCTCCGTCTGCTCGGCGATCGCCACCCGATGTCCTGCCTTGATCAGCCGGGCGAGATAATTTTCCGCGCTGTGCACAGGCACGCCGCACATCGGGATCGGCGCGCCGCCATGCTCCCCCCGGCTGGTAAGCGCGATGTCCAGCGTAGCCGCTGCCGCCTTCGCATCGTCGAAAAACAGCTCGAAAAAGTCGCCCATGCGGTAGAAAAGCAGGCAATCCTGTGCCTCCGTCTTCAGCGCCAGATATTGCGCCATCATCGGCGTTGGCTGACTGGCTGCGATTTCCTTGGGGCTGTGCATGGCCCTTTCGGCGATAGCGGCAAGCGGCAGATCAGGAAAGGGTGTGGAAAAAACGTGGCTCACGTGCTTGCCGACAGGTCCGCCTTGCCGCTAGGGCCTCCTTTATTAGGTAGAGAGGGGCGGATGCGTCATGGCAGATAAGTCGAACGTGGAATTTTCCGAACGCGAGGCGCTATTTTTCCATTCGACAGGCAGGCCCGGCAAGATCGAGATCATTGCGTCGAAGCCGATGGCGACGCAGCGCGATCTCAGCCTTGCCTATTCGCCAGGCGTCGCCGTGCCGGTGCGCGCCATCGCTGCCGATCCGCAAACCGCCTATGACTATACCGCCAAGGGCAATCTCGTCGCCGTTATATCGAACGGCACGGCGATCCTGGGTCTTGGCAATCTGGGAGCGCTCGCGTCCAAGCCGGTGATGGAAGGCAAAGCGGTACTCTTCAAGCGCTTCGCTGACGTCGACTCGATCGATATCGAGCTCAAGACCGAGGACGTGGACAAGTTCATCGACGCCGTGGAACTGATGGAGCCAAGCTTTGGCGGCATCAACCTTGAGGATATCAAGGCACCCGAATGCTTCATCATCGAACAGACGCTGAAAGAACGGATGAACATCCCCGTCTTTCACGATGATCAGCACGGCACAGCCATCATCGCAGCGGCGGGCGTCATCAACGCCGCGATGCTCACCGGGCGCGAGCTCAGGGATATGAAGGTAGTGGTGAACGGCGCAGGGGCCGCCTCCATTTCCTGCACCGAACTGATCAAGGCGATTGGCGTCGCGCATGACAATGTCATCATGTGCGACAGCAAGGGCGTCATTTATCAAGGCCGCACTGAAGGCATGAATCAGTGGAAGTCGGCGCATGCGGTGAAGACGGATGCACGAACCCTTGGCGAAGCGATCAAAGGCGCTGACGTGTTCCTCGGTCTGTCGGTCGCGGGGGCGGTGTCGCAGGAGATGGTCAAGTCGATGGCCGAAAAGCCGATCATCTTCGCCATGGCCAATCCCGATCCGGAAATCGCCCCGCCTGATGTTCTGGAAGTCCGACCCGACGCGATCGTTGCCACAGGGCGTTCGGACTATCCGAACCAGGTCAACAATGTGCTTGGCTTCCCCTTCATTTTCCGCGGCGCCCTGGACGTGCGGGCGACAGGCATTAACGAGCCGATGAAGGTCGCCGCGGCCCAGGCGATAGCGGAACTGGCGCGCGAACAGGTGCCCGAGGAAGTGGCCAAGGCTTATGGCCGGTCGCACAGCTTCGGCCCCGATTACATCATCCCCGCACCCTTTGATCCGCGCCTGATGGAGGTCGTTCCAGCGGCCGTAGCGCAGGCAGCGATCGAAAGCGGCGTTGCGCAAAAGCCGATTTCCGACATGGCCGCCTATCGCCAATCGCTCAAAGGCCGGTTGAACCCGACGACTTCGGTGCTGACCAGCGCCTATGAGGTAGCGAAGGCCAATCCCAAGCGCGTGGTGTTCGCTGAAGCGGAAGAGGAGGTCGTGCTGCGCGCGGCCATCCAGTTCCGCGACCTTGGCTATGGCATCCCCGTATTGGTCGGCCGAAACGAAGTCTATGACAAGCTGAAGGCGCTTGGGGTCCGCGATCCTGAGAGCTTCGAACTGCACAATAGCGTCAATTCGCCGCTGGTCCCGGACATGGTGGACGCGCTCTATGGCCGTTTGCAGCGGCGTGGCCATCTTCGGCGCGATTGCGAGCGGATGGTCAATCGAGACCGCAATATATTCGGCGCCCTGCTGGTCAGCATGGGCCATGCGGATGCCATGATCACGGGGGTGACGCGCCCGTTCGCACAGACGCTGCGCGAGGTGAAGCGCGTCATGGATCCGACGGTTGGCCGCACCGCCTTTGGCATCCACATCATGGTGTCAAAGGACAAAACGGTGTTCCTTGCCGACACCACCGTCAATGAGCGGCCATCCGCCGGTGAACTGGCCGACATCGCCGAGGGCACGGTCGCCGTTGCCCGGCGCATGGGACATGACCCGCGCGTGGCCTTCCTCTCCTATTCCAACTTCGGCAATCCCCCCGGAGGCCATCTGGAAAATGTTCGTGATGCGCTGAAGGTGCTCGACGGCCGGAATGTCGATTTCGAATATGAGGGCGAAATGACTGCCGATGCGGCGCTCAACCCCACGGTCATGAAGAACTATCCGTTCAGCCGACTGTCGGGGCCAGCCAACGTACTCGTCATGCCGGGTCTCCAGTCAGCCAACATCTCGGCCAAGCTGCTGCGCGAGCTCGGTGGTACGACGATGATCGGTCCGATGCTGGTAGGCATGGAGAAGTCGGTGCAGATCGCGACCATGTCGTCCAACGCGTCCGAACTGTTGACGCTGGCGGTCCTGGCCTCGGCGGGCGTCGCCCTTTAAGGGGCGATGTCAGAGAACTCGGCTCTGTCGCCAGAGCGCGAGTTCTTCCGGCCGGTCGACATCGAACTCCAATCCCGGACGTCGAAGGCTGAGAAACGGCAGGCCGAGTCGGTCTGCTTCGGCCCGGTGCGCGGCGAAGCTGGCATCGCCATAGTGGAACGCGAACTTCGAGGCCGAGGGGAGGGGCAGCGACACAGCGTTGGTACCCGTGCCCGCATGGTCGGGCGCGATGGCGACGCTATCGCCGGGCAAGTTCAACAGGGCCGCTACATCGTCAGCTTTGATCAAAGGCAGGTCTGCCGACAATATCAGCAGCCGACTGACCCCGGCCCTAATCGCCGCATCGCGCGCGTCGTCCAGGGCCGTATTAAGGCCGTGCCCGGCGTCGGGAAGCAGAGTAATGTCGTCTGTCAGGTCATGGCGTGATGGGCCGAGCAATCGAACCCGCTGCCGACCAACAACGCTTTGCGCCGCAGATACAGTTTGTCCGAGCATTTCAGCGACCAGCTTTCGACGCTCGCTATCGCCGAGGACGGGCGCAAGCCGTGTCTTGCACCAGTCTGGAGCCTTGATTGGTATGACGATCCAGCAGTTCACCGCGAGCCGGCAATCCGATCCGCCAACGCCAGCGCGGCGCATGCGACGCGTTCCCGATCCTCCAGCGTCCTCATCAAGGTATCAGTGATGGCGTGAGTAATGGTGAGGTTGCACGTATCATCGCGCTGATCGACCAGCAGTCCATCGATAACATCCGCATAATGTGCAGCGATGCTTTCGTTAGTCACTGCCAAGCCCATTTCGCTCATCAGCTTGGCGGTGGGTCCTTTGACTGCCTGACCGCCCACGATCGGCGACACCGCGACCACCGGCGCACGCGCTTCTGCCAGCGCTTCCCTTATGCCGGGCACGGCCAGGATCGGGTCGACGCTGAGCCAGGGATTAGACGGTGCTATCAGGATGGCCTTGGTGGCTGAATCGGTGATCGCCTCGATAACGCCCGCCGCTGCTGAGGCTTGTTCGGCACCCTCGAACCGGATGGCATGCACTTCGGGGGAGCATCGGCGTTGGACGAAATAGCGCTGAAAAGGCAGATCGCCCTCATTTGTGCTGAGGTGAGTCGCCACGGGATTATCGCTCATCGGCAAAATGGACAGGCCAAGTCCCCATGCAGAAGCGAAACGCGCCGTGATCGCACTTAACGTCTCGCCCTTTGCAAGCAGATGCGATCGCAGCACATGCAGCGCCAGGTCCCCATCGCCCAGCAGAAACCAGTCTTCGCCACCCAAAGATTTGACGGCATCCATGAAGCTCCAGCTTTCGCCCTCCCGGCCCCAGCCCTGCGCCTGATTGGCCTTGCCGGATAGAGTATAGAGAAGCGTGTCGATATCGGGCGATATGGCAAGCCCCAGGTGCCGGAAATCATCGCCGGTGTTTACGATCGCGGTGATCTGTTCGGGCGGGCATATCTGCATCAGCCCCAGAACCAGCTTGGCGCCGCCCACGCCCCCGGTCAGCGTGACGATGCGGCTCATCGAAACAGATCCTCCTCAATCGGCCGTACAAGCGCGGCGGCTGGAGCATCGCCCGGCGGTAAGCGCAGGCCACGGATAAGAACGGCAGGTATGCTTTCAGCTCCTTCACCGGTAACTAGGGCTGCTGCGGTCGCAATCTGATCGGCCAGCGCGATCTGCGTCACTTCCAGGCTCCGTCCATCCCGGTCCTCTTCGCCACGCCGATCGACAAGCGCCGGCAATCCCGCCGCGCCGATCGCCACGCCGACAACGCCATGGCGCCAAGGCCGTCCAAAGCTGTCCGAAATCACGACGGCAGGTGCGGCACCGCCGCAGGCAAGTTCATGGCTAAGCGCAGCGGCCGAGCCGTCGGGGTCCACCGGCAGCAATAGTGCGCGTTCTGGCGCACCCGGACCGATATTGGATCGGTCTATGCCACTATTGGCCATGACATGACCAAGCTTGTGACGGGTGATCAATATATGCGGCACTGCACGCACGATGGCGCTGCTCTCACGAAGCACAAGCTCGACAAGGCGAGGGTCCTTCTTCGTCTTTTCGGCCAGTTCCAGCGCTTGCTCGCCGGGCTTCACCTCGGTCAGGTCAACCATGCGACCTTCCGCCTTGGACAGGATTTTCTGTGTGACGACCAGCACGTCGCCTTGCTGCAACGGCCAAAGCCCAGTGCGCCCAAGAGCATCGCGTAGCAGCATAGCCAAATCGTCGTCGGCGCAGATTTCCGCCATGCCGGTCAGTGGGTGAATCGAAATCATGAGGCGATGTAGCGCGCAGCTATCCCCGTGGGTAGCCGCTCCATTGTCCTTGAATTGCCCAGCGTTACGGCTCCTTAACATGGATCGGGCTAAGGCGTTGATGATGACCGCCCTCCTGATCACCATAGACACAGAATTATCCTCGCTACTTCACGAGCGGGGCATGAGCTTGGCAGAGAATGTCCGCTCGTCCATCTGGGGAGAAGCTGCGGGACGGCCCTATGGCATCGGATGGCAGATGGACGAGCTGGAAAGTCATGGCCTCAAAGGCGTGTTCTTCGTCGATCCCATGCCCGCGCTGTTGTACGGAACGGAATTTCTGAAGCCCATTGTTACGCCGATTGTCGCCCGTGGGCATGAGGTGCAACTGCATATCCACAGCGAATGGCTCCGCTGGGCGCGCCACTCTCCTGTCAACGGGCAACTCGGCCGTAATATCGGGGACTTCAGTCAAGCAGATCAGGCCAAATTGATACGTTTGGGTAAGTCATGGCTGGAGGAAGCCGGGGCGCCGCCGATAACGGCCTTCCGCGCAGGAAATTTCGGCGCCAATGATGATACGTTACGGGCACTCGCCGAGGTCGGACTGATGTGGGACAGCAGCGTCAATCCGGCCTATCATCGTCATGGCTGCCGGATCAGCGGCGCTCGCGATCAGATCGCTCCTGCTCACCGCTTCGGCATTGGCGAACTTGCCGTGTCTGGGATAACCGACCGGCCCGGCAGCTTTCGCCCCGCTCAAATCTGCGCGATGTCGGCGCAAGAGATGCGTGCTGGTCTGGGCCACGCCGTGCGCGAACGTCATGCAGCTTACGTGGTGGTGACGCATAGCTTCGAAATGCTCAGTCGTGACCGCAAACGCCCTAATCACGCAGTCATGCGCCGGTTCACGGCGCTCTGCCGCGCCGCCGCACGATCGGTAGGGCTGACCGTGTGCGGCTTCCACGATCTTCCATCCGATGTAGCGATGAGCGCACGCTCCTCACTCAGTCGCGTGCCACCAAGCCGCGTACGAACGACAAGCCGCATGGCGCAGCAGCTATGGGCCAGCTGGCGTTACGAACGCCGCCTGATCCCGGCGTAGTTGCCGCAGCGGTCATCTGAAACAGGAATGATCGCGGGGATATGGGGAGTGATATAGATGACGGTCCTCGCAGGATCGATCCAGACGGCTTTTTTCAGGCCACCTGGGTTACCTGCAGCGATTGGCGCTGCATCTCTACACTGCCGTAGCTGGTAAGGAACGACACGTCCGCGGCGTCTCGGCCGACGCCGATCTTTGCCATCGTGTCGGGTGTAGACATGCCCGTCGGATCGACCAGGTACCAGGTATTGTCGAGGAAGACCTCGGCCACAGCATGGAAGTCCTGCGGTTCCACGCCAATGCCGTAAACGCTGCAGAAGCGCGCAGGGATAGCGCTGGCCCTTGTCATGCTGATCATCAGGTGCGCAAAGTCGCGACAGACTCCGTGACGCGAGTTGTATGTGTCCATCGCACCGGTTGCTGCAGTCGAGCTGCCCGCCTCGTAAGTCAGGTTCGTCGCGATCCAGTCGCGGATCGCCGCTACGCGCTGCCCGCCGATGGTGTTACCGAACAGGTCGGAAACGATCGGCTGAAACTCGTCCGACGCGCAGTAGCGTGAGGGGAGGATGTACTCGATCACCTCGCCCGGCAAACGGTGCGGCGGCACGGCGTCGAACTGGGCGACATCGGCGGTCAGCCGGTCGATCTCGACCACGGCATCGTAACGCACGGTCAACTCGCCCTGCATGCGCAGCCATATGCGGTCGCCGATGGTGTCGTGCCCGGCGATACGTGCGAAGTGCTTCGCCGGCGGCAGCTGGATGTACGCGTTGAGCACCCGCTGTTCGGGGATGATCGCCGCCTCCAGCTGCAGCAGCAGATCGGCCTCTTCGGGGACGTAGTAGTTGAGCTCGGTCGAGATTGCGATCTTCATGTGGGGCCTTTGCGGACAGGTGCTTCGCCGTACAAACCCTGATGCGCTTCGCAGGCTCCTCCCGCACGAATTAATTCTGGATAGCGTAGGCTGGGCCACTGGAGCCCGGTCGCGTCCGGGTGCAGCGGAACTGGGGCCGGGTAAGCGCGCAGATTAGGGCATGTCGAAACTCAGCTTGACCGACGTCGCACTGCGCTTGGCCTCGCCATGATACACAGCCTCGATATTGTTGCCGTCGGGGTCGAGCAGAAACGCCGCATAATAGCCGGGATGGTATCTCGCCCGCTCCCTGGGCGCGCCATTGTCTTTGCCGCCCGCCTGCAAGCCCGCTCTATAGAAATTATCCACCATCTCGCGGTCGGTAGCTTGGAAAGCTATGTGGTGGCGGCCCGTCAGAATACCGGCTGCCTCGGGCCCATCAGGCTTGGAGACAAACAATTCATCGCCCCAGAAGTGGTCGGGCGAATTGCTCTCAAGTGGGACCCCCAGCACTTTGAATACTGCTTCGTAAAAGCGGCGGCTCGCCTCCAAGTCAGAAACGACCAGTTGGATGTGATCAATGAGTCGCCCACGGTGCAGCTCCATTTCGCTTCTCCGCTGGATAGGCGGTGCTAACGGGACATCCTCAATTTAGTTCCTTGGATTCCACAGAGTCGTCGTCTCCCGGCGGACAGGCTTATCCATCACAGAGCGGAAATGGCCGCTATAACGAGAACAAATGCCAGCGCGGCCAGTCCACTCAACTGCCAGCGCAACAGGCTGCGCTCAAGGGCCTCGGCGCCGCCGCCCATCCGGCTGACTCCAGCGTGGTGGAAAGCCAGAATTTGCTCAGCCGCCCAAAAGCGGACTCCGGCCAGATAGGCTGGGACCGAGCGAAGTGGCGCGAGTTTCCGCGCTATCCAGCGCGCAGCTGCCAAGGGGTCGGCTTCGGCCTGCGTACCAAGGGGCCAGCGGGTCGCCGTCATGGTCCCAATCAAAGCCACGCCGATCGCAACGGGCCAAAGCGCGGACCAGATGGCCGAGACACGTAGCGGGTAGTCGTTCGGGAGGGAGCTCCAGCCCCTCCATAACCACCAGGGGAGGATCAACGCCGCCAGTGCCAGCGACATCGGCGACAACGCCACGAGCATGTTGGGCCTTCCGCCGCGTGCATTATTGTCGTGTCCAGTACCGTGAACGCTGGTCGCAAGACGATAGAGAAACCAGCCAAGAACCAGCGTCGTCGTTGCCGCTGACAGGGTCAGCGCGAATTCGGCCCATGGCGGAAGATCGCCCTTGGCCATCATTTTGGCCAGCCCACCTCCAGTGAACGGCGCGCCCGCCACGGAAAGCGCGACAAGCGCCACCACCACTAGCCCCGCGCGCCGCCATCCCCCACCAGAGGCCGCAATAAGCGCGACGCTCAGGAACAGCGCCCCTTTGGCAAGACCGTGGTGGAAGGCATAAAAAGCGGCCGGCCCCATATCAGCGCCGTCCGCCTGAGTCGCGGCACCGACAAGCGCGATCACCAGCCCCATCTGGCTGATCGTCGAATAGGCGAGTATAGCCTTGGGCGCGCGCACCCGCAGCCCTACCAAGGCTCCGGCGAAGGCGGTCGCCATGCCGAATACGATCAGCAACGATCCCGCCATGCCGGCGAGCGGCACGAATAGCATCAATCCGATGATCCCGGCCTTCACCATCGCGCCTGACAGCACTGCCGAGGCCGGCGTCGGCGCGGCGGGATGTGCCAGCGGCAACCAAATATGCAGCGGCATCAATCCCGCCTTGATCCCAAAACCCGCGATCAAAAGCCCAATTGCCACCGGGCCCAGCGGCGCGGTGGGCAGCGCCGCCCGGATTTCAGTGATCAGCAACCCGTTCGCAGCCGCCGCCCCAATCACGAATGCGATGAGTAGACAGACCTCGCCGACAATCGCCAACGCCACATAGACCCGCCCGGCACGAAGCGCGGCAGGCGTGCTTTCGTGGACGACAAGAAAATAGGCTGACAGCGACACGGCCGCGAACGCAACATAGAAGGTCACCACGTCCTGCGCGAGGAAGACCCCCAGATTGCCGGTCAGTGTCAGGCACCAGAAACCGCTGAACACCGCAGGCTGCCGCGTTCCGGCCATGGAGCCCTGCGCGTGAATGGCGGCCGCGAACCACAGGCCGGCGGTCAGTCCGAGCAGCAGCTTGGCGGGCGGCCCTGCGGCCAGCGTCACGCCAAACAGCAATTCCGGCGCCTGCGTCAGGCCATGCACTCCGGCCACTGCCAGCCACAGCGCGGGCAGGGGGGCCAGCGGGAGCAATCGCAACGCGCGGCGGCGGATCGCGGGCAGGGACGCGACCGCCCCCAGCAGCAGCGGCCAGATCAGCGTCGCCAACGGCAGCAACGGGCCGGTCAGCCAGATCATGGCAGATAATCCCTTTGCGCAATCAGCGTGGCCCAACTCAACGGGCTGAACGGAGACGCTGCAAGCAGACCAACCGCGACCGACATGAAGGCTGTGACGACCGCCGGGACAATCAGGCCGAGCGGGCGTTCGACCGGCGCGCAGGCTCCGGTAATCGCGGTGCCGGGTTCCAGAAACCAGATGCGGTAGACCAGCGGCAGGAAATAGGCAGCGTTCAGCAGTGTGGACACAGCAAGCACCGCCAGCACCCAGAATGATTCCGCCTCAACCGCACCGATACCCAGGTAAATCTTGGAGACGAAACCAGCCGTCGGCGGCAGCCCGATCATCCCGATGGCGCCGAGCGAAAAGCATACCGAGGTCCACGGCATCAGCGAGCCGATGCCGTCAAGCTGGTCCACTCGCTTGATGCCCGCCCGCTCGTCGAAGATACCCGCGCAGAAGAACAGAGTGATCTTCATCAGCCCCTGATGGACAAGATGCGCCAGCCCGCCGATCACCGCGAACGGACTCGCCAGCGCAATCCCGAGCACAATGTAGGACACCTGGCTGACGGTCGAGAAGGCCAGCCGTTTCTTGATCTCGATCTGGTTCAGCGCGCGCATCGATCCCCAAATGATTGTGACCGATGCAAGCAGTGCCAGTGGAAGGGCGAGCCCGAGCGCGACCGTCAGGTTCAGCCCGAACACGTCAAGCACGATCCGCATCACCCCGAAGGCTCCCGCCTTGACGACCGCTACAGCGTGAAGCAGCGCGCTGACCGGCGCAGGGGCCGCCATCGCCGCGGGCAACCAGCCGTGCAGGGGCACCAGTGCCGCCTTGACGCCAAGCCCGGCGATGAACAGCGCGAAGATGACCCGGAGGCTGGTGTCGTCGAGTTGCCGCAGGTCGGCGGGGACCGCGAATTCAACCGGGCCAACAGCGCTTTCCAGCCAGACAATCGCGATCAGCAGCATCGCGCTGGCCGGCATAGCATAAAGGAGATAGCTGCGCCCCGCCGCGATCGACTTTGCATCCTGCTTGTGAACGACCAGCGGCCAGGTCGAAAGCGTCAGAAGCTCGAAAAAGATGAAGAACGAGATCAGCGTTCCCGACAGCGCGATCCCTGTCGTTGCCGCCACACAGAGGCTGAAGAAGCCGAAAAAGCGAGACAGATGGGGTTTGTTACCCAGATAGGCAATTGCGTAGATCGTGGTCAGCAGCCAGAGAAATGCCGACAGCGACACAAACAGCAGCGACAGCGCATCCACCCTCAGGAGCAGGTAGAGGCCGGGCGCGAATTGCAGCCGCGTCTCGTAGATCGTCCCTTGCGCCACCTCGGTGATCATGAACATGATCAGCCCGAGCTTGAGCACCGCGCCGCCGAGGTTGAGCAGGTTGCGGAGCCGATGGCTGCCCTGCGGCAGGAAAAATGTGATCATTGCCGGGATCAGCGAGGTCAGCAGGATCAGGGCTGGCAGGGCGGCGCTCATTCCAGTCCTTCCGCCGCGCTTGCGGGCCGTCCGAGTTGGAGCAGGCTGAAGGGTGCCTGCGACGCAAGTCCGAGGCCGATCGCGGCGAGTGCGAGCAGCAGGGGTGCCACTTCCAGGGTGCGGGGCACCGGCGCGAAGATCGCCGTATCGTCGCGTGCAAAGGCCATGGCGACGGGTCGGTAGAGATAGGCCGCAGAGAGCAGCCCACCGACAATCAAAAACATCCCCCAGGCCACCTGACCGGAGGCAAAGGCCGAAGTCAGCATGAGATATTTTGCAGTGAATCCCCCCGACGGCGGCAGACCGATCAGCGTCACCGCCGCCAGCGCGAAGGCGAAGGCAGTCATTGGCGTAGCATTGGCCAGCCCGCGCATGCCGCTCAGTCGATCATGCCCGGCCGCCACGATCCACACTCCGGCGCACAGAAACATCGCCGCTTTCGCCAGCCCGTGGCTGAGCGCTTGAAATAAGGCGCCAGTCCACGCACCGGCTGCCCACGGCTGGACATAAGAATCACCGCCCGCCAGTGGGAAGATGAGGAAAAGATAGCCGATCTGCGCCACCGTAGAATAGGCAATGACCAGCTTGAGACGTGTCTGGCGCAAGGCCTGTATCGCGCCGTAGATCACCGCCGCACCGCCCAGCGCACCGATCATCGTGAGCAGAGTGAGCGAACCCAGTCCCGGCAGCGCCTCAAACCACAGCCTGATCAGGATCACGAACGACGCCTTGGGTACCAGCGCCGAAAGCATGGCCGAAGCCGGTGCCGGTGCGCCTGAATGGGCGGGCGGTAGCCAAGCGTGGAACGGGAACAGCGCGGTTTTGACCACCAGTCCAGCGGTGATCAGCCCTGCCGCCACCAGGTCCGCGACCGCGACGCCACGCAGGGAGTCGGCGCCGATCCTCTGCGCAGCCAGCAGGGTAAGGTCGAGCGTGCCGTGCGCGGCATAGACCAGCGCGGCGCCGAGCAGATACGCCAGCGATCCCAACAGCGCGAGAATCATATAGCGCAAGGCCGCCGCGAGCGAGCCAGCTTTACCGTCGATCGCTACCAGCGCCACGGCCGCGATGGTCAGTAGTTCGAGCGCGACGTAAAGATTGAACAGATCGCGCGAGAGGAACACAATATTGAGCGCGCTCCATAACAGCAAAGCGAATGGCCAGAAGGCCCATTGACTGCGCATCTCGGCGTCACCGCCGCGGACGGCAAACGCCGGGCGAGCACTGATCAGCACGGCCGCCATCACCAGCGCCGCCATAGTCAGGAAGGCCAGCGCCAGCCCATCGGCACGTAATGTGATGCCCAATGGCGCGTCCCAGCCACCGATACTGAGCGCGAGTACGCCCCGCTGAAAAACGGTGGGCAAAAGCACCGCCAGCGCGGCTAGGACCCCGGCAACGGCGAGCAGCGCGATCAACGCACCGCGCCGCGACACCACGACCGTAAGCAGGGCGGCGAGGAGCGGCACCGTCACCAGAGCCACAAGGGCGAGGGGCGCAATCATCCCGCCTGGCTTTCTGACGACTGCGGGGGCGAGGAGCTTTCGCCATCATTCGCCGCTGCAACATCCTCGGGGGAGGCAGGTGCGACCACTGATCCGCGCGTACGCTAGCACCAGCCCGACGGCGAGCGCGGTCGCCGCCAACGCGACCACGATGCCGGTGATGATGAGCGCCTGCGGCACTGGGTCGGCGCCCCCCGATGTCAGACGTGCGCCCGCCGCCCCGAACACGAGGAAGATGCCCGACCCGATGACATTGAATGCCAGCAGGCGGCGGAGCAGGTGCACATGGGTAACAAAGCCATATAGCCCCAGACCGATCAGTGCCGCACCGCACAGTCCAAATATCGTCGCCGACGCGATCATCTCGCGGGCTCCGGTGTGCCGAGCACGAGCAATGCCAGAGTGGCCGCAATCGACAGCGTCAAGGCTGCCTCGATCATGAGGATCAACGGTTTGGCAAAGGCGGTTGGCAGGCCAAGGAACGTGCCGGCCAGTGCGCCGGCAATACCGACCACGACGAACACCAGCGGACCGGCGACGAGAATTGCCCGCATTCTTCCTGAAGTCATGCGGGGCGCAGGTGTCAGCCCGGCCATCATCACCAGCAACCAGACCGCGGCCAGCACGGTGCCGCCCTGAAAGGCACCGCCCGGTTGGGATGAGCCGGCCCAGACCAGATATACGCCCAGCAGCAGGCCGAAGGGTGGCAATAACCGCCCGAAGGTGGTCATCACCCCGCCCGCGCGGGCATGTTGACGCAGCCCCACACGGCGCCCCCATTCGGCATCGCGAGTCAGTGACCATAGGCCCACCAGCGCCGCCAATAGCACCACACTCTCGATCATGGTGTCCCAGCCCCTGAAATTGATCAGAACTGCAGTGACGGGGTTCTTGACGCCCGATTCCGACAGATTTTCGGACACCGCGCCACTCAATCCTGCCGAAAGCGGCAGCGACAGGAAGGCCCACCCTACCGCTGCACTGATTGTCGCTGCCACCGACAAGGTTGCGAGGCGTACGATCCAGGGCGGCCTGCGAGACGCTGCCGGCGCCCCATCTTCCCGAGCTGGCGCAGTTACCCGCGCCAGCCGTGCGACAGCTCCTATCAGCAGAATGCCAGTCAGCCCGGCGCCGAGCGCGGCCTCGGTCAGCGCGACATCGATCGCGTCCAGCCGCAACCACGCAATCGCGACGAACACGCCATAGACGATGAAGAACATGACTGTCCCGAACAAGTCACGCGCGGCAATCGCGAACAATCCGGCTCCCAGGATCAGCGCGGCCAGAATCAGATCGAAGCCGGTACCGGCGATGTCGGTCATGGATCGCCCCGGGAGATGGAGTCCGCCATGCCGTGCGCATCAGGCGGTTGACCTCGGGGTGGTGCGCTGCTGCGCCAGGCGGAGCGCGCGACGAGTTGGGCGGCGGTGCCTGCGGCCACCAGCGCGAGGCCCCAGATCAACGCCAGCTTGCCCAGTGACATCCAGTCAGGCGCCTGGAACGCCAATCCGAGGATCAGTAGCCCAAGCCCGACATTGTCGGCCTTGGTCAGTGCATGAAGCCGGCTCATCGTGTCGGGAAAGCGGATGATCCCCACAGTTCCGGCTAAGAAAAACAGCAATCCTGCGCCCGTGAGCGTGACCGTCACAATGTCAGCCAGCATCGGCCGCTCGCTCGACGGATCGTCGCACGTCCTCGGACGGGCCAACCTGCTCTTCCTCGGGATCGCCGCTGCCGTCACTGCTCTGCGCCTTGACAAAGGCGATCGCCGCGAAGGCGGCAAGCAGCGCGAGCACCAGCGCGACGTCGACCATCGCCCAGCTGGCTGCTGCCGCGAGCAGCAACACCGTGCCCACGCCGCCGGTGCCGATCAGTTGCGCGGCCATCATCCGGTCGGCTGGCTTCGGCCCGCGCCAGATCCGCCACATCGCACCCGCAAGGCTCAGCAGCAGCAACGCGCCCAGTGAGAGGAGCCAGGCACTCATGCCCCGCGCTTGCCGGCTCTCGCTTGCTCCACCGTGCCCCGCATCCGGCGCTCCTCGGCTCGCACTGCGGCTTCGACATCCTGGTTTCGATCGATCACATGGAGCAGCAAGCGATCACCGTCGCAGCCCGCAGCGAGTGTTCCTGGCATCAGCGACAATTCGCCGCCGAGCGCCACCCGACCGCCATCGGGGAGATCGATGGCAATACGCGTACTGCCCGGTCTGATCGGGAGTTTCGGATGGAACGCTCGCCAGGCCACATCGATCGCGCCGATCAGTGAACGCCAGACAAAGCGTGGAAACAAGGCAATCAGAGGACCAAACCGCAGCGGCGCGCTGACCGGTAACAACCGCAGGCTGAGCCATGTCGCCAGCGGTATCAGCGCCGCACCGACCACCAGCGCCTCACCGCTCGCGCCCGCGAGCACAAGCCAGATCGCGGCGAGGGGAACACCACGTCGTAAGACTTGGCCGATCTGCAAGCTCTCCAGTGCGCATTCACTAGCCATGCCAATAAGTGTTTAACGGCCCCACCGTGTCTTGCCAGCCGAAAAGACTGAAAGCCGACAAAGGCGACATTCGCGATGCCTCGCTTGCTGCCGAAGCCGGTCGTTCATCTTGTATGAAGTCAGACTTGATCCGGAGCCGTTGGGCCGTCGAACGCTCCTATCCGTTTGCAATGGGTCTGTTTGCGTCATCGCGGTGCAGATGATTGTCGTTGGCTGATCCGGCCGGGCAACGAAAGTTCGATGCCGCGGCCGTATCGCCAACAAGCATGTTCATCGACGCGCCGCACCCGCCTTATCGCACGGCATCCTGCTTGCTGAATGAGCGATCCAGAATATCGACGGCTTTGCGCACGACGCCGGCCACCGCGCTGTCGATTGATGCTGCCTGGTCACTGACGACAATCGGTTGCCCGCCAGCAGGACGAGATTCCAGTTTCGCTTCGATGCCCTGACCGCCCCTGCGATCGCCATCGAGATCTCGAATATGCACCTCGACCCGGGTCAACCGATCGGAGAAGCGCGACAGGCGTTCGCGCACCCGCTCTTCGATGGCGGCAGTTGATGTTTCCGTGCCCTCGACACGATTATCGGTGTTGATCTGGACAAGCATCAGCGCACCTTCCTGCTGCGTTCGAGAACCGGCCGATGCCCCTCAGCATCAAATGCCCCAGACGGCGCCTGATCCTCGAATGGCTTCGAGATCATTCCTTCGTTGGCTTGACCGTGATTTTCGGGACGCTGTATCGCTCCGTCCCGCTCCGCTTTCAACGACGCTGCCTTTTCGGCAATCTGCTGTTGGCTTGCCTGCTCGGTCATTACCAAACCTCCATATCTACGATTTTGGAGAACAAGTTCGTCTGATCCGTCTCCGCTACCCTTAAGAACATCTGACCGGCCGAGAGTATCCGTCTGACGATCCAGACAGTCTCGCTCGCCTGCCCAATTGCTGGCTACGAGAGCAATCTGCGCTGCTTCCATCTGCTTTTCTGTGGTGTATGTCGGTTGTCTCCTTTGCCAGACCTCTCATTTGGCAACGGCCATGGCCTTCAAGGGTTTCACCTCGCGGCGAACGCAGGCTGCCGTGCTAACCTCGACGGTTCATGAATCAGTCAAGGCTGCACGGTTAACGTCGGGATATTGTAGAAAGGCTGGACTTCAGGGTGCGTTGGATGTGGGAAAAACTGCCGGATCGGGATCGACTTTTGGCCAATCGGTGGCTTAAGCCGTTCGCACATCGGTTGAACCATCCACTGCTGTGGTATTTCAATCGTCGCTCGATTGCGCGAGGCCTTGCTCTGGGTCTGTTCGCGGGCTTCATTCTTCCGGTCGGTCAGGTCGCCCTGGCTGCCCTGTTCGCATTGTCGGTCCGGGCGAATGTCGTGATCGCGGCGAGCGCAACGCTTGTGACAAATCCTGTCACCTTTCCGCCCATCTATTTCGCTGCCTATAAATTAGGCAGTGGATTTTTCGGCGATCGGTTGGAGCAAATGGAGGTATCCCAACTGCATCGAACGGCGATCTGGCTTTACGGGATCGCCGCGCCTACCGCGCTTGGGCTCCTTCTCTTCGCCATCATTACCGCGTTCCTGGGCTACGGACTGGTGCATCTGATATGGCGGCTGCGCGTCACGCAGCGTTGGCAACGTCGTATCGATCGGCGTGAAGAGGCTCGGTTCAGTCAGCGGAAAACACCGGGTTAACTCTCCGTGTCTAGGATTCTCGAGCGCAATTCTTGGGCTATCTAACGCCCTTAATTACGAGCGCGTCGATACCGAGACGTCGATAGAGGTCCGGGCAATACCGCAGGGCGTGGCGAGCGCCAAAAGGCGGCCACACGCAGGCACTTTTCGCAGGCCGACAGTCATTTCCGCGAACGCGAGGCGTCCTTGGCGGAGTTTGGCCCTCAACGGCCGCTCTCATAGGCTTGACGTAGATCGTTGCACCATGAGACCTCCCTTCAAGACGGTCGCGAAACCACTGTTCGAGAGGATTGAGCCATGCCTGCAGACGACCCGACTATTTCACGTCGCCAGTTCGTAGTTTCGGCAGGTGCCGTAACCGCCTCGTCGGCCACCGCCAGCACAGCCCAAGCCGTGACGCCAGAACGGCCGGCTGGTCGTTTTGCCGGTAAAGTCGCCTGGATCACCGGCGGCGCGCGTGGCCAAGGTCGCAGTCATGCTCGGCGGCTTGCCGCGGAGGGCGCTGACATCATTCTTTCTGACAGCATGACTTCGCTGCCGACGATCGAATACCCCATGGCAAGCCAAGCGGACCTTGATGAGACGGCGGCGATGATCCGTGCGATGGGGCGGCGCGTGCTGGCGCTCAGGTCCGATGTGCGCGACCCTACCGCAGTCACGGAGGTGGCGCAAAAGGGTGTGGAAATGTTCGGCAGGATTGACCTGCTGATTGCAAATGCGGGGGTGTACGGCACCTCTCCGTTAGCGTCGATGAGCGACGGATTGTTCGACGATGTCGTGCGCACCAATCTCTATGGCGTCTTTCACAGCATGCGCGCGGTGCTCCCCGGCATGGTGGCCCGCCGATTCGGGCGCATTGTTGCCATCGCTTCGCTCGCCGCCCGGACGGGGCAGATGCACTCGGGCGCCTACTGCGCATCCAAATGGGGCGTGATTGGAATGGTCAAGGCTACCGCATTGGAGGTGGCGAAAAGCAACGTAACGGTAAATTGCGTTTGCCCGACCGCGGTCAACACTCCGCTGCTCAACAACGCGGCCGCTTGGAAGCGGGCCTTGCCCGGCGACGCTGAGCCTAGCCAGGCAAAATTCGAAGCGAAGATGCGCCTCAATCCTTTCTCCCCCCAGGGCGTGCCCTGGGTGGAACCATCAGACGTGAGCGATAGCGTCCTTTTTCTTCTGTCTGAAGAAGCCCAGCATATCACTGGCTCAGCCATTGACGTAGCGGCGGGAAGCATGGCCACTAACGTGGCTTAGCGGCAAATCCCGGCGGTTAAATTCGGGGCAACTGACGGGCGGCTGGTCGTGGATGCCCGAATTGAAATTGGAAAATTAGTGAACCGCTGTCAGGCTGCGTGAAACCAAAGGGGCGATTTTTTCGGCTACAATATCGATGCCGAGCGCATTGGGATGCAGCGAGTCCGATTGCATGAATTTGCTATTGCCGATGACGCCTTCAAGGAAGAAGGGATATAAGGGAATTCCATATTCCTCGGCCAGTTCAGAGTAGATGGCGTCGAAGCGCCGGCCATAGTCCTTCCCCAGGTTTGGCGCGGCGAGCATTCCGGTCAGGATGACGGGCAACTCTCGCGCTTTGAGGATGTCCAACATGGCGCGCAGGTTCTTCCTGCTCTCCTCCGGGTCTGTCCCGCGAAGCATATCGTTTCCGCCCAGGCCGAGGAGAACCAGGTCCGGTTTGCGTGGCAGGCCGTCGAGCGTGAAGGTGAGGCGCTCAAGCCCGCCTCGCGTAGTTTCGCCCGACACACCGGCGTTGCGCACCTCGACCGAATGACCTCGGGCGCGCAGGATCTTCTCCAGTTCGTATGGGAAGCTTTCATTCTGGGCGACGCCATAGCCCGCATAGAGACTGTCTCCAAACGCGATCACCAGCTTGCGGTCAGTCGCCGGCACCGCAGTCTTCTGTTCGGTGGCTGATGCCGCATTGTTGCCAACTGCAGGCTCATCCGCGCAGGCGGCGAGTGATTGCACTATGAATGCGCACATCACATATGAGGGCCAGCGTCGCGCCATCCAAGGAATCTCCTTCAGTTATGCACGGTTCGTCCGATCCAGCCCATATTGCCATTCGGGCGCGTGATGTCACGCTGTCTCTCGGCACCACCGATATTCTGAGGGGCATCAACCTGTCGATTGGGCGCGGCGAATGCCTTGCGATTTTAGGCCCTTCCGGATCAGGCAAATCCTCGCTGATGGCGATCCTGTCGGGACTGGAACGCGCCAGCGCGGGCGAGGTGACGGTCGCAGGGATAGACTATGGCCCTTTGGATGAAGATGGGTTGGCGCGGGCGCGGCGCGGACGGATCGGCATCATATTGCAGAGCTTTCACCTGCTGCCGACGATGAGCGCGATTGAGAATGTTGCTGTGCCCCTTGAACTCGCGGGGGCTGACGATCCCTTCGATCGAGCGGCTTTAGAGCTGGAGGCGGTAGGCCTTGGCCACCGGCTGCATCATTATCCCGCACAGCTGTCGGGCGGTGAGCAGCAGCGTGTCGCCATTGCGCGCGCAGTGGCGCCTCGACCGGATATACTGTTCGCCGATGAGCCGACCGGCAACCTCGATGGCGGTACGAGCAAGGCGGTCATCGACCTGCTTTTTGCTCGACAGGCCGCCAATGGCGCCACACTGGTCATCATCACGCATGACCCGGCCCTCGCCGAGCGATGCGACCGCATCATCGAGATCCGCGACGGCCTGATCGTCGCGGAAAGGCGGACATGAACCCGACGCTCGGTTGGCGAGGCTGCTGGCGTATTGCCTGGCGCGATCTGCATCGCGGGCTGCGTGGATTGCGCCTGTTGTTCGTCTGCCTGTTTCTCGGCGTGGCAGCGCTGGCAACGATTGGCAGTCTGACAGCGGCGATCACCGGCGAAATTGCGAGCAAGGGTCAGTCGCTGTTGGGCGGCGATCTTGAAATAGCAATGGCGCAGCGCGAAGCGAGCGCGAGCGAAAAGTCTGCTTTCCGCCGCCTGGGCCAGCTCAGCGAAACCATTCGCTTGCGCGCCATGGCGCAGCGGCCTGGCAGCGGCGATGGGCCGTCAGCAGTGCTGACCGAGCTCAAGGGCGTGGACCGCGCCTATCCGCTCTATGGCACATTGATGTTGAAAGGCGGTCCCGCAGGCGCGCTGAAGCCGGACGAACTGGTCATTGGGCAAGCGCTCGCGGACCGGCTGGCCCTCCGGCGGGGGCAGACGCTGCGCTATGGCGAGGCACTGTTCCGCATCCGGGACATCATCGCCCACGAACCGGATCGCGTGGGGGAGGGCTTCACACTCGGTCCAGTGGCGATCACGTCGCTCGAAGGGGTGCGCCGCACCGCGCTGATCCAGCCAGGCAGCCTGTACGAAAGCAAATATCGCATTCGCTTGCCGGCGGGCGCTAACGCACAAGCATCTGGCGAGGCATTGAAGCGCGCCTTTCCGATGGCCGGATTTGAAATCAAGGACCGCGACCGTGCCGCGCCGGGCACGAGCCGTTTTTTCGAGCGCATGGGGCAATTCCTATCACTGATCGGTCTGACCGCCCTGGCGATCGCAGGAGTAGGCGTCGGCAATGGCGTAACCTCCTATCTGGCAATCAAGCGTAACGGCATCGCAACGCTCAAGATATTGGGCGCGTCCTCGAGCGACATTTCGCGCATCTATTTCACGCAAGTCGGCATTGTGGTGGCATTGGCAACCGCGTTCGGGCTGCTGGTGGGTGCGGTGCTGCCGTCGTTTCTTTTGTTGGCAGTGGGCGACCT